>JAGUZX010000087.1 GCA_020060545.1 Desulfovibrio sp. | reverse complement strand
ATCCCCGGCGGGCGGTTCGGGCTGCGGCGGTGGCGCCTGCCCGGCGGGATGCCCCCGCCGCAGGTGGGCGGGCAGGTGATCGACCTGGATCACTTTTTCACTGGTAAAATTCATCGCCCGCTCGACCACGTTCTCCAGTTCCCGCACGTTGCCCGGCCAGCTGTAGGCCTGCAGCAGCGCCAGCGCCGCCGGGGAGATATCCCGCACGGCAATGCCGAAGATAACATTGTACTTGCGCAAGAAGGCGTGGACCAGGGGCAGGATATCCTCGGGACGTTCCCGCAGGGGAGGCACGGGAAGCGGGATTACATTCAGGCGAAAGTAAAGATCTTTGCGGAAGCTTCCCTCCCGCACTTTTTTCTCCAGGTCCTGGTTTGTGGCGGCGATGACCCTGATGTCGACCCGTACCGTCCCGATCCCGCCCACCCGTTCAAAGGCATGATCCTGCAGGACCCGCAGCAGCTTTGCCTGCAGGTTGAGCGGCATGTCGCCGATCTCATCCAGAAAAAGAGTGCCCTTGTCGGCCAGTTCGAAACGCCCCTGTTTGCCTTCTTTTTGGGCTCCCGTAAAGGCACCCGGGGCGTAGCCGAAGAACTCCGATTCAAGCAGGTTTTCCGGGACGGCGGCGCAGTTTACCTTGACGAAGGGGCCTTCGCGGCGCGGGCCGGCCTGGTGGATCGCCTGGGCGAAAAGTTCCTTGCCGACGCCGCTTTCCCCGTAGATCAGCACCGTGGATAAGCCCTGTGCCGCCTGGAGCGCTTCACGTTTTAACGACTCCATGGCGGGGTTGATGGTAATGATATCATCAAAACAAAAAGGCTGCTCCCGGAAGCGGGCTTTTTTTAGCTCCGCCTGGAAATGTTCCAGGCGGCTGCTCATCGCCTCCAGCCGGCCGGCCAGCTCGCGCAGCTCATCCACCCGCCGGAAGCCGATCTTGCCTACGGCCCCGATCACATGGCCGTCCCGGACAATCGGCATACGTGAAACCACAAAAGGCTTGCCGTCGATAAACTGGATATCGTTCAATTCGGGGATGCCGGTTTTAACCACCACGGGGAGGCGGCTGTTCTCCAATATTTCGCTGACCGGACGATGCAGGACCGCTTCTTCGTTCAAGCGCAGAAAATCGTAAAAAGTGCGGTTCGCCAGGACAATAAAGCCTTTTTCATCCACCACCACCATCGCGTCATAAGCGATATCGAGGACCGTTTCCAGGGTCTGGTTCAGCCTTTTCACGCTGCCAAGCTCCTGGGCGATCATCTCCAATTCGGTGACATCCTGAAAAATGGCGATGCCGCCCACGACCCTGCCCCCGTCGACCAGAGGCGTCTTATTGACCACGGTGACCGCCTGATTGACGCTGTATTTGACCCCTACCTCCACCGTCCCCTCGCGCAGCACCCGCTCCATCTCCAAACCGGGCAGCACCTGGCCCAACGGGCGTCCCTTCATCAGGCTGTGATTCAGCCCCAGCAGCTGCTCTGCGGACCGGTTGATAAAATTAATCCGGCAGTCGCTGTCGACTGAAACCAGCCCGTTGTGCATGGCCTGGTACATCGCTTTCAGGCGGGCGCTCAGAAGCTTCTCTTCTTTGAAGAGGGAGGTGATCAGTTCAACTTTGGTAAAAAGGCCGACTACGGCCCCGGCGGCGTCCACTACCACCCCTGTACCCACGGGGATCTTGCGCACCGCCTCGATCACCTGGCTGTAGGTTAAATCCTGGGATAACTTGACCACATTGCGGTTGTAGAAAGGTTGAATGTCCTGCTCCAGATTCTGCTCTTTCAGCAGGGCATCGTAGAGGTTTGTCTTGGTAAATATCCCGGCCAGGCTGCCGTCTGCATTAAGCACAGGCAGCCCGTCGCGCCGGCTATCGCGCAGCAGGCGCACCGCCTTTTTTAAAGTGTCGTCCGGGCGCAGTGTGGCAAAATCCCGGGTCATCATCTCTTCCAGCCGCACCGGTTGCCACCTCCGGGTTTTAAGTTCCGGCCTCCTGCTTAAAACGCCGCGCGCGATCGAGCAGGCTGTCCACATGCTGCAAGCTGACCTGATCGATACTGGCCCCGTCCAGCATCCGGGCCAGCTCCTCGCGGCGCTGCTTCTCCTCCAACTGCACCGCCCTGGTTAACGCCCGTTCTCCGGCCAGCTCTTTATACAGCTGAAAATGGCGGTCGGCCATGGCGGCGATCTGCGGACTGTGGGTGACGCAGATCACCTGGTGGTGCCCGGCCAGGAGAGACAGCTTTTCCGCCACCGCCTGGACCGTCGCCCCGCCGATACCGGCATCCACCTCATCAAAAATAAGGGTGGGGATGCGATCCTGCCGGGCAAGGATCGTTTTCAGGGCCAGCATCACCCGGGACATCTCGCCGCCGGAAATGATCCTGGCCAGCGGCTTGACCGTCTCTCCCGGGTTGGCTGAAAACAAAAACTCCACCTGATCCATACCCTTGACGGTATAAGCATCTCTGGCCGTAAATGCGATCTTGATCCGGGCATTGGGGAGGGCCAGTTCATGCAGGCTGTCTTCAAGCAGCCGTTCCAGCCCGGCCGCCGCTTCCTCCCGGCAGCCGCGCAGCTCCAGGGAAGCCGCGTTTAATTGATCCTCCAGCACGGCGATTTGCTGTGTAATCTGCCCGGCCAGCGCTTCGCTGTTCTGCAGCCGTTCCAGTTCCAGTGCCGCATGATCGGCGAATGCCAGCACCTGCTCAACCGTATCGCCGTACTTGCGTTTCAGGGTGCGGATTTGATTAAGCCTCTCCTGGGTCGCCGCCAGTTCCGCCGGGTTGAACTCAATCCTGGACCGGTAATCTCTCAGTTCCAGGGATACCTCTTCCAGCTGGGCGGCGGCGTTTTCGAGCATCTCGACCAGGTGCGCCAGCGATTCGTCAATCTGCGCCGCTTCGACCAGGGCGCCGCGCGAACTGTTTACCCTGTCAACCAGGGCCGCGGCCGCACTGCTCTCGTCGCCGGCGTAAATTTCGGAATAAGCGCGGGTTACAATCAAGCCCAGTTTCTCGGCATGCGCCAGTATCCTTTCCTGTTTCAGCAGTTCTTCTTCTTCGCCGGCGCTCAAACGGGCGGCCTGGATCTCCTTCAGTTGGAAGGCGAGAATGTCCATCCGCCGCTCCCGGGCGGCGCTGTCCTGCCCCAGGGCGGACAGTTCCTGCCGCAGCTCCTGGCGGCGCTTGAACAACCCGGCCACAAGCCTGCGGCAGGCGGCTGTTTTCTCCCCACCAAAAGAATCAAGCAGCTCCAGGTGGTATTCCGTGCGCAAAAGCGACTGGTGCTGGTGCTGCCCGTGCAGGTCCACCAAAAGCTGCCCCAACTCCTTCAAAAAAGAGATCGGCACCGCCCGGCCCTGGACCCGGCCCACGCTGCGCCCGCCCCGGGATACTTCCCGGGCGACAATCAACTCCTCTCCCGCCTCGATCCCCGCTTCTTCCAGCAAGGCTCTCACTTCCGGGAAGAGCGCCGCCCCGCTGTTGAAAATGCCTTCGACCAGGGCCGTCTCCTCGCCCTCGCGAATTTGCTCCACGGCGGCCCGGTCACCCAGGAGCAGGTTGATCGCCCCGATCACGATCGATTTACCGGCCCCCGTTTCCCCGCTGAGCACATTCAACCCGGCGCCCAGCGTCAACTTGAGATCGTCGATCAGGGCTAAATTGGACACCCGCAGCTCCGCCAGCATCTTAACCCCTCCCGCGCCTTAGCCTTTCAACTTTTGATGCAGCAGCCGGTAGAAGGAATTGTCTTTAAACTGGACCAGCTTTGCTTTCCGTTCCGAACGGTAAACAATCACTTCATCATCATCCTCCAGGGCAAATCCCACCTGTCCGTCCACAGTGAGCACAACCTGGGCCAGCCGCGAACTGACCCGCATCGAGATCCGCTCGGAACCGGTGACAATGACGGAACGGTTGTTGAGGGTATGCGGGCAAATCGGCGTGATGACCAGCAGCTCCATGGAGGGGTTGACGATCGGGCCGCCGGCGGAAAGAGAGTAGCCGGTGGATCCCGTGGGTGAGGCCACAATGACCCCGTCCCCGGAATAGCTTTCCAGAAAATCATCGTTGACGAATGTGTCGACCTGGACAATCCTCGAAAATGGACCCCGGGAAACGACGATGTCATTGAGCGCCAGGTAACGGTCCAGGATCTTCGGGCCGCGTTGCACCGTTGCCTCCAGCATCATCCGGTTTTGGCACTCGAACCGCCCGGCCAGAATATACTGCAGGTAGCGATCCATCTGTTCTACTTCAATTTCGGCCAGGAACCCCTTTTGCCCCACGTTGATCCCCAGGATCGGAATATCCCAGTGCGCCAGATCCCGCGCCGCCTTAAGAATAGTCCCGTCTCCCCCGACCACGATAACCAGGTTAACCCGCTCCCGCCAGGAGTCCAGCTCTTCAGCCAGGGAAACACCGGTGCTAAATCGGTCTTGCCCGCTTCCGGCCACCAGGAGTTGTACCCGGCGCCGGGTAAAAAAGTCCTTGATCTTCTCCACTACCAGAGCTGTATTTTCCTTCTGCCAGTTGGGGATCAGGCCGATACAGTTCATGGGCCGCCTCCTGTAAAAATAAGACGGTAAAGAAAAGCTATGCCGATTACAATCAACATCAATAACCCGGCCTGCCAGAGGATTCTGTCCCGGCTTGTTTCAGCGCCTCCGTTAAGCAAGAAGGACAGCTCCTGGAAACGTTCTTTTTCCCCGTCATAAAGCAGAATGCCCCTGGCCTGGAATAAAAGGCAATCCAGCAGCAGCTCGCGGCGCAGCGCGGGAGAACTGATTGAAACACCGCCCCCCCGGCTTACTTTGACCAGGTAAATTTGGCCGCCCTTGCTGACCAAAAAATCGCCGTCACAGGTGAATTCTTTCTTCTTATCATCGGCGCTTACCGTTACCGGAAGTGACGGGTGGATCTCCTCCAGACGGTAGCCTCCGGCTTGCAGTTTTTGCCAGGCGCTCTGTTCGCGCCGTGAAAGGCGGCTGTCCGAACGGCGGCGCGCTGTCGGAGGCTTCCTTTTCCGCCTGATGAAGTAGACCAGGTAAGCGCCCGACAAAAGCAAAAGCAGCAGGTAATCCAGCGGGCGCACTCCATCACCTCCGCTCGGTTCAGCCTTTATCAATGGCGGCGCCGGCATGCAGGTAAAGCTTGCTGCCCCGGCTGTTTTCCAAGTGATTACCCAAAAAAGGTCTATTTTATTCATTCGCCGGAGCGCCGCTTTTTCCTTTTATCATGTCAGCTCCCGGTGAGAACGTTCCACCACGGCGGCCACCGCCGCCTCGATCGGCACCGGGCAGCAGCAGGCGCCGCCCGGTCGGGTCAGGTAAAGGAAAAATTCAATATTACCACGGGGCCCCGGCCGGCGGGAAAAAGCGAGCCCGGCGCAGCAGTAGCCGTTGCGGCAGGCGAAAGAGATCAGATCCAGCAACACCGCGCGGTGGACCGCGGGATCCCGGATCACGCCGCGGCCTCTGGCGGCCTTGTTCCGGCCCGCTTCGAACTGGGGCTTGACCAGGGCCAGAACCGCATTGATCCCAACGGCGCACAGCACCGGCAGGACCAGCTTCAGCGAAATAAATGACACGTCCACAACGGCCATGGCGGGAGTTTCGGGCAGATCACGGCGTTCCAGGAGGCGGATGTTAAAACGTTCCATAACCACAACCTGCGGGTGGTTCCGCAAACGCCATGCCAGCTGGCCGTAGCCCACATCGAGGGCGTAAACCCGCCGCGCCCCTTTTTGAAGCAGGCAATCGGTAAAACCGCCCGTGGAAGCCCCGACATCCAGGATCACGAGCCCCTCCACCGCGATGGACAGGTCGCGCAGCGCTCCCTCCAGCTTCAGCCCGCCCCGGCTAACAAAGGGGTTCTCCGGCTCCAACAGAGTCACCGCCGCCTCCCGGGAGATTAATTCACCCGGCTTGTCGCAAACCCGGCCGTCCACCAGTACCCGCCCGGCCATAATTTCCCCCCTAGCCCGGCTGCGGCTCAGCTGAGGGAAACGTTCCGCCATCAGGAGGTCGAGGCGAATGGCAGAGGCGGGAGTCATCAAAAGGATTGCTTCGCCGCCTTCCCCCGGGCAAAGGAAAGGGCGGCCTTGTAAATCCCTTCGGCATCCAGGCCGTAGAGGGAAAGTATGAGCGCCCTGGGCCCTTGCTCCACGAACCGGTCGTCGATCCCGAGACGTTTGACCGGAATGGAGAGGCCGTGTTTCTCCAGGAGCTCCAGCAAAGCGCTGCCGAATCCTCCGGTCAGGACATTTTCTTCCACCGTGATCACCGCGCCGCAGCGCCGGGCCCAGTCCAGGATTAGCTCTTCATCCAGGGGTTTAATGAAACGGGCGTTAATCACCGCCGCCCTGATCCCCTGCCAGAACAGCTTCTCCGCCGCGGCCAGCGCCGCGTTGGCTGTCGTGCCGGCAGCCAGGATCAGCATATCTTCACCTTCCCGCAGTATTTCCCCTTTGCTCCAGGGCAGCAGGCCCGGTTCGCCAAGCTCCACCCCTTCACCGGCATCCCTGGGGTAGCGCAACGCTACCGGCTCGTTTGAAGCGGTAACAGCAGTGTAAAGCATATTTTGCAGTTCAGCTTCATTCCGGGGGGCCATCACCGCCAGATTGGGGATACTGCGCAGGTACGAAAGGTCGAACAGGCCCTGGTGGGTTTCGCCGTCCTCACCGACTATTCCCGCCCGGTCGACAGCGAAAACCACGGGTAACTTCTGGAGGCAAATATCATGGATCAGCTGGTCCAGCGCCCGCTGCAGAAAGGTGCTGTAAATAGCCACTACCGGCTTTAATCCTCCCGCGGCCAGGGCTCCCGCCAGGGTCACCGCATGCTGCTCGGCGATACCCACATCATAAAAACGCTCCGGGAACGCATCGGCAAAATAGCTAAGACCGGTCCCCGCGGCCATGGCGGCGGTGACGGCGATGATCTTCTCGTCCTGATGCCCCAACCGCAACATCGCCTGCCCGAATACCTCGGTATAGGTAGGGTTGTTTTTCTTGCCGCGGGGGATCCCGTTTTCCAGGTCGAACGGCCCGATACCGTGAAACCGTTCCGGCGCCTCTTCCGCATAGCTGTACCCCTTTCCCTTCTCCGTCAGCACATGGACCAGCACCGGCCCCTTCATCCGGGCGGCGCGCCGGAAAACATTCTTCATAGCGGCGATGTTGTGTCCGTCCACCGGGCCAAAGTAGATTAAACCGAGCTCCTCGAAAAGCATGCCCGGCATCATTAAATATTTCAAGCCGCCCTTGATCCGTTCCGCCGAATTGATTATTTTTTTACCGACAAACGGGATCCGGATCGACGCCTGCTCAAATTTAGATTTCAGCCGGGAATACTTGGGGTCCGATCGAATCCGGCCCAAATATTCCGACATGGCGCCCACATTGGAGCCGATGGACATCTCATTGTCATTGAGGATTACCATCAGGTCCGCCTTGATGTGCCCGGCATGGTTTAAAGCTTCGTAGGCCATCCCGCCGGTCAGGGCGCCGTCGCCGATTACCGCGATTACCTTGTATTGTTCGCCCCAAAAATCACGGGCGCGGGCCAATCCCAGCGCCGCCGAGATAGAAGTGCTGCTGTGCCCTGTTCCGAAGGGATCGTGCTCACTTTCCGAGCGTTTGGGGAAGCCGCTTAGCCCGGCATAGCGGCGCAGGGTGCTGAATCGCTCCAACCGCCCCGTCAGGAGTTTGTGCGGGTAGCTCTGGTGCCCCACATCCCAAATGATGCGATCCCGCGGGCTTTCAAAGGTGCTGTGCAGAGCCAGGGCAAGCTCAACTACGCCCAGGCTGGCTGCCAGGTGCCCGCCGTTGTCCGCCACCGTCCGGATCATATAGTCCCGCATCTCACCGGCCAACTGGCTCAACTGGTCTGCCTTCAGATGCTTAAGATCATCGGGCAGTTTAAGCCGGCTGATTAAATCTCCCATCAACCATTCACCTCAATTATTTCTGCGTCTCTTCGCTGAAAATAGCTCGAACGGCTTTTCCAGCCGGGTGATTATTTTCCCGACGATTAAAATCACTTCGGTGGAACGGTTAATCGCCAGGTTTTTGCCCCAGGCTTTACCTCCCACGGTAAAGGCGGCCACAAGCGCCGTCAATAAAATTCCGGCATACAGCTCGGCCCGATCATAGGGCCAGGAAGCGATCAACCGGAGGACGATCATCGCGACCAAGGTTCCGCTGACAATACCGCTGATGTCGCCGACCACATCGTTGCAAAAATTCGCCACCTGATCGGCATGCTGGACCAGGTATGCCCCGCGCCGCGCACCGAAAACCCTCCGCGCAGCCTTGGCGTTGAGCGGGGCGATATCCGCCGCCGCGGCGGCGGTGCCGATCAGATCGAAAATAACGCCCAGTAAAACAACCGCTGCCAGAATCAAAAAAGACAAAAAATAAGAATGGAGTACATTCACCATAAACTGGGCCATAAAACCGAGTACGGCAGCCAGGATAAAGGTCCACAAGAAGATCGCCAGAACCCAGCGCACAGCCAGTCGATTTTTTTTATTTTTTCTCACCCGGCACCACCATACTGCTGCAAACAAGTTAAAATATCTTGCGGGCAACCTCTTTCTGTGAGCTGCGTTCCGGAGCCTGGAGCCTATCTTCGTTGCACCCTGCGGCAGATTTAAAACCGGTCAGGCGGCCAAATGGCCAAGCTATGTACTTGCAGCAAGGAGCAAAACAATTTTAGCGCCGTGCCGTTTACCGCCGGGATCAATGTTTAAAGGCTTTTTAAGCGGCGGCCGCGTAAAGCCCCGTACAATCAAAACATAAGTGGTAGCAGGCCAGGTAAACGTTGCGGCATAGGTCCAGCAGGCTTTCCCGAATAATCGCCCGTCGTTGCCGAACAGGTAGTTCCCTTTTCAGATTATCCCTGCCCTGTCGCCACCGGCAGAACTGGATTACCACTTAGCTCGCACTTTAATCCCTGGCGCGCTTCTCTTGCGAGAGCAGTCTAGGAGATTTCCTCGCTGGAGCCTTCCCGTCCCCTAGCCTCTTTTGCAGAGAGGGTTTCAGGAATTTGATCCCCTCTACCCGCTCCACTCAAGGCAGGCTACACTGCACACAGCTTTGCACCGCATACAGGTTCATTCCCAAGCAGTAGTCTTTTGTCCTTTCGACAATCCACCACCGTCATTGGGTCTCCGCGAAGGCAGGGTCAACGCCTACATGCCTTTGTAGATCGCCCCGTCCTTCTTAACTCCCAGCACCAGCTCCCCACTGGGCGTAGGCGGCCAGCACCAGGAACTTCATCGCTGTGCCCTTAACGGATTTTTAGGCCCGTTTTCAAAGAGGGCGCTCCAACTAGAATACTGCACCACTTATGCTTCTATTTTGTCAAGCTCAATTATAGCATATCAACTTTTTTTTCTCAACCAGCCGTAAAGGTTGCCCCTGACCGCACGGGCCCCGGCGCTTGGAATAGGGTTCCGCTTTTGTCCGGCTTAGCGCAGGTTGTGTTGCATCTCGCAAGCCATGACCGTGTGCTTGCAAAGGACGATTGTGGTAACAGAGCCGACGCCGCCGGGAACCGGCGTTATTTTATCCACAATCGGCTCCACTGCGGCGAAATCCACATCGCCGCAGTATTTTCCCGGGTTGTCGGGATCTTCGTTGATCCCGACATCGATCACGATCTGCCCCGGTTTGACATAGCTGCTGTCGATCATTTTGGCCTTTCCCGCCGCGGCGATCAGGATTTCGGCGCCCGCGCAGACAGCGGGCAGGTTCACCGTCCGGGTATGGCAGATCGTGACGGTGGCATGCTCGCGCAATAAAAGCATCGCCAGCGGTTTGCCCACCACCAGTGAACGGCCCACCAGAACCACCTGTTTGCCTTTGAGCGGAATGTCGTAAAATTTTAAAACGTCCATGCAGGCGGTGGGAGTACACGGGGGGAACCCGGTCAGTTCGTCCGCGAAGACTTTGCCGGCGCTGCTCAGGTTCATACAGTCCACATCTTTTTCCACCGGGATCAGGGAGCGGATTTTTTTGTCTTCAAGATGCTTGGGCAATGGAGCAAACATCAAAATGCCGTTAACTGTTTTGTCGGCGCCCACATCGAGAACCGCTTTTTCAAATGCTTCCTGGGCGATGTCGGCGGGGTATTCGAACACCTCGTAAGCCATGCCGATCGACTCGCAGGTTTTTTTTGCCCCGCCCTCGTAAAAGAGGTCGTCGGGGCGTGCGCCGACCCGGATGATCCCGAGCTTCGGCGTTATCCCTTTGGCTTTTAAAATTTCCACCCTTTGACTCAGTTCCGCTTTCATCGCATCTACTACCGCTTTGCCTTTTAAGCTCTCAGCCATAATCTACCTCCAGATTGTAAAATTTGCCTTTACAGCAAATCCGGATATTTATTTGATTTTTTGGATCACCAGTTGCAGTGTTTCATCGGCTATTTTACTGCCGTCAGCCAAAAGGCGGTCGATTTCCCGGGAGGTTTCGTCCAGGAATTTCTTGTCTTTGATCGCGCCCAGGTTGATTAAAACATTGAGGTAGCCGCTGATCAGGGCCGATTTTAAAAATACAACCCCGCAGCCCACGTCCGAAATGGCAAGCTTCGTCCCGATTTGACCCATCCGTTCATGAATCTTGATCCCCGCATACGCCTGGCGCATGATTTCGAGCGGCACCGAACAGGCCGTGATGGAGCATTCTTCCAGCACTTTCGCCTTGTACGCGGCCTCTTCCGGCGTATCTTTCGGCAGGCCGTACGCCCTGGAAAGCGGTTCAAAAACCGCGGCGTCCTTGTCTACCAGCGCTTTCAGTTCGCCGATAATCCGGCAGCCTTTTTCCACCAACTCTTTTACTTCTTCCTCCACATCGGCGAATTTCTTTTTTCCGACAGTGAGGTTACCCACCATGTTGGAGAGCGCCATCCCGATCGCGCCTCCCATCGCCGCCGCCCCACCACCGCCGGGGACCGGCGCCTTTGAAGCCAGCACATCCAGAAAATAATCGCAACTTTTTTCCGCCATACCCATTCAAAACCAACCTCCTTGATTAATTTTTTGTGGTTACTATGGTCCGGGATTCACAATTCAGCAGTGAGAATTAAAAAATACTACAGACGATAAACCGTTCTCTCATTGGGTGAAAGCAGTACTTTCTCCCCTTGTACATTCTGACTCCTGGCTTCTGACTCCTGAGTAGTTGCTAATTATTTCTATAAACGAGGCGGCGGGCCAGCTCCCTTAGGCTGCCGGCCGGTATTTCCAGGCCGTCCAGGAAAGATACCGCCTCGGCATGGAGCGCTTCGGCCCGGCGGCGGGCCGCTGTCTGGCCGATCAAGGCCGGGTAAGTAGCCTTGCCCCGACCCTGGTCCACCCCCGTTTTCTTCCCCAGTTCGGCTGCAGTCCCCTCACGGTCCAGAAGGTCGTCGATAATCTGAAAAGCCAGCCCCAGCCGGGAGCCGTATTCGGACAGCGCCTCGAGCTCCCGCGGCGCGGCGCCGCCGGCCAGGGCGCCGCTGCGTACCGCCGCCCGGATTAAGGCGCCGGTTTTCAAGCGGTGCATCCGATCCAGCCCGGCAAGGTCCGGCAACTGTCCCTCGGCCTCCAGGTCGAGGACCTGCCCGCCGACCATTCCTGCCGCGCCAGCTGCAGCGGCCAATTCCGCGCTGATCAGGCAGGCGGCCCTCGCGCAACCCTTCTCCAGGCCGTAGCGGGCCAGCAGCGCGAAAGCAAGGGTCAGCAAGGCATCCCCGGCTAAAATTGCCACCGCTTCCCCGTAAACACGGTGGCAGGTGGGCTTTCCACGGCGCAGGTCGCTGTCGTCCATGGCCGGCAGGTCGTCGTGAATCAGCGAATAGGTATGGATCAACTCCACGGCGCAGGCGATATCCATAACCCGGACGCCGTCTACACCCAACGCTTCCGCCGCGGCCAGGGTCAGCAGGGGCCTCAGCCGCTTGCCGCCGGCCATAATGCTGTAGCGCATCGCGTTAAATAGCGACGCCGGTATCTGTTCCGCAGGCAGGCAAAGCTCAAGGGCGCGGTTAATGCGCTCCCGCTGCCGCTCCAGGTAAAGATCAAAGTCAATCATCGCCGTCCCTACCGGCGCTCTCTGCAGCGTCCCCGCCCGGCGCCTGCTCCTTAAAAGTCTGCTCTTCTTTCAAAAGATACTCGACCCGGTACTCGATCTCGGCCAACTTCTCCCGGCAGTGACGGGAAAGTTTGATCCCCTCCTGGAATAAGGCCAGTGATTCTTCGAGAGGGATTTCCTCGTCTTCAAGCTGGCGGACAATCTCTTCCAGGCGCTTGACCGCTGCTTCGTAAGATATCTCTTTTTCCGCTTTACCGGACAAATTCAGGCCCCTCCTCCACCGTTTCGGTCCGGCAGGCAGCCCGCCCGTCTTTGAAACTGAGCTGCAGCAGCCGCCCCACTTTGATATCGCGCACCGAGCGGACGATCTTGCCGTGCTCGTCCCGGCAGTAACTGTAGCCGCGGTTCATCACCTTCAGCGGGCTGAAGCCTTCCAGTTTGTCATCCCAAGACGCCAGCTGCATCCCTTTAAGTTTAATCCCGCGGACCGTTTCCTGGCGCAGCCGGTCTATCAGCCGGTGCAGCTGCTCCCGGGAGCGCTCTACCCTCCGCCCGGGCTGCCGGTAAAACCGGCCGGTGACAGTATAATCGAGGAGCTGTTTTTCCTGCTGCAGGCGGCGCTGCAGGGCCAGCCCGGCGCGGGTCTCCAGCTGCGCCAGCTGCAGCT
>JAGUZX010000131.1 GCA_020060545.1 Desulfovibrio sp. | reverse complement strand
GCCGCCGGGCCGCCCGCCCGGGCCAGGCGCCATGCGGCCAGCCCGATCGCCGGCGCGGTGTTGCGTGCTTCCGGTTCGCCGAGCACAGGCACCTTGTTTAGGCCCAACAGGGAGAGCTGCCGCCGGATCTCCCCTTCCTGGTCACGGTGGGTTACCACCAGCACCCGCTCCTCGGGAACGGCGGGCAGCACCCTGGCCACCGTTTCCTGAAAAAGGCTCAAAGCGGAGTCGCCCAGGGCCAGGTACTGCTTGGCAAAATGCTCCCGGCTGAGCGGCCAGAGGCGGGTGCCGCTGCCTCCCGCCAGAATCACCGCGTACATAGAATCACTCCCGGATCCGATTTTATGCGCCGCCCCTTTAATTCCGCCGAACACAGCGGCGCCGGCTGCACCGCGCTAACCTGGATGAACTTTCTACAAGACGCCCCGGATATCCTTTTTTATCATGCCTTGTGTTGGGCAGCTTGGCTCCGGCCCATAATAACTTAATAAATGGTGCCTGGCACCATTTATTAAGTTATTGAGCCCTTTGAAATGTCCAAGGCATTAACTATTGCTGGCGGCCGCGGCGGGATCCCTTCATTCTGATGGGATGATTTTCCAGAGCACGCCGGTGCGGGGGATGGCGTTGGGGGCCATATCGGTAAACTCCATCACCCCGAAGTCCAGCAGGTAGAGCGCGGTACCGTCGGGGCTGAACTTGACATCGATCGCTCTTTTCAGGCCGTTGCCCGTGCGCCCGGCCCGCGCCCCGCCCTTGTTCCGGAGAAACCAATCAAACCGGCCGCTGGCGGGGTCGACTTTGAGCACGCCGGTGGGCACAAGCCGGTCCAGGTCTTCGGTCAGGGGCTGTCCGTCGCCGAATATGGCGACTAGCAAACCCCGGGCCGGGAATGCGCCGGGAACGGCGGCCAGCTTCATCGGCGAATAGTGCGGCGGGAAGGTGGCCAGCGGCGGCTCCACCGGCGGGGGGTCGAAAAGTAGCGGCCGGCGGTTGACTCCCCTGCCGGAGGCGAAAAGCGGTTCAGTCAAGGGGATCGTGCCGGCATAGTCGGGCCAGCCGTACCAGGCCCCTTCGCGCAGCCTGACCAGCCAGTCCGGCGAGCTTTTAACCGCCCTGACCCCCCGGTCGTCGTAACCCAGGTTGGAGGCGTAGATGGCGCCCCCGCCGTCCACGGCCAGGCCGTAAGGGTTACGCAAGCCGTCGGCGTATACAGACAGCTCTCCCGTAGCCAGATCCAACCGGTGGACGGCCCCGCTGCCCGGGACCGCCCCTGAAACCTTTTCGCCGCGTCCCCTTTTCGTCCCGAAGGGAGCGAAGGCACCGGTGGTTTTTGTATCGGCGGGATCAGGCGTACCCAGATCCAGTGACTCATAGTTCTCGCCGGTGAGGGTAAAGCTGCGTGAAGGCCGGTCGTGAAAGTCGGGGTAGCGGTCCGTCCAGGCATAGACGAAATTGTCCGAGCCGACCACCCCGGCGTTGGTGGCGCTGCCCTGCCCGAAGTAGAGCGCCCCGTCGGCGCCGAAAACCAGGTCGTTGTTTTGGTGGTCCCCCAGGGAGGGGAGGCCGGTCACCAGGTCCCTGCGCTTGCCACTATCCAGGTTGAGTTCCGTGATCTTACCGCGGTGGGAAACGTAGAGGCGGTTGTCCCGCAGCGCCAGCCCGTTCAGCGGCCCCTCAAAATCCCGGGCCACCTCCCGGACGGCGCCGTCCGGTGCAACAAGCAGGATGCGGGCGGTGGTGGTTTTCGGCCCGTAGGAAAAACCGGATTCGGCCACGTAGATTAACCCGTTTGGCCCCACCGCGATGGAAGTAGGGAAGGTAAAGCCCTTGGCCACCACTTCGGCCCGGTAGCCTTCGGGCAGCTGCAGCGCTTCCGGTTCCGTGCTCACGGCGGCCCGGAGCATGAAAGGCGTCAGAATCGCCGCCGCCGCGAGCAGCCCGATCGCGTAATAAATCCGGGCGCGGGACTGCTTCAGGCTCCACCGGCTGTAGAGGAGGGCGACAATGATGCCGTAAAAGACAAACGCCACGAGCGGCACCCAATGATCGAGGGGGCTCTGCACCTGGGGCGTAAATCCGAGGAGCATCGGGATCACGATCAGCGCCCCGCCCAGCCAGAGCACAGCCCCGAGGGCGGCTCCGGCCAGGATCGTCGCCGCCCGCCTGAGCCGGCGGCGCCGGAGTACCGCCGCGTAGAGCAGCCCTCCCAGCGCGCCAAAGACCGCCAGGCTGAAGAAACCGTGCAGCAAGCTGACCCTGGTCAGCAGCAGCCCCAGCACCGGCAAAAGCCATGAACCCCACAAAATTAGCGCCCCCGCCACGGCGCCGACAACGCCGGCCAGAACACCCCACAACAGGTAACCGTAACGCATAATGCCATACCCCGCTTTGCATAAGATTTGCTTTTATTTTTCGCCGCAGGAAAAAACTTATCCGGGCTGTGACGGCCGGCAGGACTTTGGCGGAGTTTGATCAGTCACCGTCAATCAAGCACCTGTCTTTTAAACAAAACATCGCTTGGCAAGTAAAAAAAAAGCGGTCACCCGCTTCTTCGAGGTAACGGCCAGCCTGGAAAATGCGATCATTGGAAAAGCGCTTAAGGTTTGAGCGTAACGGGGATCGAAACTTTTTCCGCCTCGGTTCCGTCTCTGGGGCTGATCGTGAACAGCTCCAGCACGCACGCCAGGGGTGATGTTATACCGGGGACAATCGCCGCCAGGGGGATCTCTTCCTCGAAATAGTACCAGTCCCCCATCCCGGCCATGATCTGATCCGCCGCCAGCACCGCACCGTTTCTGACGATGCGGTAGCTAATCAACCCTTCGAAAACCGAGGCCACCCCGCTTACCCGAACGATGCCGGTAACGGCGGCGCCGGGAGCCGGCTCGAAAACCTTGATCCAGGCTGACGCGGCAACGATCGGGGCCAGGGAATCGATCCCGTACAGAGCCATCACATGCTCTTGAGCGCCGTGTCCGGCAAACTCAACCGGCAGGTTGACGGCGGGGATCAGGACCAGGTCGTAAGGGTAGGTAAAAGCTTCAGTCACGATCTCCCCGGGGAGAGGGTCTTTAAACTTGACGGCTACCGTTATTGCGTGCGGCCCGGCGATGACACCGGTAACTTGGACAGCGTAGCCGCCGGTCGGTTTCGGGCCGTAGGTGACCAGGATATAACGGTAATCCCCGAACACCCGGCTCTGCCCGAGGTAAAGGTTGCGGGCGGCGTTCTCCACCCACTCTTGCACCGCCGGCGGCAGTTCAGCCTGGCGGTAAAACACCCCCGGCCCGCTCTCGTTGGCGAACTCCTGCAGATCCTTCGTTGCCCCGCCTCCCTTAAACCACGTGCAACCGGGAACAACGGCCGCCCAAACAAGGCACAGGATCCCGTAAAGTATTATTTTGCGATACGCGTCCACATGACAACCTCCTGTTTATTCACCTTTTGCCGCGGTCCCGGTACCGAATGAGCTAAAAAGTTCATCTTGGTGCCTGGCACCGAATGAACTTTTTAGCTCATCTTGGTGCCTGGGGTTTACTTTTCGCCGAAGAAGAAGCGCCGGATCCGGGCAAAGTTTTGCCGGACCTCTTCCGCCCCGGCGAGATGGCCCATGTGGCCCGGCAGGAGAAGCTCCACTTCGCCGAGCCCGGCCAGCTTGGCGACACTTTCGCCGAGCACGGCTTCGTCTCCGCCGGGCAGGTCGAACCTGCCGATACTGTTGACGAAAACGGTGTCGCCGGTGATGAGCGCTTTTTGCTGCGGCAGGTAAAAGCAGGATGAGCCGGGCGAATGACCGGGGGTATGGATCACGCGGATCTGCTCCGGTTGTTCCAGGCCCAGGTCAAGGTCCCCTTCGCGCAAATAGAAATCAGGCCGCAGGGCGGGGATCTCCTTGCCGGCGGCGGAGGCGTAGCGCCGCTCGATCGCCTCGAGGATAAATTCGTCCTGCCGGTGAAGCGCCACCATGGCGCCGCTTCGCTCGCGCACAATCCCGGCGGCCTCGACATGATCGGGGTGGGCGTGCGTGCATAAAATCAGTTCGATATCCTCAAGGCTGAACCCGTCGCCGGCCATCTGCCGCGCCAGGGCTTCGAGGCAGCTTTCACGGAATTCGTTGTAAATGTGGCCGGGATCGAACAGCACCGTTTTCTTCCCCTTGTAGAGATAGCTGTTACAGTTGTTGCCCCGGCCCCGCCAGGGATAAGCGTAAACCCGGTCATTGATGCGCATACTGCGACCTCCTTCTATGATCAGCCATAGCCCAAAACATCAACGTTATGATATCATATTTCCGGAGGTGAGGAAAAGGATGGTTAAAATTAAATCGTCCCGCGAACTGGCCATGGAACGGACGGCCCACCTGGCCGCCGGAGGCAGGGAGGCGCTGGCATATGAACAGCAGAAATATATCCGGGCGGCGGAAGCCCTGGCCGGTTCCTTTCTGTCGGAAAAAGCAACGCTGGAGCAGGTGCTGGAAAGCATCAACCGCTACCCGCAGGAAGCGGCCGCAAAAGCAAGGCAGTCTTTCTTGAGGGCAATCGTGGCGGGAGCGGATCCGGGCAACATCGAACGGGCCGCAGCGGCCCTGAACCGCTGCCGGGACGGCGGCGCAGAAAGCGGCAGCCTTGCCGCCGCCGCCGAGTCGATCCGGCAGCGCCACCGCGACAGCCTTGCCGCAATCCGTTACCGGGCGGAGCAGGAAGGCCGGGAAGCGCTGCTGAAGCAGTTGAGCGCGGCGGGCATCGGCGGCAGCGCCGTCGACGGCGCCAACCCGGAACGATCCGCCTGGTGGCAAGCAGAAACCGCCCGGGCTTTTGACACCTGCGCTGCCGCGCTGGCAGATTTAAAGCGGCAGCTGCTTGCGCACCTGGGGAGGGACACCTAGGGACGGTCCTTAACGTTCCTTTTGTAGACACAAAGGGAAAAAGGGAAAGGCTCTTCGCCAGCGTGAATACTCAACCCGGTAAAAAGTCGCCCCCACCCGTAGGGGCGCAGCGTGCTGCGCCCCTACAATGCGTTGCTTCTCCCCGAGGGTGGGATTCTCACTTCCAACATCTCACTTCTCACTTCTAAATTATGCGCCGGCCTTTTTTGAAAACCGCCTCCACCAGGCTGGTGCCGTAGTGGTAGGGGATATAGTTATAGTCGGGAGCGTCCAGAACAAGGATATCGGCCTGTTTGCCTTTTTCCAGGCTCCCAACCAGGTGGGCCATCCCGACGGCGTGCGCGGCGTTGATCGTGGCGGCGCTGACGGTTTCCGCTGGGAGCATCTTCATCTTCAGGCAGGCCAGGGTCAGCATCAGGTGGATCGCCTCGGTCGGAGAGGAGCCCGGGTTGCAGTCGGTGGAAAGGGCCACCGCCACCCCTTCACGGATCATTTGCCTGGCCGGGGCGAAACCTTCGTTAAGGAAAAAAGCGGTGCCAGGCAGGAGGACCGCCACAACCCCGGCCCGGGCCAGCCGCCCGATCCCCTCCCCCGATACTTTCAGGAGATGATCCGCTGAAACCGCTCTCACTTCCGCCGCCAGCTCCGCCCCGCCGAATGAGGCCAGCTCATCGGCGTGAATTTTCGGCTGCAGGCCGTGGTTTTTGCCCGCTGTGAGGATGCGCCAGGCCTGTTCACGGGTAAATACCCCGACATCGCAGAAAACATCGCAGAAACGGGCCAGCTTCTCTTCCGCCACCCGGGGGATCATCACCCCCGCTACCAGATCGACGTAATCGTCCTCGCGGGAACGGTACACCGGCGGAAAGGCGTGCGCCCCCATGAAAGTCGGGACCAGGTCCAGGGGGTGAGTCCGGCTCAGCTCCTGCACCACCCGCAGCAGGCGCAGTTCGCCTTCTACCGTCAGGCTGTAACCGCTTTTTATTTCCACTGTCCCAACCCCGTGACGGGCGAACAGATCCAGGCGGCGGCGCGCGGCGGAAAGCAGCTCGTCCTGGCCGGCGGAGGCGGTGGCCCTGACGGTGTTCAAAATGCCGCCCCCGGCCTGGAGGATCTTCAGGTAGCTTTTACCCTGCAGGCGCTGTACAAATTCGTCCTGGCGGCTGCCGGCAAAAACAAGGTGGGTGTGCGGCTCGACAAAACAGGGCATGACCACCTTCCCGGAAGCATCGTAGGCGCACCCGCCGGTCAGCAGGCTGATTTCACTTTCCAAATCAGCCGTTCTCCCCACCGCCTTTATCTCCCCGGCCCGGGCGGCGACAGCACCCCCCCGGATGACACCCAGTTCCGCCAGGGCGGCGCCCCTTTTGGGCGTCTCGCTGGACCCGGCCAGGGTTAAGAGCTGGGACGCGTTTTTCACGAAAAGATCCGCTTCGATCACGGCAGGCCCTCCTCCGGTAAAATTGTTTACCTTCGCTTAACCCCTCTGTTTAGGCCGGGCGGCAGGCCGTCTACGGCTAGGGGACTTGAAAGCTGTAAAGCTCACACCTATCAACCGGGACAAGTCTCACCTGCATGCACGGGCGCAGCGTGGCTATAACCCTCTGACAGTTCAAAAGTAAGTCGCACCGGTTATGCGGCCCGGGTATAACTTGTCCCTGTCCCTGTAATTCCTGCATTCCTGCATACTATAATGTTTGCCCGGCAATCCGCTTTTCAAGGACCTGGTCAGGGGTGAAGCGGTTCAACTGCAGGTAATAGGCGGCGGCGTCAAGGAGATACTGCTGGGGGATCAGCCCCACCACTTCGGTTTCCGCCACGGCGACCCCGTAGCGGGCCGCTTCCACCCGGACCAACTCGGCGACACGGTGGAGCGGGGTGGCGTCGCAGTTGACCAGGTTCATACTGACCTGGGCTTTCTGCTGTTCCGCGAGGTAGACGCCCAGGGCCCTGACATTGGCCAGCCCGCCGCTGCTTTCCCGCACCGCCGCGGCGATCTTTTTGGCCACGGCGACATCCGCGGTGTTCAGGTTGACGTTAAACGCCACCAGCGGCCTCCTGGCGCCCACCGCCACCGCTCCCGCCGTGGGGTGAACCCTGGCGGGACCGAAATCGGGTTTCCTGCCCCCGTCGATCGCCGCCTGCAGCCCCTCGAATTCGCCCGCCCGGAGGGCAGCCAAGCTCCGCCTTTCCGGCGCGGAGGCGGCTTCCTCGTAGAGAAAAACCGGTATAGCCAGCTCGTCACCGATTCTCCGGCCCAGTTCCCGCGCCGCGGCGGCGCATTCGGCCATGGTCACGCCTGAAACCGGGACAAGGGGGATGACATCCACCGCCCCCATGCGGGGGTGCCCGCCGCGATGCCGGCGCAGATCGATCAGCTCGGCCGCTTTCCGGGCGGCGCGGAAAGCGGCTTCCAATACCTCCCCTCGCCCGCCGGCGAAAGTAAAAACGGAGCGGTTGTGATCGCAGTCGAGAGAATAATCCAGGAGCTTTACCCCCCCGGCCGCCCTGATCTGGTCCGCCAGGGCTTCGACCACTTCGCCGCGGCGCCCTTCGCTAAAATTGGGGACACACTGAATCATTTCAGCCATCCTGCACCCCTCCGATCCCGCCAGGGGAAAATAATTCCGCTCGCCCCCGGGCCTGAGTGCTGCCAAAAGATACCGGCAGCGGCAAAGGCCCGGTTTGCCTTGCGTTTCCACAAACGCCCGCCGGCAGGTGAATAACCTTTTCGCCGATGCAGGCGGTGCAGCGGCAGGATAAGCGCGCGGTCGCCGCCGGCGGCGCGCCCGCACGCTGCGCGCTTACTTTTTGATCTCTTGCTCAAGCTTCTGCCGGTTTTCGGCAAAAACCCGCTCGCCCCGGCCGGTAAGCTCGGCCGCCTCCCGGGAAAGCTCCGCCCTTATTTTTTCATCCGCAATTGAAGCCAGGTTGATCAGAACGTTGTAACAGGCGCCCTGCAGGCCGCACCATCCCTGGAGAATGCTCACACCCAGGTCGGTCACCGCGGAAGGGTTCCCCCGCCCGGCAACGGCACCGGCCAGTTCGAGCACGCGCAGGCACTCCCGGGCGGTATGCAGCGGGACCCGGGCGGCCTCCACGAGCGCCGCCTGGATCGCTTGCCGGCGCCGCTCTTTTTCCGCTTGGGCCTCTTTCGGCAAGCGGTAGGCTTCCATGACCCGGTCGAACGCGCCGGCGTCCCGGTCGACGGACAGCAGCAGGCTTGCGGCGAGCGCCCGCGCTTCCAGCCCGGCCTGTTCCAGCAGCAGCGCCGCCGCCCCGTATTTTTCCAGGCCGGCGCTTAAGAAGCAGTACATGGCGAGCAGCGACGCTCCCAGCGCCCCCGCCAGGGCGGCAACGCTCCCACCGCCGGGGGTGGGGCTGCCGGAGCTCACCGCGGCGGCAAACTGTTCGAGCGTTTGTTCTTTCAGCATGAAAGCACCTCTCATACTGGCAGTCAGAGGTCTAGGTTCAGAGGTCAAAGGTCAAAAGTCGGATTGCGGGTGGATATTTCCCCTCCATTTCACTCAACCTCTGCCAGCGCCGGTTAAATCTAAAAGAACCTGGGAACATGCCTTCCGGCTAAGGAGTAAGGCTACCCCTGCGGTAAGCCTTGAGGTAGGCGCCGCAGTAGGGGTCACGGTTCAGGAGCGCTCCGACGGCATGAACCAAGGCCATCATCTTTTGGTCCTCGGGGTCGAGGATTACGGCATCGAGCCCGTAGGCGGCGCAGACGACCATAAAAGCCTGGTTCAACAGCTTGCGCTCCGGCAGCCCGAAAGAGATGTTGCTCAGGCCGCAGATGGCATGGACACCGGGGTAGCGCTCCCGCACCAGGCGGATCGTCTCGGCGGCGGAAAGCCCGTTTTTCGTGTCCACGCTGATCGGCTGGATCAGGGGATCCACGTAGATATCATCGGGTTTAACCCCTTTTTGGACCAGGCTTTCAATGATCCGGGAGGCGATCTGGAAGCGGGTGGCCGCATCGGGGGGGATCCCGGAGGCGTCGTCCATGCAGAGCACGACCACCTTGCAGCCGTGGCGCACGATCAGCGGTTCCAGCGCCGCGTAGCGCTCTTTTTCCCCGCTGATCGAGTTCAGCATCGCCGTGCCCCGGTGCGCCTCCAGGGCGGCCTCCACGGCGGCGGGGTTGGGGCTGTCGATGCACAGGGGGCGCCCGTCCAGTTCATCCTGCACTTCCCGTACCAGCCAGCTCAGCAGCTCCGGTTCATTTTGAAGAAAGGTCCCACAGTTCACATCGATGTAGTCCGCGCCCGCTTCCAGCTGGCGGCGGGCCAGAGCCCGGATAAAGGCGGCGTCCCTTTTTTCCACCGCTTCCTTGACCGTTTTACGACTGGTGTTGATTTTTTCTCCGACAATCAGCATTTGATCACTCCTGTCCAAAATAGATCATGGGGACGGTTCTCTTGATATATATCAAGGGGACGTATATCAAGGGGACGGTTCTCTTGATATATATTTTCTATCTATATCAAAGGACGGTTCCCTTGACATCCAGACCCTAACCTTTTACCTGTCCAGCATCGGGATATCGAGCCGGTTTTCACGGGCGCTTTGACGGGCCGCCTCGTAACCGGCGTCGGCGTGGCGGGCGATCCCGAGACCCGGATCCGTGGTCAGGACCCGCTGCAGCCTCCGGGCCGCCTCAGGGGTTCCGTCGGCCACGACCACCATCCCGGCGTGCAGGGAATAACCGATCCCCACCCCTCCCCCGTGGTGCACGGAGACCCAGGTGGCCCCGCCGGCGGTGTTGACCAGGGCGTTCAAGATCGGCCAGTCGGCGATCGCGTCGCTGCCGTCGGCCATGGCCTCGGTTTCGCGGTTGGGCGATGCCACCGAGCCGCAGTCCAGATGATCCCGCCCGATCACGATCGGGGCCTTGATTTCACCCGCGGCCACCAGGTCGTTGATAATCGCCCCGAAACGGGCCCGCTCGCCGTAACCGAGCCAGCAAATCCGGGCCGGCAGGCCCTGGAAGCGGACCTTCTCCCCGACCGTCTTGATCCAGCGGACCAGGTGCGGGTCGTGCGAAAACTGCTCCAGAATTACCCGATCTGTGCGGGCGATATCGGCGGGGTCGCCGGAAAGCGCCACCCAGCGGAAGGGCCCTTTCCCCTCGCAAAAGAGGGGCCGGATATAGGCGGGCACAAACCCGGGAAAAGCGAAAGCGTCGGCATACCCTTCATCCAGGGCGGCTTGGCGGATATTGTTGCCGTAGTCGAAGACGACGGCGCCCTGCTTTTGCATCTCGGCCATGGCCCGGACATGCCTGGCGATCGATGCCGCCGCGCGGCGCTGGTACTCCGCGGGGTCGTCCTTTCTCAAGCGCAGCGCCGCCTCGTACTCGATCCCGTCGGGGATATAGCCGTTTAATGTATCATGGGCCGATGTCTGGTCGGTCACCACGTCGGGGATTACCCCCCGGCTGGCGATTTCCGGGAACACCGCGGCGGCGTTCCCGGGCAAGGCGATGGAGAGGGGTATGCCCCGGCAGGCGGCTTCACGGGCCATGGCGAGGGCGCCGTCCAAGTTTTGCGCCGTGCGGTCGCAGTAGCCGGTCTTGAGCCTCCGCTCGATGCGCGCCGGGTCGACTTCGACCGCGATCACCACGCCCTCGTTCATCGTCACCGCCAGCGGCTGGGCGCCGCCCATGCCGCCGAGTCCGGCGGTAAGCACAAGTTTCCCTTTCAGGCTGCCCCCGAAATGGTGGCGGGCTACTGCGCCGAAGGTTTCATAGGTGCCCTGCAGGATGCCCTGGGTGCCGATGTAGATCCAGCTGCCGGCGGTCATCTGGCCGTACATGGTCAGCCCCAGCCTTTCTAGCGCGCGGAAGCGCTCCCAGTCCGCCCAGCGGGGCACCAGGAGCGAGTTGGCGATCAGCACCCGGGGCGCGTCGGGATGGGACTTGAATACGGCCACCGGCTTTCCCGACTGGACCAGCAGGGTTTCGTCGCCCTCCAGGCGGCGCAAGGTCTTCACCAGGGCGTCAAAACAGTCCCAGTTGCGCGCCGCCTTGCCGTTTCCGCCGTAGACGATCAGCTCCTGCGGGTTTTCAGCCACGTCGGGATCAAGGTTGTTCATCAGCATGCGCAGGGCCGCCTCCTGCGGCCAACCCTTGCAGCTGAGGGCGGTGCCGCGGGGCGCGCGGATCTCTCTTTCCATGCGAAACACCTCCCATCGATCAAGAGGCTAGAACAGGGGGACGTTTTCCTGGCTATCGATCAAGAGGACCGTTCTCCCGATCGATAAATCTCGCCGCTTGGGGGCCGGAAGACGGGCGGTTTGTCTCCAACCTTCTGCTTTCTACCTCCTGCTTCCAAGGTTCGAGCTTCAAGTTAGAGGTGGTTGACCCCCAGGCCGATCGTTTCATGCTCGAACCCCTTCACCGGGGCGCCGATCGTCCCGTAGAGGACCACGGCGATCCAGTCGCCGTCTTCGCGCTGTTCAACGCTGCGCGGCCCCCGGGCTACGGTGAAAATCAAACCCACGGTGCGCAGCATGCTCCCCAGCCCCACCTGGCCGCGGCAGATACCGGCAAATGCGTCCAGGGCGGCGTGATAGAGGGCGTGGGTTTCCCGGTAGAGCTCTTTGCGGATCAGGTTTTCCCGCGCCGCGGCCGTTTCCACGGCGGCAAATATTTTTTCACTGCTCATCGACCCGACCCGCCCCTTAAGCAAGGTAAACCCGTTTTCCGCCGCTTCCAGCCTGATCTGCTCTTCCATCGTCCCCTGGGAGAGGGCGAACATAATCGCCGTTCTGCCGATCTGCTCCACCTTTTTTCCCCCCGGTTTGGTTTTTCATTGCCCTTGCCCTTTCATTAGACGGCAAAAGGCGAATCTCTAAGAACAGTTCTACAGCTCAAGGGGAATTTCCTTTTCTACCGCTTCTACCAGCCGCCCGCCGGAGACCAGTTCCACCGCCCGGTTGATCAGCGGATAGAGCGGTTGATCCCGGGCGATGAACGGGACCTCTTCCCGCAGCAGCCTGTGCGCCAGAGCCGTGCCCCGGCCCATTTTTTGCGGGTTCCGAAAATCGACCGCCTGGGCCGCAGTTAACAACTCGATCCCCAAAATCCGGCTTACATTTTCCACAACCTGGCGCGCTTTGCGCGCGGCGGTGGCGCCCATGCTGACATGGTCTTCCTGGTTGGCCGAGGAGGGGATCGAGTCGACGCCGGCCGGGTGGCAAAGGACCTTGTTTTCGGAGGCTAGGGAAGCGGCGGTGTACTGGGCGATCATGAAACCCGAATTGAGCCCTCCCTCATGGATCAAAAAAGGGGGCAATCCGCTGAGGGACGGGTTAACCGCTCTTTCCACGCGCCGCTCGGCGATACTGCCGAGCTCGGCGACGGCGATAGCCAGGAAATCCATGGCCTGGGCTACCGGCTGGCCGTGGAAATTGCCTCCGGATAAGACGCGCCCTTCTTCGACAAACAGGAGCGGGTTGTCGGTGACGGAGTTAATCTCTACCTCGATTACGCCGCGCACATAATCAAGTGCGTCGGCGGTAGCCCCGTGGACCTGAGGGATGCAGCGCAAACTGTAGGCATCCTGCACTTTGCGGCGGTCCGCGCCGATCAGGGCGCTTCCTTCGACCAGGCGGACGATGTTCCGCGCCGTGCGCGCCTGGCCCCGGTGCGGGCGGACCCGTGCAAGCAGCGGATCGAATGCGTCAGGCACAGCCATGAGTGCCTCCAGGGTTAACGCGGCGGTAATCTGCGCCGCTTTGACGATGTTCCCCGCATCAAAGACCGCCAGGGCGGCGAGCGAGGTCATGATCTGGGTGCCGTTAATCAGCGCCAGCCCCTCTTTTTCCATCAGCGTGACCGGTTCCATCCCCGCCTCGGCCAGGACGGCCGCCCCGCTTATCCGGCGCCCCCGGAAAAACGCCTCCCCCTGGCCGGTGAGCACGAGCGCCAGGTGGGCCAGCGGGGCCAGGTCTCCGCTGGCCCCCAGGGAGCCCTGGCAGGGTACGAGCGGCACGACCCCCTTATTTAAGAGGGCCACCAGCTGCTCGACGACCAGCGGCCGGACACCCGAATACCCCCCGGCGAGGGCGACCGCCCGCAGCAGAAGCGCCCCGCGTACAACCTCTGCGGGCAGCGGCTCCCCGACCGCCGCGGCGTGGCTGGCGATCAGATTCTTCTGCAGCCGGGCGGCGTCTTCTTTGGAGATGACCACGTCGCTGAACCGGCCGAAACCGGTGGTGATGCCGTAGACAACCCTTTCTTCCCGGACCAGCTTTTCCAGCATGGCCCGGGAGGCGGCGATCCGCTCGATCGAAGAGGGCGACAGCGTTACCTCCCTGGCGCGGCGGGCGACCTGCACCACCTCTTCAATGGTCATGCCGCCGCCGTCAATTTCCACCGGGCCGGAAACGGGGCTCAAGTGAATGGATCCACCCATCGGTAAATCACCCTCCCGTAATTAAAATAAAAAGCACGCGGGGGATCCCCATGTGCTCCCTGGTGTCTGCCGTCTCTGAGCAACAGGCAACCGGTTTGTTTTTTCTTTTTTCATCTTAGCTCAGCTTTACGGGTCTGTCAATACAATAGCACGCGAGGCAAGCCGTTCATCAAAGGTGGCCCGAATACTGTTCCGTCGCGACCGTCACAAACGTGACAAAATTGCCCCGTCCCCAACTGTCACCACAGCAGCAGGCGCCAGAGGGCGATCGCGGCCATGCCCAGCAGGACGGTGGCGAAAAGGTTGCGGGTAAAATAGGCTACCAGAAAGACGGGGAGAGAAACCCAAAACCCGGGGTTCCGGGCAGGGAGAAGGTCGAAGGTTCCCGCGGGGGCCAGCAGGAGCGGGCCCAGCATGGCCGCCAGGACCGCCACCGGGATATAAGACAGCCAGCGCACCAGGGGGGCGGGCAGGCCGCGCTTCGAGAGCAGCAGCACCGGCAGGAGCCGCGGCAGGTAAGTCACCAGGGCCATCAGGACGACAGCCAGAAAATACTGCTGCGCCGTCACCTTCGCTCACCTTCTTCCGGCGCCTGCGCTTTTTCGGTCAAAGCCCCTGCCGTGGCGGCAACCAGGGTGGCCAGGATAATATACCAGTGCCCTGATCCGCCCAAATATAGCGCCGTCGAGAGGCCCGCCGCCAGCAGGGCGATTAAAACACGGCGCCGGCTGCCCAGCTGGCAGACCAGCAAAGCGATGAACATGGCCGCCAGGGCGTAGTCAAGGCCGAAGATACGGGTGTCGAAGGCCAGCCTGCTGCCGAGCCAAGCCCCCGCCAGGGAGCTGGCCACCCAGGCCAGGTGGGCCGAGGTGTTCACGGCAAAAAGCGAGGCCGCCTCAGGCTCACCGCCGTTTTGAAAATAGGCGCTGTGCACGGCGAACGACTCATCGGTAAGCTCGAAACTAAAATAAGCTTGCTCCAGGCGTCTCAACCGCCCCAGGTAGGGGGCCAGGGAGGCGCTCATCAGCAGGTGGCGCAGGTTGACCATGAAAACGGTCAACGCCAGGGCCCACGGTCCGGCTCCTCCTTCGATTAACCCCACCGCAATAAACTGGGACGAGCCGGCGTAGACGAAGACGGACAGGGCCGCGGCGCCGCCGACGCTCAACCCGGCGGTCGAAGCGAGGACCCCGAAGGCAAACCCGATCGGCGCGTAACCGATCATGATCGGCGCACCCCTGGCCAGCCCCCGCCAGGTTGGCCCGCTTTTTACGGCGCAGTCCCGCGGCTGCAGTTCGGAAATATTCAATCCTCCGCCCTCCGCAAAACAGATAAATCTTTTAATTCGCGATGGAGGCTAAAAACCCTTTTCCCGGGGCCGCCAAATAAGTGCTGCCTGAACCCGGGGCCATAAAAGGAGCATGAACTGAGGTGCCAGGCGCCCAAGTTCACGCCGGCGCCTGGCACTTTAGTTTCACCGGCGTTCAAGCCGGCCTAACATTCGGTGTTTCCATACAGCCGGGGACATGGGCGTCTATTTGGAAACGGCGCCGGCCTCGCCGGCGCGCTTCAGGCGGCGCAGGAAAAGGACCTGGTAGATCTTCCAGCCGATAAAGAGAACCACGACATAAGCCGCCACCAGGATAATGGTTTTGATCAGCCCCGGGAGCGACTCCCCGCCCAGGTAAGCCGCGGCGGGCATATTGGCCAGCAGTAATATGGGAATGCCGGTAAACAAAGCCAGCCCGCCGGCGTAAACCAGGTCTTCGGCCACCGGGGTTTCAAAGTGGGGATCGACCACCCGCAGCAGGGCCAACCCGGAAGCCACCGTCCCCGTCAGCAGGCCGAAAGAGGAGAGCGCCCGCTCAAAGTGGAAGTCCCGGTGCATCCTTTTCACCAGGAACAGAACCAGGGCCAGGGTGGCCAGCCCTCCCAGGGTGGAAAGAACGGCGATCTCCAGCCAGTAAGCGCGGATCATGCTCAAGGAGATGGCGGCGACGGAGGCGGCGATCATGTAATCGACAAAAGTGCCGCCCAAGCGGGACATCAGGCCCTGATCGATCACGTGGTCGATCCGCAGCAGCTCCATAATCCAGCGGAGCAGCAGGGCAAAGAGGATCCCGAAGATAAAGCCGAACCCCCCGATCAGCTTGGCCAGGTCGTGGCCGGTTTCGCCGAGGTTATCCAGGCCGCCGATTACGGCCCGGAGAAAATAGTATGCCGCCAGAAAGACCGTGCCGACGATGGCCAGCTGCAGCGCCAGCGATTCCACGGCCTCGGCGGAGGTGACCAGCTTCCCCGCCTCCTTTTTCGGCTCGTCCCTGCCGACGACCCCTTTAAAAACCGAGGCCGGCAGCTCGTGGTAACCTTTAAAGAGGGCGGTCTTGTTGCGGCGCACTCCCCAGTTAATAATCATGATGCCGACAATATAAGCCCAAACAAAGCCGAGGGCGCCGAAAGTCAGGCCGACCTGGGCTCCCCCGGTAAAGCCCATCGCCTCCCAGGCCTGCCCGAAGCTGTAAGCCACGCCCGGGTTGTTGCCGTATCCCATCACCAGGTGCAGCCCGAAGGCGGGAAAAAGGCGCGGCATATAGGTGAGGATAACAACCAGGGTGAAGATCATCCCCAGCAGCCCCTGCATGGCGTAGCCCTTGCAGTGGACAACCATGGTGGTGACGGTCCCGTAGCTGCGCTTGACCCTGGAGCCGCGCAGCCCCATGGCGATAAAAGCCAGGGTTAACAGGTGGTAGACATAATCGCCCATCCGGTTGGGATCGATCACCTTGAACACGTACTGGCCGAAAATAATCCCCAGCACCCCGGCCAGGATACTGTTCGGAATTAAAAACCTTTGCAGAATCGAAATGCGGCTGCGCAGCAACGTGGCCACGACCAGGAAAAGGCTGAGGAAGGCAAAAACAAGCAGGGAATCCCAATTGACACCGGCCAGCATCTTTAAAACGCCTCCTTTTTGGATTAAAATAGAATTAATTCAAGCAAGGCGAAATTTTGCAAAACTTGAAACTAAAAAAAAATGATGCTGTGTCACTATTCTGCAGCGCCGTTCCATTTCCTGCCCGGGGCCGCCGCAAAAGAGCGAAATATCAGCGGACTAGCGGCGCAAAAAGAATGAAGGCCAGGGCGACGCAAAATGGGATCAGCAGGGTCAACGGGATGCCGGCCTTGGCGAAATCCTTGATCGAAAAATACCCCGAGGCGTAAGGGATCACATTGGTCGGGCTGGAGGTGACCATCAGGAAGGCCAGGGAGGTGGCTATCGCTACCGGGCCGGCCAGGAGCCACGGGTCTACCGCAAAGTCCGCGGCCAGGGCGATGGCCAAGGGCACCAGGATCACCCCGGTGACGGTGTTGCTGGAGAAAAACACCTTGAGCAGCTCCACGGCCAGCACCGCCAGGATGATGCGCCAGAACAGGCCCAAGCCGCCCAAAGGCGACAACGCCGCCACCGCAAGCCAGCGCGCCGCCCCCGTCTGGTAAACTACCATCCCCAGGGACAACCCCGCCGCGATGAGCACGATACCGCCCCAATCGATGTCTTCCTGGGCCTCCTTCCAGGTCAGGATATTGATCCCGGGCAGGAAATAGGCAACCGCCGCGCCGAGCGCCACCGCTTCAATCGGAATGGATCTGCCGGTCAGCATTTGCAAGACCGGATCCCCCACCCAGAAAAACACCGCCGCGCTGAAAATAAGCAGTGCTTTTAGCTCCGCGGGCTGCAACCCCGGCGCGGCAGGACCCGCCGCCGCGCAATTCGCCTGCTGCAGCTCCAGCGGTTCGGGAGGGAACACCCGGATCAAGACCAGGTAGGCCAGAGGCAGGATTAAGACAGCCGCCGGCACCCCCACCGCCATCCAGCGCAAAAAATCGATCCGCATCCCGGCCATCTCGCGCAGGAAGCCCAGGGCCACGATATTGGCCCCGTTGCCTACGGGTGTGGCGATACCCCCGATCGCCGGCCCCCAGGCCACGGCGATCATCAGGGCTCGCCCCAGGTTGCTCCCGCGGGGAGCGGCGCCGGCCCGGCGCAAAATATTCAAAGCGACCGGGAGCAAAATCGCCGCCGCGGACATATTGACGATCCACATCGAAAGGGCCGCCCCGACAACCAGAAAAGTAAGGACCAGGCGGCGTGGCCTCAGCCCAATCCGGTCCAGGATCAACTGCGTCAGCCGGCCGGCCAGGCCCGAGCGGGTGAGCCCCGCCGAGATAATGAGCACGCCGATAAAAAATACGATTACCGGGTTCCCGAAACCGTAAGCCACGGTATCGCTGAAGGAAGCGAGGCCGAAAGCCGGTACCAGCAGGAGCCCGGTCAGCGCGGAAACGGCAAAAGGCAGCGCTTCGGTCATCCACAGCACGATTACAAAGCCGAGAACGGCCAGCGCGCCCCGCCCCTGGGACGTCAGGACGGCTTCCCCGGCGGCACCGATCGGAAATAGCGCCAGGGGAATCAGGTTAACCCCAACCAGGACCGCCAGCGCCGCGAGCAAACCCGGGGCCTTGCCGTCTAAAACAATCAGCTTCTTTCCGGCTTCCAACTGCGTCAAGGCGATAAACACTCCATTCCCGGAGATCAGTGCTCTTGTTTTTATTATAGAAAGCCCGGCTGCGGCTGTAAAATTTGAATTGTTTATCCGGGGATTACTTTTGCTTATCGTTCCTTTGGCAGCGGGACGGCCGTATGATAGAATAGAACCGGGTGAGGCGAAGCGATGCTTGATTACAAAATTGAGATATTTATCAGGGTGGCCCAGGCGGGGAATATTACCCGGACCGCACGGGATTTAAACATCTCACAGCCCGCCGTAAGCACCGCCATTCAGAAACTGGAAGATCAATTCGGGGTGAAGCTGTTTTTCCGCCATGCCCGCGGCCTCGAGCTGACTCCAGCCGGCGCCGCTCTTTACAAACAGCTCCGGGAGTTAAAAAACCGCTCCATCCAGGTAGAAAACGAGCTGACCGATTTGCGGGGCACGCTCCGGGGGCATCTCCGCCTGGGGGCCAGTCCGACTTTTGGGGAGTATATCCTGCCCGGGTTGCTGGGAAAGTTCAGCCGCCGCTACCCTCAAATCAGCTACAGCCTGGAAATCGGCAATAACCGCCAGATTTACGCCCTCCTGAAAGAAGGAGAGGTGGAGTTGGGTTTCATGGCCGGGAAACCGTTCGGGCGGAACCTGCACGCCCAAAAGCTCCTTGAAGATAAACTCGTGCTGGTTGTCCCGGCCGGCCATCCCTGGAGCGGGCGGAAGCGGATTCAAAAAGAAGAACTGCCGGAGCTGCCTTTAATCGTCCGTGAGCGCGGTTCCGGCAGCCGCCAGGAAATGGAAGAAGCTCTCTCCGAAATGGGCCTGGCCCTGGAGCGGCTGACAATCATCGCCGAATTTTACAGCCTTGAAGCGATTAAAAACGCGGTGGAAGCCGGCCTCGGCGCGGCGATTATTTCAGGCTGGGCCATCGGCAAGGAGCTCAGGCTAAAAACACTGGTCCCGCTGGAAATAAGCGGTGCAGTTTTTAACCGGGAGATCCACGCCGTTTACCTGTATGAATCCCGGCTTGCGGAAGCCGCATCCCGCCTTTTGCAACTAAGCGCAAACCTTGCTGAAGAGATGAGCAATTGCCTGGAATGAGCCGACAAGAGGTTGAATCACCGGTTCAATAATGCACCCGCTGCCGGCCGCCTCGAAACGGCTCCCGGCCTGCAGCGCGAGGCACTCTCTTTACTTTTCGTTCAGCTTAAAAACACGATCCCCTTCCCTGACTTTTTCTTTCACCTTTAAGCCGACCAGGTCACCCGGTTTGGCCGCTTCGATGTTCTGATGCTCCACCTGGAGAGACTTGACCACCTGCACCAGGTCGGTTTTCGGGCCGACTACGGCAATCCTGTCTCCCACTTTTAACTCGCCCTCCAGTCCAATTATGGCCACGGAAATTTTGCTGTAAAAATGTTCTACCCGGCCGATTTCTTCCCGTTCCATCTGATTACACCCCTTTAACCTAGGCTGGAAATTAATCAAAATTATTCGACATGTGACAGAAATATCCTGCTTCGGGCGGGTAAAATTATTTGCCTCCGGTGGGAATGATTAAAAGAGGTACGGGGAAAAGTATAAGTTGAGGAAGGGGGTGAACAACATGGAGCATATCAGGCCGCTCATAATTAAGTATATCTATACCGCCGCCATTACGATCATCTTTCTGACCTACCTCCTCGTCCCTTCGGTCAGCCTCGGTTCTTCCATGATCATCGCTTTGTTTATTACCCTGGTGCTGTATTTCGCCGGTGACAGATTTTTGCTGCCGCGCTTCGGAACACTGGCCGCGGCGATCGCCAATTTTGTGATTGCCGCGGTAGTGCTTTCCCTGGCCAACGCGTTTGTCCGCGAGCCCCTCGGGACGGGGGTAATCCTGGCCACCGCAGCCGTGATCGGTGTGGCGGAATGGTTCTTTTTCCGCTACGCCCGCACCGAAGTCAGCCCCGCGGCCGAAGGCGGGGAGATCGCCTCTTTCCCCGAATTCCTGGGGGACCACGAAACGCAGCAGGACAACCGGGGCCAACAGGGGCAAGAGGGGCAAGAAGGTGGAGAGAACCAGGGGCATGAGGGTGGAGAGAACCCCCAGCAGTAGCGTCACCATGAGCCCGGGCGCCGGGCGCCAGAGTTCAGGTAAGAACGCAGCCGCATCGCTGCCGGTGCGGCTATTTTCTTCCAATCATCGACAGCGGAGTGTGAAGCATGGACCATCATTCCCGGCGCGACTTATCCAATCCAGGCACCCTGATTGAAGGGGCCTGTCTCCCTCCCGATGCTTCCCTCCGGCGATTTCTTACCGGGGTGCTGCCGCAGGTTTCACGCGAGCTGCGCAAGTGGCATAAACAGCTGGACCGGTGTTACGACTTGTCGCTCCGAAAACAGGCTTCCGCCAGCCTGAACCGGAAACGTTTCCACTCCCAGGGGGGGAGTTTTTTTGCCCTCTACAACCCGCCCTGGACCAGGCAGCTGGCTGCGCTGATCGTGGCCCTGCAAACCATCGGCGATTACCTGGACAACCTCTGCGACCGCGGCGGTATTTACGACGAGGCGGCTTTCCGGCGCCTGCACCAAGCCATGCTGGACGCGGTTTCGCCCGGGTTGGGCATAACCAGGGACTATTACCGCTTCTACCCCGCCCGCAACGACGGCGGTTACCTGAAGGCGCTGGTAGACGAATGCCGCAGCCATGTCTCCGCCCTGCCTTCTTACGCCGCGGTGCATGCGGAAGTGCTGCGCCTGGTTGCGCTGTATAACGATCTGCAAGTCTTCAAGCACCTGGCGCCGCCGGTCCGCTGCAGCCGCTTGAAGCGCTGGTTCCGGGAAAAAGGAATTGTGACCGCCCCGCCGGTCTACTGGTGGGAATTTGCCGCGGCCTGCGGTTCAACCCTGGCCATTTTCGCCCTGCTCGCTGCAGCGACCGCGCCGCACACCGGCCGGGAAGAGGTGAAGGAGGTGATGAAAGCATACTTTCCGTGGGTTTGCGGGCTGCATATCCTGCTGGATTACTGGATCGACCAGGAAGAGGATCGGCACGGCGGGGATCTTAATTTCGCCGCCTGCTACGCTTCCCCCGCGGAGGCCGCGCAGCGCCTGCACCTTTTTCTGCAGCGGGCCCTGGCCGGCGTATCCCGCCTCCCCCATCCCGGTTTTCACCGGACCATCGTCAGGGGTCTCCTGGCCGTTTACCTTTCCGATCCCAAGGTGGAACGCCAGGGTTTCCGGCAGGCCGCCCGTTCGCTGCTCGCGGCCGGCGGAGCGGAAACCGGATCCTACTACCGCTCCTGCCTCATGCTGCGCCGCCTCGGCCTCCTTTAGCCGCGTCAGCACCTGCGCCGCCGCGCCGGCCCCCGCTGGCGCCGTACCAAATGCCGTCAGTCGGGATCGGGGCCGGTAATTACTTTCATTCCCAGCGGTTCCAGGGTAAAGTGCATTTTGTCCCCGAAAAGAATCTCCCCTTCCATGTGGAGCGGCTGCTCCCGGCTGAGGCGCAGCCTGACCTCCCTGGAACGGTAGAACCGGGCTTGCTTTAAAACGGTATGCCTCCCCTTGAACACCTTGGGGAAATGGTAGGCCAGCGCCAGGCGGCCCATCCGATCGAAAACGCATATGTCGAAATAGCCGTCATCCTGGATCGCCTCCGGGACGATGCGCATGCCGCCGCCGTAGCACTGGCCGATGCCCACGGCCACCAGCATCGGGTTTACCGTAAATGCGGTGTCGTCAAGGGTAATCTCCATCTCCACCGGTTCGTAGGAAATCAGCGTCGTCAGCACCGTGACAATGTAGGCCGAAACACCTTTAAAAAATTTGACCCCCTGGTTGACCCGGTGAGCGACGGTGGCGTCGAAACCCACTCCCGCGGAGTTGATGAAATAACGATCCAGCACCCGGCCCAGGTCGATCTCCTTCGTCTTACCCTGCAGAAGCGCGGCGCAGGCCGCGTCAATGTCGCGGGGCATATTGACGGCGGTGGCGAAGTCATTGCCTTTTCCGCCGTGAACCACCCCCAGGGCGGCGCCGCTGCCGGCGATGCCGTTTACCACTTCGTTGACGGTGCCGTCCCCCCCCACGGCGACCACGGCGTCAAACCCAACTGCGGCGGCGCTGTGTGCGGCGGTAACCGCGTCACCCCGGCCGGTGGTCGTATAAAGCTCAAAGGCGGCGCCGGCGGCGTTAAAGTTTTCAACAATACGCGGCACCAGCGTCTTCGTCCTGCCTCCGCCCGAGACAGGGTTGACAATGAATTTATAGCGCATGCGGGGCTCCTCCTTTCGAATCAAGGCAGCCAAGTGTAATAACCGCCACCGGCCACCGTCATTTTCAATATTTTCGAGCATTTCTCCTGCATGGAAGGATAAAATCGCTGCCGAACAGCGGCCAGGCGGGTGTTAGTTGGTTAGAAAATTTCTTTATTTTCTCCAAAAACCGCTTGACAAAAAATATGGTTCGATTACAATAGAACTAAGAGATATGTTCGATAGGAGATGATTAATTGGGCAGTTCGATAAAAGTAATCTTCCAGCCGCTTTACGAATCTTTTATCGGCCTGCTCGTTTTTACCGACAGCACTCTCGCAAAAAACAGCGACCTCGGATTAAGCTGGAGCCGGGCCATCAAGAGCCAGCTCGCGCCCGGTTTTCTAAATAAAATCCAGCAGAAATCATTTCAAGAAGATGTCAAAACCCTGGCGGAGTTGATTATGCTGGCCCACGACAAATCGTTTAGTTCCGCGGGCGGGTTTACGGCATGGTTCAACGAGTTGAGCCTGGAAGAGCTGTCCGCTTACGCCTGCGTTTCACCCCGGATGCGTGAGACCTTTCTGCCGCGCATCGAGCAGCTCCGCGACAGCTGCAAATCGCTTGAGGAATGGGAGCGCTTCTTTTTAGCCCGGATCGATCCGGGCTTGATCGAGGCGCTGGAGCGGGATGTCCGGGAGAAGCAGCAGCTGGCCGGCACGCTTCCCGCCGTCGATTTTATCGAACAGGTGACCGGCGGCATCCTGGTGGAAGGCCTTGAGGAAGAAGAAAACAGGGTGATTATTCTCTCGCCCCAGTACCACGGCCGCCCGTTTAACATTTATACCATCTGCCGGGGCCTGTTTGTTTCCCACTACCCGGTCGACCCGGCCATGCCGCAGCCGGGGGAGCCTTCTCCCCAGTTAATCCGGCTCCTCGCGACCCTTTCCGATCAAAACCGGCTGAAGATACTTAATTTCCTGGCCGGGGAAGAGAAAAGTTTCACCGAGATATTGAATTACACCGGGCTGGCGAAAAGCACCGTTCATTACCACTTAATCGCTCTCCGGGCGGCGGGGTTAATCCGGGTCCACCTCAGATTTAATGATAAAAAGCCGGCAAACTTCAGCTTGCGCCGGAGCGCTCTGGATCTGGTGGACGAAAACCTGAAGGACTTTCTTAAAGATCCCGCGCTAAAAACGAAGGAGTAACCGGGTAAAGGGCCGCGTGCTCACGCGGCAGAAACGGTATAGATGATTATCAAGCAAGCGGAAGGGGGCGAAATAAAGTGGAATTAACCATTAAATTGGCTTACATCACCTTGCAGGTCGGCATTCATAACGCCGCACCGGTTCAGCCAAAGATTGACCTTGCCGCAGCGGTGAGGCGGGAAGAGCTGGCCAGAGAAATTGAACTAGAATCCGACCGGCACCGTCAACGGTATTATCTGATCCCGTAAGAGTATAAACGGAATTTGCCGGAGCTTCCCCGGACCGGTTGAAGCCATGGCATAACGGGTTGCAGCCCTCGGGGGCTGCAACCCGCTTACTTTTCAGCAAGAAAAACAGGGGCCGCCTCAAGCATCCTGAAGGTTATCCGGACACCGTGCTAGGCGATATATTGATCTATTTTTTCGGCCAGGGCCTTTTTGGGCAAAGCCCCGGTAAAACTGTCCACAACCCGGCCATCCTTGAACAGAATCATCGTCGGGATCCCCATAATATCAAAACGCGAGGCCAGGTCCGGATTTTCATCAACGTTTACTTTAACCACCTTAAGGCGGTCCTTGTTGGCGGCGGCAATTTCGTCCAGGACCGGGGCGAGCATCTTGCAGGGATTGCACCATGGAGCCCAGAAGTCGACCAGCACCGGCAACGTTTCTTTAATTACCTCTTCTTCGAACTGGACCGCACTGATTTGTAACACATCCGCCATCATCATCACTCCTATCCCGCTCTTAAATTCACTGTCCATTCACTTTCTTTTTTTTATTGCTGCACTGATACATTCCCGATCGACTGTGGAAAATCCTTCTTACATAACCGCTCGATCTTTGCGCCGGCTGAATAACTTAATAAATGGTGCCAGGCACCATTTATTAAGTTATTGTTGCCCTTTGACGAAGGCAACCCTGCCCGCAATCGCTTCGGCGATCTGCTTGAGCAGCTGCCGGGAGCGGGTGGGCGGAAAACGCTGCAGCGCATTAATGGCGGCTTCCCCGGCCCGGGCGGCCCTGCGGGAAGCATACTGAAGCGCACCGCTCGCACGCACCGCCCGATCCACCTGTTCTTGCAGGTGTGCGGCCAGGGCGGGGCGCCGGGTCGAAGCGGCTCGCAGCAGGTGGCGGTAACGGTGATCCACCCGAAGCAGGTAGATTAAGGGCAGCGTGACCGTCCCCTGCCTCAGATCTTTTCCTACAGGCTTGCCAAGTTTTACGGGATCCGCGGTGTAATCGAGGATGTCGTCGACAATCTGGAAAGCCTGCCCCAGGTAAAAGCCGTAGCGCCTTAAGTTCTTGATTTCCCCTTCCCCGGCCTTCATCACTGTCGCCCCCGCCTCACAGCAGGAGGCGAGGAACTGCGCTGTTTTGAGATAGTTGAAATGGAAATAGTTCTTTTCGCTGGTTTCCCAGCAGTAGTTGCCGGCCAGCTGCCTGATCTCTCCCTGGCACATCAGGGCCACCGACCGGGCGAACAGGGGCAGCAGCGATCCTTTTTGCTCCAGGCCGCACAAAAGATCAAAAGCCCTGGCCAGCAGAAAATCGCCGGCCAAAACAGCTTTTTTTGTGTCCCAGCGGAAGTGGAGAGTTTCCCTGCCGCGGCGCGAGGCAGCGCCGTCGATAATATCATCGTGCACCAGGGAAGCAGTATGAATCATCTCTACAGCCGCGGCAACCCGCAGCAGCTCCACCCGTTTGATACTGTACATTTCCCCGCCGCTCAGGCCGGCGCAAAGCAGGACCAACAGCGGGCGCAGCTTCTTGCCGCCGGCCTGCAGGAGATGCACAATCATCTCCTGCAGGCCGGATGACTGGGTCTGCAGCGACATCCTGATTGTCGCTTCGACCTCCTTCAACTCGGGGCATGTATCAGCTTGAAACGGGCTCTCCGTTACGGACACGATCCACCTCATTGTGAGAAGTCTGGGCCGGAAGCCGGAACAACAGGTTCCTGAATCAATCTCATCTGTATCCATCACTGGCTGCTTGGCCATATTGAACGATGGAAAATCAAATCTTCCGGTATTGTTTTTCCCTTGAAAGTTATTTTCATACTCCGCAATCGGGCGGGGGGCGCCGGACAAGTTTTTACGCTTTGAGGGAATCAAGGCGGAACAGATTCGGGGTGTGACAAAACTGCCCCGTCCCCAATTGTCACAGTTAATCGATCAAACGCAAGCCGGCCTTTTGGACGGCATCCCTGGCCGAGCGGTACTCCGCGGCGGTAATACGCCGGTTCAGGGCGGGAAACTCGCCGGCCCGGTACGCGGGGTAGTATTGGGCCATCACGTTAACCGCGCAGGCGGGAGAGATTTCCTTTTTCAGAAAGCGGGCCAGCGCAGCGGTGCCGGCGGCGCCGCCGGGCATGACCAGGTGGCGCACCAGCAAGCCCCGGTAAACCGTGCCGCGGCGGCCGAGCGCCAGGTCTCCCACCTGGCGCTGCATCTCCTTGAGCGCCTTCTGGAGGTGGGTATAGTAGCCCCTCACTCCCGAGTAGAGCTCGCCAGCCAGATCACTGCTGTACTTGGCATCGGGCATGTAGATATCGATAAATCCGTCCAGCAGCCTGAGCGACGTCACGGCCTCGTAGCCGCTGCTGTTGTAAACAACGGGCAGGCGCAGGCCGCCCGCGGCGGCCCGGTCGATCGCCGCGGCAATCTGGTAAAGGTAGGGCGTGGGCGTAACCAGGTTGATATTTTCGCAGCCCTGGCGCTGCAGCCGGAGCATCATCGCCGCCAGGTCTTCAATTGTAACGGTCTCGCCCCGCTCCACCCCGCGGCTGATCGGCCAGTTCTGGCAAAACACACAGGCCAGGTTGCAGTAGACGAAAAAGATGGTCCCCGAACCGCCGCTTCCCACCAGGACGCTTTCTTCGCCAAAGTGCGGGCCGGCGCTGCTGACAATGACCGTATCGGCGGCGCCGCACTTACCCGCTTCGCCCGCCAGGCGGTCGACCCGGCAGCGCCTGGGGCAAATAGTGCACCGCCGCAGCCTCGCCTTCAGCCGCCGGACCCGTTCCGCCCGCTGCGCTTCGCTCATCGCCAGATAGAACGGCTTTTCCTGATCACCCGGCAAGTAAGCCACCTCTTCACCGTAGTCTGGCCCCAAGCGAACTAAAAAGTTCACTCCGGTGCCAGGCACCAAATGAACTTATTAGTTCATTCCGGTACCAAACACCTAAATTCATTATAATCAAAAAAGCCCCGGGTTATATCCGGGGCTGCATATGACGCAATTTAAGGCCTGACCCCCTAACCGAGGAGGCCTTGGGCCAGCTCGACGGCGGCGCCGGCGTCGGGGGCGTAGCCGTCGGCGCCGATCTCTTTGGCGAAGTCGGCCGTCACCGGCGCGCCGCCGATGACCACCTTGATCGAGTCGCGCAGGCCTTCCGCCCGGAGGTAGTCGATCGTATCCTTCATCGCCAGCATGGTCGTCGTGAGGAGGGCCGACAGGCCGACGATCTGGGGCTTGTGCTCCCGAATCGCCGCGGCAAACTGCTCCGGGGGGATGTCCACGCCCATGTTCACCACCTCAAACCCGCTGCTCTCCAGCATGATCGAGACCAGGTTCTTGCCGATATCGTGCAGGTCTCCTTTGACCGTGCCGATCAGCACCTTTCCGGCGGTCGGTATCTCGGTGTCCACGAGGACGGATTTGACCAGCTCTACCCCCGCGGCCATCGCTTTCGCCGACATCAGCACCTCCGGGACAAACATCTCCCCGGCCTTAAAACGCGGCCCGACCACGTTCATCCCCGCCACCAGGCCTTCGTTGATAATTGCCAGGCCGTCCATCCCGCTGTCCAGGCAGGACCTGGTCTCTTCCATTACCAGCTGCACGTCTCCCTCGATAACCCCTTTTTTAAGGGTTTCCAAATTGGCCATCTTCCGGATAAAACCTCCTTTGGTCGATAATCGATGAAAAAGAGATCTCTTATTTAATCGGGAAGAGTGCGGCATCATTCGATATAATCCACTCCCGCCGCATCTCCGTGACTCAGCTCTGCCCCGCTTCCCCCTCAAAGACGAGGCGGCCGGTGGTGCGGCTCCGTTAATCTGTGCGGTCGTAGCCTTCTTTTCCGCCTGCGCTAAGCCTTTGCCCTCCGGATTCCGGCCTCTGGCCTTTGGCCTCCGGTTTGCGTGGCAGACCTCGTCCCTTCTACAGCTTAAATGCGACCTCTTTGCCAACTTCCAACATCCTGCATCCAATTTCCAGTCTAGCGGGGGCCGAGGGGGAGGGCGGCGATGCCCAGTTCGTCCATGACACGTGAGGCGGCCCGGTCCAGCGCGGCGGCCCGCTCCCCGTCCAGAGGGACGGGGCTGTGGCCGCCCTCAATTTCACAGACTCTCTCCCTGGCGCGGGCAAAGGCATCCTTGCTGCCCTGCTCCACCCAGCCGCCGCGATCGCGGCGGTCGATTACCGGGGAGGTGATATACGGCTCCTTCTTGAACCACCGGAAAGTGTGCTCCGTGCCGAGGTAGTCCCCGCCCGGCCCGAGGTCGCGCACCAGTTCAACCGCCATCGCTTCCGCCGAGCAGTCGATTTCCCGGTGCAGACGCAGCGCCATCCCGCAGATCTCGTTGTCGATAACCAGCTTCTCCAAGCTGATGCAGCTCACGAAATCCAGGGCCCCGGCGCCAGAGATCACGTTAATCCCGGCCAGCTGGGCCACGACGCCGCTCATCCCCGTTTCCAGGCCGGCCTGGGCGTCGACCACCTTGGCGTCGCTCAAGCCCGCGTAGGTGTGGGTGGGCATCCCGTAAAATTTACCCATCTGGGCGTAGGCCGCAGCGATCATCGTCGCCTCGATCGCGCTTAAAGGGGTGGTGCCGAAGCGCATGTCAAAATGAACCGGCGCCCCGCCGTACACCACCGGGGCGCCCGGGCTGACACATTGGGCCAGAACGATGCCGCTCAGCGTCTCCGCGGTATGGATCAGGATCGACCCGGAAAGGGTCACCGGCGATGCGGCGCCGGGCATCGGCATGGAGACCGTCTCCAGGGGCAGGCCGAAACGGGCGCAGTCGATAATATTCTGCGCGCTGATGTGCGTCCATTTTAGCGGCGGGGAGGGGCAGATGTCAAAAACGGCCACCGGTTTCTCCCTCAGCCGCTCGTACCCCCCCGCCACGGCGGCCAGCATCTCCCTCATGTGGGCGACGCCGTGCACGCTGAAGGCGCCAGTGATGATCGCCTTGGGAGAGTGCTTCAGTAAAATGTAAAGCCGGTAGCTGTCGCCGATTAGCTTGGGCACGTCGTAGGCCACGACAGCCGTGGACTGGAGGGCGATATTGTCCAGGGCGTCGTTTACTTTGGAGATCCGGGCCAGGTCTTCCGCCCTGGACTGGCGGACGGTCACGCCGTCCGATTCCATGAACTTGATCGCGGCCGAACCGGGATCAAAGTGGACGTTGTTGCCGCTTAAATCAGCGGCGGGCTCCCCGTCCCGGTTGTACAGCCGTAAGGCGGAGGGCGCCTTTTGCACGGCGTCGATCACCATTTCCGGCTTGATCCGGGCGATCTTTTGCGTAAAGTCAACCTGCGCGCCGTGATCTTTCAAAATTTTCAGCGCTTCCTCGGATTCGAACTTGACCCCGGTGTTCTCGAGGATATAGAGCGCTTTTTCGTGCATCAGCTCGATCTGCTCGTCGGACAAGAGCCGCAGGCGCGGCTGGCCCTTGAAGCTGAACTTCTCCATCGCTTAAAACCCTCCCTTTTGCTGCAGGGTATTTTACACTTAAACCGTAGGGCCGGCGCATGCGCCGCCCGCGGGCGAGGCTTACCTTGCCAGTAACAAAGGAACCAAAGTTCATTTGGTGCCAGGCACCAAATGAACTTTTCAGTTCACTAGGTGCCAAACTTGGCCCAAGCCAGCACAAAGCAAATGTTGGCAATCCCGGCGCATTGGTTACGGCCTCTCCCGGCATGTTACTTGCCGACCAGCCGTTTGGCCACCTTTACCGCTTCGATGGCGTTTTCGGCGAAGCCGTCGGCGCCGATCGAGTCGGCCCACTGCCGGTTGACCGGGGCCCCGCCGACGATTACTTTGACCGTCCCGCGCAGCCCTTCCCGCTGCAGCGCCTCGATGACCGTCTTTTGCTCGGGCATGGTTGTGGTCAGCAAGGCCGAGAGCCCCAGGATCTCCGGCTGCAGCTCCCTGACCTTGTCGATGAAGGCGGCGCAGGGTACGTTCACCCCCAGGTTGACCACGTCGAACCCCGAAGCGGTAAGCATGGAGGCGACCATATCCTTGCCGATATCGTGGATATCGTTGAACATGGTCCCGATCACCACCTTGCCCATGGTCGCGCGCGATACCTGCCGGCGCAGCAGCTCCGGCTCCAGGACGGCGAGGGCCGCCTTCATCACTTCGGCCGCCGCCACCAGCTCGGGAAGAAACATTTCGCCCGCTTCGAAGAGGCGGCCGACCTCGTTGATCCCGGGGACGTAGCCTTCCTCGATGCAGGTGAGCGGGCTTAAGCCCATTTCCAGCGCGTTAAGGGCCAGATCCGCGGCCAGGCCGATCTCCCCCTCCAGTACGGCTGACTTCATCCTGGCAAAAAGTTGCGCCTGTTCCATTTGTTTGATCCCCCTTTAACCGGCCAGCTCTTTTTCAGCGGCCTTGATTATCCTGGAAAATTCTTGCTTGATCCCGGGTTCGAGCGGCTGCACCGCGTGGTTCTCCAGGATCCAGCGCGCTTTTTCAGTGGCTTCTTCGAAAGCGCCTCGCTTGCCGCTCTCCAGCCAGGCCCCGTAGGGCTTGCGGTCGTAAACAACGGGGCGCCAGATCTCTTTCATGTGCTGCCGGGTGTGCTTCTCGGCGAGGAAGTTGCCGCCAGGGCCGATTTTTTTGATCAGCTCCACGGCCAGCGTCTCGTCGCTGACCTCGATCCCTTCGGCAACCCGCGCGATGATGCTGTAAATCTCGGCGTCCATGATCAAAGCCTGCAGGGAGAAGATCTTGGAGCCGTTCAAGGTCCCCGCCCCGTTGAGGATGGCGGTCCGGGTGAGGACCGGCAACAGGCCGGAAAAACAGTTATCCACCGCCGCCTGCCAGTCCGGTTCCTTGGACCCGGTGGCGAAAGCGCCCATGGCCAGGGGGATCTGGTAGAAGCGGCAGATCTGGCTAAAGGCGGCCGCCAGGAGGAAGTCTTCCGGCCCGCCGCCGGTATAGCCGCCGGTCTGCAGGTCGATTGCCGTGGGCGCCGCGGCGAAATAGACCGGCGCGCCCGGGTTAACCAGCTGCATCAGTACCAGGGGGCTGACCGCGTCGACCGTCGTCACCACCAGGTTGCCGGCCAAAGTGGCCGGAGCGGTGGCGCAGGACATCGGCATCGGCATGAAACCGGTGGGGATCCCCCACTCCGCCGCCACCATTGACGCCTCCAGGCTCCCCCCGTCCTGCCCGAGCGGATCGGTGGCGCACTGCATGTACGAAAAGAGCGGCCGCTTGCGCAGCGCCTCTTTGCCGCCGGCCACCGCGGCGGCCATCTCCAGGGCAAAACGGGCGATTGTCCTGGAAATAACCGTCTCCGGCTGGATATGCATCGTGGTCCCATCCATGCTCGCCTCGATCTCGTGCAGCGGTCGCACCGCCGCCGGGACGTCCTGCGCGCTGACGGGAGGACCCCAGATATACGAAATCTCCGGCAGGTAGTCGGCCACCCGGCAGGCGTCGGTGATATCCTGCTTGGTGGAGCGGCGCAGTTCGCCGGTGCGGATATCGTAAAAATCAACCGCGCAGCCGTCGGTGGAGAGATAGGAAGTTTTATCGTCGATCCAGAGATCATCTTTGGGATCCCGCCCGGCCAGCAGGTACTGGGAGGGGGCCCGGCGCAGGCAATCCATCACCAGGCCGGAAGGCAGCTTGGCGACCATGGTTTGGCGATCCACCGGGCATCCCGCCTCTTCCAGCACGTTCAGTGCCCGCTCCGACGGGAACCTTACGCCCGCTTCCTCCATCACCTCCAGGGCGGCCTGGTGGATCTTCACGATGTCCCGCTCGCTTAAAACCTTGCATTCCAGGACCGAGCGCACCGGCTTCAACTTGCGTTTAAACATCAATGATCACGCTCCTTTGATGAGGGCTGCCCGGCGGCAGCCTTCCGTCAATAGATTACAGTACTGCAGTGCTGTAAGAGCAATTTTCATACCACATAAAAAGGGGCGCTGAGGGCACCGTTTCCGCTTCCGGTATGCCCAATTTTGGGCGCAACCGGATCTGAACTTGGGCGCCGGGCGCCCGGGTTCATCATTATTTCTCTTTTTTCAGCACTGGCTCCATCGCCACCACCTGGCCGTTTAACATCCCGGCAACCCCGATCCCGTTTTCCTGGTGCCTGCCGCCGCAAAGCGCGCACGGCTGGTCGGGATCGACGTAATGGCCCGGTTCGGTGTAAGTATAGAGCCCGCCTTCAAAGTTCCGCAGCACCACCCGCGAACCGGACTGGGAGATGAGATACTGCGGCATGACCGGGATCTTCCCTCCCCCGCCGGGAGCGTCGATGGCATAAGTGGGCACGGCCAGCCCGGAGGTGTGCCCGCGCAGGAATTCGATCGCCTGGATCCCCGCCGCCACCGGGGTCCGGAAATGCTCGATCCCCTGGGAAAGGTCGCACTGGAAGAGGTAATAAGGGCGTACCCTGATCTTCAGCAGGCCCTGGCACAGCTCTTTCAGCACCCGGGGGCAGTCGTTGATCCCGGCCAGGAGCACGGTCTGGTTCCCCAGGGGGACACCGGCGTCCGCCAGGCGGGCGCATGCCTCCGCCGAGGCGGCGGTGATCTCCTTGGGATGGTTGAAATGGACGTTCACATAGACCGGGTGATAACGGGACAGCATCCGGCACAGTTCCGGGGTGATCCGCTGGGGCAAGACCACGGGAGTGCGGCTGCCGAAGCGGATAATCTCCACGTGCGGGACGGCCCGCAGCTGCTGCAGGACATGCTCCAGGATCTCGTCGGCCAGCAGCAGCCCGTCGCCTCCCGACAGAACCACGTCGCGCACCGCCGGTGTCCGGCGCACGTATTCGACGGCCCGGTCGATCTGCTCCCTGCTCCTGGGCCGGTCGGTCACACCCGCCAGACGGCGCCGGGTGCAGTGGCGGCAGTACATGGAGCACTGGTCGGTCAGGAGCAGCAGCACCCGGTCGGGGTAACGGTGGGTCAACCCGGGCACCGGCGAATCAACATCCTCATGCAGGGGATCGGCCATGTCTGACGCAGCCATGTTCAGCTCGTGAGCGGTGGGCACCGCCTGCCGCCGGACGGGGCAGCCCGTATCGGCGGGATCGATCAGGGTGGCGTAGTAGGGAGTGATGGCCATACGCAGCGTCCGCAGGCACTGCCTGACCCCTTCCTCTTCCCCGGCGGTCAGCCGGATCACCTGCTTCAACTCCTCGAGGGAAGTAATCCGGTGCGCCACCTGCCAGTGCCAGTCGTTCCATTCTTCCGGCGAGACATCTTTCCAGAGCGGTATTTCCCGGTAATCACGCATCTTGAACACCCCTTTCATCTTGGTGAACTTAGGTGCCTGGCACCCAAGTTTTTAAGTTAATGAACTTAAGCGCCCGGCGCCTAAGTTCATTTGAGCGGCAGCTCGTAAACTACGGAATCGGTTTTAAAGCCGAGCTGTTCGTACAGCCGGCGGGCGGCGTGATTCGTTGCCAGGGTGTTCAACTCCAGCCTGGCCAGTCCTTCCTCTTCTGCAACAGCGATCAGGTGCCGGATCAAGCGGAGCCCCACCCCCCGGCGGCGGAACTCCGGGGCCACCACAACATCTTCGATGTGCCCGTACCAGTTGTCGTTCCAGGTTGAGTAATGGCCCAGGTGCAGGCTGGCGGTCCCCGCGATAGCGCCGTCCATTACCGCCACGTAAATGCGCACCTGGCGGGGATGCCCGACGGCATACCGGAAGCTGCGCTGCAATACCGGGCGGCCGGTTTCCTTGCGGTAAAAAGCGAGGAGCGTTTCCCACAACCGGCACACAGCGTTTTCATCAGCGGCATGGGCCTGCCGGATTTCCATCTCATCCCTCCCCGGCGCCGGGTGCCAATAAGCCCGGCGCGCTGCCATCAAGCAAGTATCCGGTTGCCGCCGGCCCGCGAGCTCCGGCGAAAGAAGCAGGAGCACGGCAGGCCAGGCCCGGCGTTTTAAAGCGCAACGCGACCCCTGCGGGCTGGACTAAAATCTAAATAATTATATCGCAAATATAATGCCAAGTTACAGGCACGAGGCGAAAAAAAGGCGCCGGCATCTGCCGGCGCCTGTCGTTGCATGGCGTAAAAGTTATGCTTTTGCTTTTTTGTCCACCGGCAGCGACACGCCTTCCGTGCTCTTGCCCACGAACTTGACAATGAGATACAGCGCCGCCACACCGATAACAAAAGAAACGTACCAGGGCACCCCGAAACCGGCCGGGATGAAACCGATTATACCCGCAACCACCGCGGTAACGATAGCATAGGGTAGCTGGGTGCGCACGTGGTCGATATGGTCGGAGCTGGCACCGGTGGAGGAGAGGATCGTCGTGTCGGAGATCGGCGAGCAGTGGTCCCCGAAGATCGCCCCGGTCAGCACCGCGGCCACCGTGGGGATCAGAATCCTCTCGTCGCCGAAGGCGTAAGCAATCGGAATCGCCATCGGGGTCAGGATCCCCATCGTGCCCCAGGAGGTCCCGGTGGCAAATGCAACCAGGCAGGCCACGAGAAAGACCATAAACGGCACCAGCCACATCGGGATGGCGGATGAGACCATGGGAGCCAGGTATTCGGCGGCTCCCAGCTCGCCGGAAACGGCGCTGAGAGACCAGGCCAGCACCAGGATCACCAGCGCTGTAAACACCGACTTCGCCCCGTTCATGACCGTCTCCATGGCCTCATTCAGGGTCAGGATGCGCTGGGCCAGCACCAGGATCAGCCCCACCACAAGGCCCGCCGTGGACGCCCAGAGCAGCACCACGCTGGCATCGGCATTTCCAATCGCATCCAGGAAGGCGCCGGCTTCCGCGCCTCCCCCGTTATAATACAGGCCGATAACGGTGCTGACGATGATCGCCAGGAGCGGCAGGACAAAGTTGATCCAGCGGAGAGGGGTTCCTTCCTTGACCTGCAGTTCGGCTGTGTCTGAGGCCGAAAGGGGTACCGCCCCGTCCCGCAGCAGCTTGCCCGTGGTTCTCGCCCTGACCTCGGCGTGGTACATGGGCCCGAAATCACGCATCAGAATGGCAAGGATCACGACCATGGCCAGGGCGAAGAGGCTGTAGAAGCGGTACGGTATCGTCTGCAGAAAGACGATATACGGGCTGACGGCAACACCGATCTTGTCGTAACCTTCGGCGATCATGCCCATCTCGTACCCGACCCAGGTCGAAATAACCGCGATGGTCGCGACCGGCGCTGCGGTCGAGTCGACGATATAAGAGAGCTTCTCCCGGGAGACCTTCAGCTTGTCGGTAATCGGCCGGGAAGTGTTGCCGGCGATCAGGCAGCTGCCGTAATCGTCGAAGAAGATGATTAAACCCATCAGCCAGGCGGAAAGCATCCCCGCCCGGGGGGTCTTCGCCTTGCGGCTCAGCGCCTCGGCGATGGCCTGGGCCCCGCCGGACCTGGTGACCAGCCCGATCGCGGCCGCGATGATCATGGTAAAGATGAGAATACCGGCGTTCCAGCCGTCCGTCGCGCTGCCCACGATAAACTCATCCAGGGTGCGCATAATCCCGACCGCGGGGTTGAAGGAGTAGATAAATGTCGCCCCGAGCCAGACCGCGATGAACAGTGAAAGGATCACCTGGCGGGTGGCGATGGCCAGCACGATCGCGACCAGCGCCGGTAAAATCGAAAGAAAACCGGGTTCCACTTAGACATACCTCCTTTAAGATATAATAATGCAAAACCGGGTCAGACCATTAACCTATAACCGGCCGCCTCACCTCCCTCGAGAGCAATGGGGCATCAAATTTTGCAGCGGCTAGCAAAGTCAACTTGAAGTAAAAATTATTGCAATTTTCATACCATTTAACCTGAATTGTCTCCGGCCCTTATTTAAATCGGTTCGAATAAATTTTCAGCAACCAAAGCTAAACTTACCTACCGCGATGCCGGTAATTGGGCATTACTGCCCGAATTCCGGCACCTACAGCGGCGCTTCCCTGAGCGCCCCGCCGGCAACCCCTAAAATCCTCAGTTTATATTGCAGGGTTTGCCGCGGCACCTTCAGGCGGCGGGCCGCCCGGGAAATGTTCCAGGAACACTGTTCCAGCGTTTCCATAATCACCTCTTTCTCCAGCTGCTTGATCGCCCCGGGGAGCCCCTTGCTCAGGCTCACTGCGGTTGCCGCGGGCCTGGATCCCCCCCCCTGGGCCTGGGTGACATGGGCCGGCAGGAACCTTTCCTCAATCACAGGCCCGTCTACAATATTCATGGCATGCTCGATACAGTTTCTAAGCTCCCGCACATTACCCGGCCAGCAGTGGTTTTCAAACAAATATTTCACCTTTTCGCTGAAGCCGCGCACTTGCATGCCGAACAGCCGGTTATACTCGTCAATAAAATGTTCCGCCAGCACCATGATATCGCCGGGGCGTTCGCGCAGGGGCGGCACCCGCAGCGAGATCACATTCAGCCGGTAGAAAAGGTCCAGGCGCAGCAGCTGCTGCTTCACCGCCGCCAGCGGGTCGACGTTGGTGGAGGCCACCACCCGGACGTTTACTTTACGGAGCCTGTGATCGCCAACCCGGCGAAAAGCGCCTTCCTGCAAGACGCGCAGCAGTTTGCCCTGCAGTTCGACCGGCATGGAGTTAATCTCGTCAAAAAGAAGCATCCCCCCGTCGGCCATTTCAAAGAGGCCCTGCCGGTCCTCCGCACCGGTAAAACTGCCTCTTACCGTGCCGAAAAGGATGCTTTCCAGAAGGGTCGCCGGCAGGGCGGCGCAGTTTTGGGCGATGAACGGCCCTTGCCGGTTCGGGCCGGCATTGTGGATGGCCTGCACCAGCAGCTCTTTGCCAGTGCCGGTTTCCCCGTAAACTAAAATCGGCGAACCGCTCCGGGCCACGCGCTGCCCGAGGACTTTCAAATCAATCATCTTCTGATCACGGCCGATCAGGTCATTGAATGTATAGCGGGCGCCGGCAACAGGAACGCTGTCCTGGATGGCGGCGCCTTTGCGCGCGGCGCTGTTTCTTTTCCCCAGCAGCTCCGCCTGCAAATCAAGCAGCCGCTCCGAAAGTTCTTTAATCCTGGTGATATCGCGTGAAATGTCACAGGCTCCGACAATCTCGTTATTGTAAAACAGGGGATAGGTCGAATACGACATCGTCACAGCGCGGCCTTTATGGTTGATCACGGTTTGCTGGTGGTTAAGAACGGCTTTCTTCGTTTCCAGGACTTTCAGCAGCGAGCTGGATTCGATGGTAAGCGAAGGATAAACTTCCAGGATATGCTTGCCCACCACTTCTTCCGGTTCCATGCCGTCCATCTCCGCGGCTACTTTGCTGTAAAACCGGGTGATGCCGTCCGTGTCCACTATATGCACGGCCACATCGGCATGGTTTAATACAGACTTGAGGGTGGCGTTCTCTTTAACCAGCGCCTTCAGGTTCAATATCCCCCCTCCTTCCCCACTAACAGTAATCCAATCGCCGCTCAAAGTCTACTGCCAATCATTACTGTTGCGTTTTGAAGAGGTCTGGGAACCGGGTTAATCCCCCGCATTCCGGTGCCATATATCAGGCTGGTATTGGTTATCTTTTCGCCGCCGGTTTGAATATTCCTTCAAAAGAAGCAAAAACCCGTTTTTTCACGGTACGGGTGCGCCGGGGGGCGGCAGGCCGGATTAAATGCCAGGGGGAGGGCGTTGGGGTAACATTCTCTTGTTTTCCCGGGCCAGGCTTCAAAAACTCTTCTCCTCTTGTAATCCGGGACCGGAAATGTTTCGCCAAAAGCACCGTTCGTTATAAACTAGCACTTTTCCCGCCATCTCAAGCAGCCGGAGGGACAACCCAAAATTTAAGACTAGGGGCAAGCAGGAATAGTGATGTTAAACCTGGAAATAACCGGGGAAAGACGGAACCTGGGATAATTTCGCGTTCAAAGGAGGCCGTTAGATGGGCCGGCCCCGAGTAAATCTCTCCTGCCGAAAAGGTTATCCGCCGGATGGAATCGCGGCGCTGGAGCGTCGCGACCGCCATGACCGCAACGCTGCCGGTTGCTTCTCCCGCCCGGCGCAAATGAACGATCCATCCAAAGAAAAACCGGCGCTATTGATCATCGACATGGTGAAAGACAATTTGGAGCCCGCCCATCCTCTTCCCATTACGCCGCATGCCGCCCGGATCATTGCGCCCATTAACCGTTTGAGCGGCGTGTTCCGGAAACGCGGTTGGCCGGTGGTGTTTTCCACCGATGCTTTCCGGGCGCAGGATTTTATTTTCAGCGGCCGCATGAAACCACATTCACTGGCGGGCAGCGGCGGCGCCGAGATCGCAGGCGGCCTCGACTACCGGCCGGAAACCGATGCGTGGCTGCCCAAACCCCGGTTTTCTGCTTTTTTCCAAACCGGGCTCGAAATAACACTGCATGAGCAGGGAGTAACCCTTTGCGCGGTGGCGGGGATCTCCACCAATTTTTGTGTTCTCGCCACAGCGATGGATGCCCTGTGTCATGATTTCAAGGCAGTATTGCTCGAAGACTGCACCGCGGCTTCTTCCGAAAGCATACATGAAGCAGTGCTGGCTTTATACCGGCGCAATCCCCTGGATCCTTTGTTCAGAGTGCTGTCGTCCGGGGAGCTGGAAGCAATTTTGGATCCGTAACCGCCTCGAACGAAAGAGGGTTAAAGTTACCCGGGGATCTGTCCAAAAAAAAGCTGTAACAGGCAGGAATTTTCAATATGAACCTGGAAATGATCAAAAGGCACTTTACTCCGTGTACTATCAAAAACGTACGAAAGGTAGCCGAACTACAATGTTCAAAGCTTTTAGAGCCGGTTCGCTGATCCTTCTGCTGGCAATCTCCCTTTTAACCGTTTCCTGCACAACCAGCACCACGCCGGCAAATACCGAATCGTCTGCCTGATCGACGGCAAACAAAGGGCCGCCCAGGAGTTCATTATTAAGTAGCTAGCGCCATTTTTGCATCTTGGGGCGGCACATGTCGCCCACGATTTTGTTACGGTTACAAACCGCCCATTGCAGTCGTGGCTGCTGCGGGTTGGGATTCTGGCCGGCGCCTCGCGTCAAACAACTAATTCGCCGTTAAAAGGTCAGGTTATGATCATCAGGGCGGCCTTCAGGACATTCATCCTCTCATGGAAACAACGTAAACTTAAATGCCGGCCGTATTGGGGTAGGATGGTTTGTCAGGATCCAAATCCATTACAAAGCAGGAAAAGCCCGGTCTTGTAACGGCGGCGGGCCGCCGCAAAACGATGCTGCGCCGTTTGCCGTCTCATTTTCCGGTGGCGCTCACGCTCGGCACCGTTTCGCAGATCGGCCAGGTCCTCTTTTTACGGGAGCTCCTGATGGCATTTCAAGGGAACGAACTCTCGGTTGGGCTGATCCTGGCCGCGTGGCTGGCCTGGGTTGGCCTGGGCGCCCGCCTGGGAGCCGCCGTAGCCGGCCGCGCCGATCGCCCTTGCACCCTGCTCAAAATCAGTGCGGCGGCATTGGTGCCGCTGCTGCCCGCAACGATCCTGCTCATGCGCGGCCTGCGCGGGTTTTTCGATGTCCTTCCCGGAACCTATCTCTCCCTGCTCGATATGGCGGCGGCCTGTTTCCTGCTGATGGCGCCGGCTTGCCTGCTGCTGGGGGCGCAGTTTGTCTTCATCTCAAGGCTATGGCGCGAAAGCGACCGGGCGGCGGATACCTCCGGCGCGTCGAAAACCTACGTGAGCGAAGCGGCGGGCCATATGCTCGGCGGCCTCATTTTTACATTCCTGCTGGTGCGCTATTTGAATTCGTTTCAATCAGCGGTACTAGCCGGCATGCTGATGCTTGCCGCCGTCCTGGTTATAAACGGGGCGACCGGGAGCCCGCCGGCGCGGCTCCGCCCGCCGCTTCTGGCGCTGCCGGCGGTTGCCGTTCTCGCCTTTCCCTTTTTGGGAAGCGTCGATCAATGGGCCTACCGGATCCAATGGCGTTATTTTGCGCCGCAGTACCGGCTCGTTGAAACATACCAGTCCAAGCACGGCGCCATCGCCGTGGTGCAAAGTGCGGACCAGTACACCTTTTTCCAAAGCGGGCACCTGCTTTTCAGCGCCGCCGGCCCTGCGGCGGCGGCGCCCGGGCTGGAAGAACAGGAAGCGGCAACATTTGCGCATCTCGCCATGGTGCAGCACGCGCAGCCTGCACGCATCCTGCTGATCGGCGGCGGGATGCGCGGCCTGCTCAGCGAGATCGCCAGGCACCCGGTGGAGCGGATTGATTACATCGAGCTGGACGAGGCGCTCACCGGGGCGGCCCAACCGTATCTCTCCCCGGCGACGCTGGCGGCGCTCGCTGACCCGCGGGTCCGCCTGATTCATGCCGACGGCCGGCTTTACCTGAAAACGGCGCGGGAAAAGTACGACCTGATCATCGTTGATGCCCCCGGCCCGGCCACTGCGGTCCTGAACCGCTACTATACCAGGGAATTCTTCCGCGAAGCCGAAGCCTCGCTCAACCCGGGCGGCGTATTTGTAATCGGGGCGGTATCGACCCCGGACCTGCGGGGCGCCGCGATCGCCAACCGCAACGCAACTCTCTTCCACACCCTGGGCAGCGTGTTTGCCAACGTGCTTTTGGCGGGAGAACAGTTCATCTTCTATTTTGCCTCCAATGCGCCCGGGCAGGTCTCGTTGGATATACCCACCCTTCAGGAAAGATATCGCGCCCGGGGCATCGAGGCTGAAGGATTTTCACCGCAGCATTACCAATCGCTGCTGCCGGAAGCGCAGCTCCGGCGGGTAAACTGGATCGTCCGGAGTCACGGGCGCAGCCCCGGCGCGCACCTGGCAAGCCCCGCAGCGGGACCGCTTAACCCCGGTTCCATCGCCGAGCAGGAGCGCGCGGCAAGCCTGCTCCCCCCGGTGGAGCAGCGTTACTTCATCAATGCGGACTTTAAGCCGATCGGCTACTATTACACCCTGATGTTCGGGGAGGAATTGACGCGCGCCGGCCGCGGGAAAATGCTGCACTGGCTGCTGCGCGTTGAAGCCTGGTGGATCCTGGCGCTCTGTACCTTGCCCCTGCCGGCGGTGCTGCTGTTACGGATAGCCGCGCGGCGCCCCGGGAAAAAGACTGACCTCCATTTTGCGATCCTGTGCGCCGCATTTACGACCGGGTTTTCAACAATGGCGCTGCAAGTCGCCCTACTTTTTTCTTTCCAAAGCATCTACGGCTTCATCTACGAAACAGTGGGGCTGATTGTCGCCGTCTTCATGTGCGGGCTGGCCCTGGGCGCTTATTGCACCAACCGGTATGTGGCCGCCAAGGATGACATCAACATCCTGGCGGGCGTCCAGCTGCTGATTGCGCTGCTGGCCGGCCTGATTGCAGCGGTACTGCCCGGAGCGGCCGCGGTGCGATCCCCGGCTGTTGTGTTCATCCTCTTTTCGTTCTTGACCTTTGCGGGGGGGCTGATCAACGGCTTCGATTTCCCGCTCACGGCAGCATGCGCGATGGCCCTGAACAGGCATGCCGAAAAATCCGCCGGGGCCGTTTACGGGGTGGAACTGTTCGGGGCGTGCGCCGGGGCGGTGCTGGCCAGCACGGTGGTGGCGCCCGTGCTCGGCATTGCCGCCTGCTGCCTGATGGCCGCTATGGCCAACGGCACCGCCTGTATTGTCCTTTTAATCGCGAGGAGGTTTGATCCATGCCTGAAAAAAGCGCACCCGCCGGCGGCCTGAGCAGGCGGGAATTTTTGAAGGGCGGCGCAGCCGTTATTTGCGCCCTGTGCCTGGCCGGGTATATGGGGTGCGCCCCAAAACGCAGCACCCCAAAAACGGGCCCGCCGCCGGCAACGCCGAAAGGCTATACCAGCCCCGTACCCTCCCCCTGGTTCAGCAGGCTCGAAAACGACCGGGTGCAGTGCGAGCTCTGCCCCAAACGCTGCACCCTGGCGGAGGGTGAAAGGGGCCCCTGCCGGGTGCGGGAAAACCGGGAAGGGGTGGGCTATACCCTGGCCTACGGCAATCCCGCCCTGGTGCAGGAAGATCCCGTCGAGCGCAAACCCTTTTTCCACGTCGCGCCGGGCAGCCGGGCGCTCTCGATCGCCACGGCCGGGTGCAACCTGGCGTGCCAGTTTTGCGCGGTCTGGGATATGGCCCTGGCGGCCCCGGAAGAAGTGCATGCCTACGCCATGCCGCCGGAAACGGTGGTGGCGCACGCCAAAGCCGCCAATGTCCGCGCGGTTAGCTATGCTTTCGGTGAACCGGTGGCCTTCTACGAGTATATGGCGGCGATCGCCGCCCTGGCCAGGGAAGCGGGGCTGATGAACCTGATCCATACCGCCGGTTATATCCGGCCCGCGCCGCTGCGGGAACTCTGCGGGAAGCTGGACGCGGCCAATGTCGACCTGAAAAGCTTCGACCCGGTGTTTTACCGGGAAGTCGCCGGCGGGGAGCTGGAACCGGTGCTGGAAAGCCTGAAACTGCTCCGGAACGCGGGCGTCCATATCGAAATCACCAATATCGTCATCCCCACCTTGAACGACGATTTAAACAAGATATTTGCTATGTGCCGCTGGATCGCCGCTGAGCTGGGTCCGGAGGTGCCCCTTCACCTCGCCCGCTTCTACCCGCTTTACAAGCTTTCCGCCCTGCCGCGCACCCCCGTTTCCACGCTTGAACAGGCCCGGGAAACGGCCATGGAGGCGGGCCTCAAGTTTGTCTATATCGCGAAGGTCACCGGCCACGCCGCGGAAAACACCTTCTGCCCGGGCTGCGGCGGAACTGTGATCAAAAGGGTGGGTTTCGTTGTCGACGAGATAAACCTGGAAAACGGCTCCTGCCCCGCTTGCGGCACGGCGATACCCGGCCGCTGGTCGTAATCAGGTGGTCCTGTGGCGGTATATTTCGAGCTGGATCAGGGACTTCTGGTCCAGGTTGGTCAGCCCGGCCTCCACGGCCCATTCCATCGCCTCCACAAATTCTTCGGCCGTGATGGCGCGGGCGATGCGCTCGTATTCAAAGGCCCTGTACTCAACCCGGTACTGGGGCATGATGTTTACATACGTATTGGCCGATAGGTTATTGGCCACCCAGTGCACGAATTCCCGCGTTCCGGCAACCCGGTTGGGCATGACCAGGTGGCGCACCATCAACCCCCGCAGGGCGATGCCGTTCTTGTCGATGACGAGATCGCCGACCTGGCGGTGCATTTCGATAATTGCCTCCTGCGCCATCGCCGGGTAGTCCGCGGCGGCGGCCAGGTTGTAGCGTTCCGCTTCGGCGCCATCCATGAATTTCAGGTCCGGCAGGTAGATGTCGACGATGCCGTCGAGAAGTTCGACGATCTCAGCGCGCTCATAGCCGCTGGTGTTATAGCAGAGGGGCAGCTGCAGCCCCCCCTGCAGGGCGATGCGCGTGGCGTTGATGATATGCGGCATTACGTGGGTGGGCGTTACGAGGTTGATATTGTGGCACCCCATCCGCTGCAGGTCCAGCATCATCTCCGCCAGCGCTGCATCGCTGATCGCCTGGCCCCGCCCTTCGTGCGCGATGGGCCAGTTCTGGCAGAAAACGCAACGCAGGTTGCAGTTGGAAAAAAAGATGGTGCCGGAACCGCCGCCCCCCACGAGCGGCAGCTCTTCGCCGAAATGCGGGTGGTGGCTGTAGACCATCACCTTCTCCGGGGCGCGGCAAAAGCCGGCCTCGCCCTTGCGGCGATTGACGCCGCAGCGGCGCGGGCAGAGTTCGCATTTTTCGAAGATCCGGTATGCCCGCTCGATTCGGTCTTCCAGCCTGCCCTCCGCCTCCAGCCCGGCATAGGCGGGCTGCCACGGCTTTAAATCGTTTCGGGGTTCCTCCGCCCGCGCGCAGGCTTTTAAAAGCCAGGCTCCCCCGGCAAGATAGAGCAACCCGGCCCCGCCGGAATAAATCAATTTCCTGAGCAAATCCCTGCGTTCCATCCCTGGCGGGCACACCTTCTCTTTTTGGTACCATATTCAACCTCCACGCCGCATTTTCCTGCCGGCGGGGAAGAAAACGGCCCGCGGCGACGTGGCTGAGCGCATGTTTGAGAGAATGCTTTTACGGATAAACTATGCGCAAGGATAGTGACGAATGCCATATGCAGCGGGTGAAAAGATCAAATGGAACAGGAAGCCGAACAAGCGCAAAATCAACCCCGGGAAGGGGACAAAACCGGACGCACCTGGGGAACTTTCTGCCACCTGGGCGCTCTCAGCCTCTACATCGGCGTGCCTTTCGGGAACATCCTGGTCCCCCTGGTAATCTGGCTGCTCAAAAAGGACGAACTGCCCCTGGTGAATGAACACGGCAAGCAGTCCCTCAATTTTCAGCTCTCCTTCACCATCTACGTTATCCTGGCCGTTTTCGCCTACTTCATCCTGCTGATGACCGCCTTTCTCGTCGCGGGCGGCCCCACCCCGCGGGCGCTGCTGATAATCATCCCGTTCCTCTTCGCCTTTTTCATCGTCTCCCACCTGGTGCTGACCATTGCCGCCGCGATTAAGGCCGGCGAAGGAACCGCCTACCGCTACCCCTTGAGCATCAGGTTTTTCAAATAGGAAGCAGGGGGACTGTTAAGGTTGCCTCCGCAGTCTTATAACCGGCAGCGGAAGACCCGCCCGCCCTCCGCGCGGCATTTGCCTTCCAGCCCCTCCAGGGCTCCACCCCAGGTCCGGGCGAGCGCATCGCCCGTATAACCCTGAAAAGCCTGCTGGTAGTATAGCTCCCCGATTTCGCTTAAGTTAACCCACCGCCCGGCAAGGGGATACCCGTCCGCCCGGGCAAGGTAGTGCAGCCAGAGCGCCTCCGTGTGCAGCGGGGCCGGTGCCCCCTTTTTGCCGGTCACAGGCAACCCGGACCAGGTTATCTCATACAGCCCGTCCCAGTGCTCCCCGCGCAGGACCAGGCCGGCAACTCTATTCTCTTGAATGAGTTCGAATAAATGTGTCACGCACTCCGTCCCCTTGGCACACTTGCTTCGCCGGGGGCGGGGTCGTTTAATTTGTGGTAAACCGGAGCCAGCAGGGCGGCGGCCGTGACCAAAACCATTACGGCGCCCAGGGCCGTAAACAGGCTTCTGATCCCCCACGCTTCGGCGTAGAGCCCGCCGATCATGGAGCCAATCGGGATGCCGGCCTGGGCCATCAGCATCCGCACCGCGAAAACCCGGCCGCGCAGCTCCTCCGGCACTCTCTTCTGGTAGAGCGTCGTATTGTTAATCGTAAACATCAGGGAGAAGAAACCCGAGCCGGCTGTCAGCGCCACCGCCGCGGGAAAACTGCGCACCCAGCCCAGCCCGCCCAGCATCAGGCCGCCGAGCAGCAGCGACCCCAACATCGCGAGCCGCCTGTTTTGCGGGTCTTTCCGGAGCCCCGTCCAGAGTGAGCCGAGCAGCATCCCGGCCGAAGAGGCGGAGGTGAAGATGCCGTAATGCTGTTCGGTCCCGCCCAGCTCTTCCTTGACAAACGGCAGGAACATCGGCTGCGAGGCGCCGTTGCAAGCATTGATCACAGTCAGGAGCATGCCGACCCAGAACAGCACGGTATAAACCTGAAAAAACTTGACCCCCTCCCGGAACTGGGCAAACCAGCTTTCACTCTGCTCGCGCTTCGGTTGCGTCGCCTGGGGGACCCGGCAAAGCAGCAGGCCCGCCAGCCCCAGCGCGCCGACCAGGCAGATCAGCACCACCCCGGCCCCGGCCGTGGTTACGAGCAGCCCGCCCAGCGCGGGCCCGGCCAGCATTAAGACCTGCACCGTTCCCTGGAGCAAAGAATTGCCCTGCATCAGGTGGCTTTTCGGCAAGATCTCCGCCACATAGGCCATGCTCGATGCGCGGAACAGCGGTTCCACCGCGCCGGAGACGATGGTGATCAGGTAGAGATGCCAGACCTCGAGCAGGCCCAGAGGATAGAGGACCACCGCCGCCAGGTAAACCGCCGCCCTGGTCCATTGCGAAAAAATCATCACCGCCCGGCGGTTCCAGCGGTCCAGGTAGGGGCCGGCGAGCAGCTGCATGGACAGGTTGGGGACCATGAAGGCGATATGCATGCCGCTCATGGCCAGCTTGGAGCCGGTCAGTTCGTAAACCAGGCAGGCGATGACAAAAGCGGAGAAGGTATGACCCAGCGAGGATGCGCCCTGCGCCGCCCAGAGAAAAATAAAGGAACGGTTTTTAATCAGCTCTTTCAACAGCTGCTACCTCGTGTCGAAATGCATTGGGGCGGCGGCGCGGGATCCTTATTCGCTACGCCTTCATGCGGCGCTCCACAAGCATGATCGCCGGGACCAGGGCCGCCGTAATCGCGACGGCGACAGCGAGCTCAAACCAGACCCTGGCGAGAGGCTCGCCCATTACCGACACCTGCCAGATCGGCTCGATAATCCAGTAGAGCGGGAAGATGCGCGCGATCCACTGCGGCCAGTCCGGAAAGAGGTAAAAGATCACCGGCGCAAACAGGAAAATGCCGGCCCCCTTGATCAGCGTAAACAGGGTCGTCGAGCTCTTCGAGAGCACGCCCACGAGCAGGCCGAGCATGGCGTTGAGAGCGGCCGCCACCAGGATCACCGCGAGGACATCGAGCGGGCGCGGGCCGAAGGCGCGGTTTAAGAAAAGCGTGGCCGCCGCCATGAATGAAGCAAAAACGAACCCGAGCAGCCACTTGGAGGCGTAGACCTCGTTCAGCCTGGCGGGGGTGACCAGCAGCGCCGCGAGGGTGCTTTTCTCCTTCTCCTCGACGAGGCTCGAACCGGTAATCCAGACTCCGGCCAGGACAAGGGCATAGAAAACGATTAAAGGAACCAGGCGGATGGCAACGGGCAGCCCCGCCTCCCCGAAGCGCACCGTTTCGACGGTGACGGGGGCCTCGAGCCCCGCGACACCGCGGATCAGGTCGATGGCCGTAACGCTTAAAATGATGCGGTTTGAGGCCAGGCTCTCGCCGCCGATATAAAATTCGAGCTTCGGCCGCTGTCCCGCGCGCACCGCCGCATCGAAGCCGGGCGGCAGGACCAGGCCGGCATCGAGGTCGTTATTTTGAACCCGCCGCTTCAGCTCCCCGGTATCGTCAAGCAGCGCGAGTGTAACCCCTTCCATCCGCCGGACGGCCGCGGTAATCTCGGAGCCGCCCTCGTCGACAATCCCCAGGCGGGGCTTGGGCTCGAAGAGCGAGCCGAAAGCCACCTGGAAGATCAGCGTCAGCGCCACGGGCATAACCACCGCGAAGAGGAAAAAGGGCTTGCGCGGCCCCAGCGCAAAATCCTTGCGGAACAGGCTCCAGACACGCTGCAGGCTCATAGCGACTCCACCTTCCGCTTCAGAATAAACAGGCCCGCCGCGGAGAGAATAGCCACCCACAGCAGCGCGCAGGCGAGGGCGCCCAGGGACTCCGCCCACCCGGCATCGTAGATCGTGACGCCCACGAGCAGGTCGATCACAGGGTAGCTGGGGATGGCCCGGATCCACGCGGCGGCGGTGCCGGGGAAAAGCACCGCGAACGTGGGAATCATCAGTGGCACGGTAAATAAAAGGGCGTACATGAGCTGGCTGACGAAGTCTTTCCCGGCGGCGCCGATAAGCATAGCCACACCGGTGAACATGATCGACCCGATCAGCATCGTTACGAGAAGGAGCGGCCAGTTGGCGGGGGTAAACGCCCCGACCAGCGCCAGGACCAGCAACCCCTGGCCCAGCGCCAGGCCGGTGCCGAAAACCGTCTTGGCGGCAAGGAAATGCCAGATCCGCATCGGCGTAACCATGAGCGCGGTCACGGTGCGCTGCAGTATTTCGGTCGAGATAAGCGAGGCCATGGCGAACGTCTCAATGAGCAGGACGAAAAACGCCAGCATCGGCCGCAGTTTGTCCCGCAGAGATGCCTGATCGCCCGCGCGATCCCGTCCCAGGATAATCGCCTCCTCGGCCGGCAGCTCGACCGGCAGCCCGCGCCCGGCGAGCTGGTAGGCGATCTCGCGCACAAAGCTCTGCATCGCGCCCCGGATCTCTTCCGGCACCGCCGCGTCCGCATAGACCGTGACCGTGGTCCTGGCCCCCCTGGCGGCGTCCGCAATGAAAAGCTTGGGGAAGGCGATGCCGATGCCGGGCTTCACCCGCCGGGCTTCCCCGGGCTTCTTTTCGCCGGTATCCGGGTCGCGCAGGACCAGGCCGCCGTCCGCGGTGCGGTAAACCTCGAGCCCGCCTTCAATAACGCGCCTGAGCTCCGCCTCGCTCTCCAGCTCCACCAGCTGCAGCCCCTCCGCCTCTCGTGAAAAGTCCAACTGATCCAGCTGTTCAAGCTGCGCCTCGGGGACGCCGAGCTTGCGCAGCGCCTCCCTGGCTTCGCCGATCATCGTCCGGATGGGCGGCGAAACTGCAAGCACGATCGTCTCGTCGACCGTATCGGGCATGATCCAGAAGATCAGCACAAAAAATACAAGGCTCAGCACAGTCAGGAACAGGTAGATCTTGTTCCGGCTGTAGAGCCGCAAATCTTTTTTCAAAATCGCGCCTAAAACCGCGCCGCTGGATACCGGTCGCTTCATCCTGCCAGCCCCCTGCCGGTCAACCGGATAAAAATCGACTCGAGTGTGGCCTCCTCGGTATGAATCGTCAGGAGGTCGGGCGAAGCGGCGAGCGCGGCCAGGCGCGCCGAGGATCCGCCGCCGTCCAGCGGGATGTGCTCCTCGCGGACATCGTCACCGTCGCGCAGCCGGACGCGCACCGACCGCTTGCCGTACTTGAGCTTGAGGTTCTCGGCGGTGTTGAGGGCGACGATCTCGCCCTCGTTGATGAAAGCAACCCGGTCGGAGAGCTCATCCGCTTCAAACATATTGTGCGTGGTAAGCAGGATCGCCGCGCCGCGGGCGGCCTCCTCCTTGATCGTCTTGCGGATCTCCTTCGCGGTCACCGGGTCCAGGCCGTCGGTCGGCTCGTCAAGAAAGAGCACCTTCGGCTTGTTGATAAACGCGCGCGAAATCATCAAGCGCTGGCGCATCCCCTTGGAGAAGCTGCTCACGCGGTCTTTCGCCCGGTCGGCAAGCCCCACCCGCCGCAAGGCCTCCAGGGAGTTGGCATTTTTAATCCCGAAGAGAGAAGCGAAAAAATCTAAATTTTCGAGCGCGCTCATCTCCAGGTAGAGGTTCTTCTCCTCAAAGCACACCCCGATTTGCGCCTGCAGTTCAGGGTCTTCCGCGCCGATTTTAAACCCGAGGATTTGCGCCGCGCCGCCCATGGGCCTCAGCTGGCCGGTGAGTACCTTGATCGTGGTCGACTTGCCGGCACCGTTCGGCCCGAGAAAGCCGAGGATCTCCCCCGGAAAAACCTCGAAATCAATATTTTTGACCGCCTGCAGATTGCCGTACCAATAACTCAGGCCCTTAACCTTGATCGCCGGTTCCGTCATAGTCCCACCCTCCCCTCAAAACTTGGCGCGGGGTTGACCCGCTTTTTTCATGACCGCCCTGCAAACACAATTTACCAATCCAGGGAAAGCGACGAGATCTCCAAAGCATAAAAGAGGGCATAAACAACATTGCACACGACCAGCAGAATAAATGCCTTTGCGGCCGGTGCAAAGCGAAAGCGCCAGGCCCGGTATGCCATCAGCAGCATGATGACTGTGACTGCAAAAAGCGGTAACGCATAGAGGTTTAAATACATCATTACCTCCAACAGCATTGAATGATGCATGATTAAAATGAATCGCGACCGTTTAGCTGTCCGTGCGCTTTTCCTATGCAAAACCTTTTCTATTTTTGGATTCAATATTTGCCATCTACATTCCTGCTTTCTACATTCCTGCTTTTCGGGATTTAAGGCTTGCATAAATAACCTCTATGGTGTAAAATATTGTAAATATGTAGCGAGAGCAGGTTCGGACATGCAAAATCACGATAAAGTGCCATCCTGGTTGCGAGCATATTTCTGGGACATATCCCCGGAGGAACTTGACCTGCAGCGGCATCGCATATTCATTATCGAGAGGCTCTTGAACGAAGGAGACCACTGCTCCCTGGAATGGTTGTACCGCAGTTACCCTAAAAGTATAATTAAGGAAGCTGTGCAAACGAGCCGGGGCCTTACCCTGAAAACAGCCCGCTGCTGGCAAAATTATTTTGACCTAAAGGAGGAAGAGATGTGCTCTACTGGAATACGGTCGGCAGAGAAGGAAAGGCTTTTTTGACCAACCTGGTTGATAACCTGCCTCTTCCCGGCAGCTACCTGGCCGGCGGCACGGCACTCGCACTCATCCTCGGCCATCGCGAATCAGTCGATTTTGACTGGTTTTCCCCTGTTGCCTTTGACCCTGAAGTTTTATATCGAAGCCTGGCCCAGATCGGACGAGTCAAGATTGCGGATACCCAAAAAGGCACTTTTCACGGCCTTTTGGATGGGATACGCCTTACCTGGCTTTATTATCCTAACCCACTTCTAGGGTCGCTGATCCAAACAACGGAGATACCGGGATTAAAATTGGCATCCGTATTGGATATTGGCTTGATGAAATGGGCTGCTGTCAGCCACAGGGGGGCCCGTAAAGATTTCATCGATCTTTATATCATTTGCCAAAAGGAAAACCGCCTCGAATCAATGATCGAACTATTACCCAAAAAGTACCCTGAAGCAGAAATAAACTATTATCATCTGATCAAGAGCCTTTCCTACTTTGATGATGCTGAAAGAGAACCGCTCCCTAAAATGCATATGCCCCTGGCTTGGACGGAAGTAAAGGATTACTTCTTGACGGAGCAAAAAAAATTGCTGCAACGGTTTACTGGATAATCTGTTACCGGGCCAATCAGTGACGATCCTTTTTTTCTATCGGCACCGCTAAACCGCCCGGGGCCATAGCGCGAGCATAACCGCCCACTCCGGGAAAACCAAATAAGGAGAGCCCCTTTTGGGGGCTCTCCTGCGTAAATCCGGTAAGTTTAGTTTTGCTTCACCCTTAGTTCTCGCCCTGCGGGCAGTCGCCGTGCCAGCCATTGCCCGGTCCGCGCATCCCGCGCCGTTCGGCCATCCTTTCTTCACGGGCGGCCATCCTTTCCTCCACCTGCGCCCTCACTTCCTCGGGCAGCTTCTGGAGGAATTCTTCCCGCAGCGCGGCCCGCCTGGCCTGGAATTCTTCGCGGAGCGCTTGCATCTGTTCCCTGTGCTCCTCGCGGGCCGCTTCCACCTGCTCCTGCTGTTCCGGGGAGAGGTTGGCCCAAATTTCTGCACACTTCTCTCTGAATGTACCGCTGTTGTTATCGAGCGCAGCGAAGCCTACCTGGGCCAACCCGGCGACGAGCAAAAGTGCTACAACCAGTATCACTGCTTTGCGTTTCATCTTGTCACCTCCTTTGCCTGATCTCTTCCCGTAGTATAACCGCCGCGTGTGGCAAAATTATGGCAAATGATCAACAAAAAACGGACAAACGAGTTCTCGAAAAAGACCCTGTTCGTTCACAAATCGGACAAATTTTTTTGCTATTTTACAGACAGGCATTCTGTATACAAATGGCAATAATAGGCCTTAAGGAGGGATTTACCACGTGTCCAGTTTTAAACGGGGGCTGCGCAACCTGGGCCGGAACCGGTCCCGCAACCTGCTTCTCATTTTAAACCGGCGGAGGTGTTGCGGCGTGGTTAAGAACATCAAGGTTAAAGAGGTGAGCAAGGAGTTTTCATTCGGCGGCCAGATTGTCGCCGCATTAAGAGAGGCCACTTTTGACCTGGAAGCAGGCAACTTTACCTGCATCGTCGGGCCGAGCGGCAGCGGCAAATCGACCCTGGTCAACCTGCTCGGCGGGCTGGAGGGGCCGACCGCGGGCGAAATATTTGTCGGAAAGATCCCGCTGCACCGTTTTTCCGAAAAAGAGCTGACCCTCTACCGGCGCCAATCGGTGGGATTTATCTTCCAATTCTTTCACCTGATCCCGAACCTTTCGGCGCAGGAAAACGTCGAGCTGCCCCTGGAATTCAACGGGCTGCCCAAAGCCAGGCGGGCCGAGCGGGCACGGCAGTGCCTGGAAGCGGCCGAGCTCGGACCGGAGCGTTTCCACCATAATCCCAAACGCCTGAGCGGCGGTGAGCAGCAGCGGGTGGCCATCGCGCGGGCCCTGGCCACAAACCCCCCGCTGATCCTGGCCGACGAACCGACCGGCAACCTCGACTCCAGGACCGGCAAGGCGATTATCAGCCTGCTGGCAAGGCTCGCCCGCGAGGAGAAGAAAATCGTGCTGGTAGTGACCCACGACCGGGACACCGCCAGGCAGGCGGACCAGGTCCTCTCGATCAAGGACGGGATCGTCAGCCGGGTTGAACATACGGCTTGAAGCAAAAGTTCGAAAAAACAACGGAGGAGGCAGTCAATCAAATGTTTTCCGAAGAACGTAAATATCGGCGGTCTGTCTTACTCACGGCCATGCTTGGATTTATCCTGGGCGGCGCGTTTGTTTCGGCTCTCTTCTTCCGTTTCGCCCTGCCGGAAGAGCCTAAAACCGCCGCGCTTCCGCCGGGCCAGCCGGTGCAGGTGTCTTTAACCACCGCGGACGGGTTTGCCGTGGCGGATGTCATGGAACAGGTCGCGCCGGCCGTGGTCAGCGTAAGCAATTATGCTTACTTTAACCAGCGCGGCCGGCAAGGGCTCCTGGAAAGAGGGAACGGCTCGGGGGTGGTCATCACCGCGGACGGGTACATTGTGACCAACTATCATGTCGTCGAACAGGCCGACGAAATCGCCGTGGTTTTCCCCGGCTCGGAAAGGCTGCAGGCCGAGCTGGTGGGGGCGGACCCGCTGACGGACCTGGCCCTGTTGAAGATTGAGCGGAGCGGCCTTACTTATTTAAGCCTGGGCGATTCGTCCCGGCTGCGCGTGGGCGAGGCCGTATTCGCCGTCGGCAACCCCCTCGGGTTTTTCCAGCAATCGGTTACGGCGGGGGTAATCAGCGCCCTGGAGCGCGAAATCAGTATCCAGGGCAGCGACTACAGCTACACCTACATCCAGACCGACGCCGCGATTAACGCCGGGAACAGCGGCGGGCCCCTGGTAAACTTAAGCGGCGAGATCATCGGGATCAACTCCGCCAAGGTAAGCAGCCCCGGCGTGGAAGGGATCGGTTTTGCCATCCCGAGCACGATTGTGCGCCGGGTTGTCGAGGACCTGATGGCCTACGGTTATGTCCGGAGGCCGAAGCTGGGGATCTATTTGCAGAGTTTATCCCGGCATACCGGGATCAGCACCGACCGCGGAGTTTATATTACAAGGCTGGTGGCGGGCGGCCCGGCGGCGAAAGCGGGGCTCCGCGAGGGCGATGTGATTACCGCGATCAATGAAAAACAGATCGCTTTCGTGGCCCAGCTCTATGATACCCTGCTGCTCTACTACCCAGGGGACACCGTCGAGCTTACCGTCCTCCGGGACGGCGCGGCCATTAAAGTAAGCATCACCCTCGAAGAAATGCAGTAAAGCAAGGAACCGCAATTTAGATAACATTCAAGGGGGAGAAACAGGTTTTCTCCCCCCTACCCGGTTATATCGCGGTAAGAAAGGAGGCTATAAAGCTAACTTTAAACGGGGGCCTATCTCTTGGAATCCTTCACGCCGGTAAAAGTCAACTGTCCGCACCCATTTTGGCAAATCAGGGGCGCCAACCTCTATACGGCTCCAACCGCATTGGCGCCCGTGATTGATTGCTTCCTTTAGGAGAAGATGCCCGATTCCTTTTGAACGCTCCGCCGGAGCAACGTAAAATTCCTGGATTACTCCAAAACTCCCACAGGCGTATAACGCCGATACTTCGGCAATTGTGAGCAGCCCGACATACCGGGAGGGATCGTCGCCGGGATAAGCTAAAAGTACGGTAAAATGACTTGACTCAGAAGCAAGCAACACTTTGGCAATGCCGAGTAACGGCTTTATTCCGACGGGATTTCCACTTAACTCGGAAAGAAGTTGAGCGGCCATCTCAGCGACAATATTGCTATCCCTGGCGCCGGCTTTACGTATCAACAGGTGAAACACCTTCTTTATTTATTTACAGAGTAAAAGTTTTGCCCGGGTCCAACACAATTACTTTCGTTTCAGTTTCACTTTCCACCATTCTTTGAAATTGAAATGGATCCTGTTTAATTAAAGGAAGCGTATTAAAGTGCATCGGGATTACATATTTGGGTTTAATCAGCTTAACAGCCTCCAGGGCATCCTCCGGCCCCATTGTAAAAAGATCACCGATCGGCAACAGCGCCACGTCAATTTGTTCTTTAGATAATTGGTTCATATCCTGGAAGAGAGCCGTATCTCCAGCAAAATAAATCTTTTTCCCACACACATCCACAACAAAGCCGCAGGCATGGCCTCCAGGGATGCCGCTTCCATGGAAGGCAAGGAATAATTTCACGCTGCCAAAATCGGTTAACTGTTTACCCCCAAGATGCCCCGGCCTGACATCCAAACCTTCCTTACCCAGTTGCTCTGCCAGCTCAAAGGTTGTATACACTACTGAATTAGCTTTTTTCCCAATTAAAACAGTGTCCCCCAAATGGTCGGGGTGGGCATGAGAAACAAAAATATATCTTGGTTTAATTTCTTCCGGTTTTCTCATCGCCAGCGGGTTGCCACTTAAAAAGGGATCGAAGACCAGTGAATGTTCCTTTTCACTAACCAAAAACCCAGCATGTCCTAAGAATTCTATTTCCATTGATCAGCCCTCCGTATTTGTTAATATTTCTCACCGTGAACCAAAGCCAGAATGTCAGAAGGTACCGGTGGACAGCCCTTACAAAAAGGCAATTTATCCCTATAAGATGAAGCGCAATTACCGATTAGAAAAGTGTGTTCTGAAGTTAAATGACTTTCCTTTAAATCCTTACCCGAGGCCAAAGCAAATCTATAGTCGTGCTTAAATTTGTCTCCATGTACTTTTAGGAAAGATATGATGGTGCTGCTGCAGGCGCTGCAGGCTCCCTCTTCGATAATAGTTATGTTTGGATAGAAAACGTTTAAATCCTGCATGGTTACCAGCTTAAACTTCCGGCTGTATTTCATAAAATCCAACGGTTCAATTGCCAGCTCTGTTTCCGGCCTTTTTCCGAATCTTTCTTGCACAAGATTAAGATGCGGGATAGCATCCCAATCCATCCCCATCAGCTTTACGGCAACCAAGTCTGCCGCCACAGGGTCTTTGCCGGCTATAACTAAATCCAAATTCCTTGGCGCGCCCCCGCTGGGACCAAAACCTTCCATACAGACAATGCCGTCAATGACAGCGTAATGGGGCATCAAAGCCGAGGCCATATCGGCTATACCATAGTCTAAAGTTAAACCTTTCGACCGATCGGGAGATTCCTTAAAAATGCGATGCAGCTTCGATTTTTCCCTCTTGTAAAGGCATCCTTTCATATTTTTAATGCTCAGAGTTGCCCCGGTATACATATGTGTTTTTATTACCGGGACTGACACAATGAAATCAACTTCAAAAACTAAAGCGGAAAACTTCAGTTTATCGACAATAACCCCTTCCGGAATTTTCTTTTCCACACCTTGAAAATCATCAAGATTGACGCAAATAGCGCCAGTTTCTGCACACACTTTTTTAATGCCGGACTCCTTCAGGGCTTCCCATCCATCAACCCCAAAAATGGAACTGTCACCGACATATATTTCTGAAGCTTCTTGCTCCAGAAAAAATGCGATCAGTCCCCTGATTACTTCGGGGTGCGTGCAAAGACCGGTTTCGGGAGGACCTTTAAACCCGGTATTGGGCTTTAATAAAACTTTCCTCCCCCTTGCTTCATCCAGAAAAACACTTTTAATTGCTTCATAAGCCAATTGTGCCGGGTCGGTGCCATGTTTAATCACTACTTTTGTTCCCATAAAAAATGGCCCTCCTTGTAACACCGGGTCTCTTTCAGTGTTGCCATTAAGAGGATTTCCTATATTTTAGCATTGGTGCGCTCAAAAACACACCCTAAACTCCTTTAATAATGCCAAATAAAAATTTCTCTCCTTTCTGTGAAGGAACACAGAAAGGAGAGAAAAACAAGCGTGGCTCAGGCTGTTTTAACGTTTATTGTTTCCGGCATGTTGTAATCGGCCAAAGCCTCGACCTGGTCTTGAATTTCTTTCGGAGGCGCAGCAGTCAACAAGCTGACGGCAACAGTAACAATTAGCGCTACGAAGAAAGCGGGGAAGCTCATATGCAATTTAGTATACAACCCCGTTTGAAACCAAATTACCGAAGCTGAGAAACCGCAGATTAATCCAGCGATTGCTCCGATTCTGTTGGCGCGTTTCCAATAGAGACCTAAAAGAATGACCGGGCCAAAAGCGGTAAGGCCACCCCAGGCCCAGAACAAAACCCAAAAAATACTCTCAAAAGGATTGAGGGCAATATAAACAGCGACGGCGCCAAGGAGAACAGCAGAAATCCTGCCGACCAAAAGCATTTGGCGATCGCCGGCCTGGCCCTTCTTAATAATTCTGTTATAAAAATCTTCGACAACTGAAACATTGGCGACATGTAAAAGAGAATCAGCGGAAGACATAATGGCTGACATGACAGCAGCCAAAATTAAACCGGTTAAAAGGCCCGGGCTGTACTTTAGAAACAGCTGCAAAAAGTTGGTATCCGGGTCGGCGGCTTCCGGGAATAACGCTGTAGTTCCCAGAAGAGCAACGAAACTGCCAAAGAGCAGGAAGATCCCCACTCCCCCCGCAATAGCAGCGCCACGCTTCGCATCTTTTGCATTTTTCATGCTCATAAACATTTGCAGAAGTTGCGGTTGGCCCAAGTAGCCAAGGTATCCGGCTGAAAGTAAACCAATGATCGTGATCGGATTTATCCAGGGCGTGATTAATTGCGGCTTGATTGAACCCAACGCATTAACAATATTGCCCCATCCAGCATTGTGATATAAACTTAAAACCAGGCCAAAAGCAACTGCAATAATCATTAATATCCCTTGAAAAGTATCTGACCAGGCAACTGCAAGTAATCCCCCTGCCGAAGTGTAAGCAATCACTATAACGGCGCCTAAGATCGCCGCTTGCTGATAGTCCCACCCAAGGACTACCTGAAATGCTTTGCCGGCAGCCATTACCTGGGCGGCAACATAAACACACATACACACAAATATTATGATTACTGATACAGTGCGGATAATTTTTGTTTTTTCATCGTAATACCTGGATTCGAGCAGGTCGACGATACTACGGGCTTTCACCATTTCGGTGTATTTTCTCATCCTTCTGGCCAGGATTAGAAAATTAGTGATGGGAGCACCGCCTGAGGCAATGGCCGTCCATACTGCTCCGATTCCCATTCGTGATACAAAACCTGACCAGGCTAAAAACAGCCATCCACTTAAGGCGGAAGCTTGATGCGAAAGTGCGGTAACGTAATAGTTTAGTTTTCGCCCGGCAATAAAATAATCATCTGCTGTCTGCACTTTCTTTGTTGAATAATAACCGATTCCTAGAACCAACAGAAAGTAAAGAACCAACACCGTAATCACTGTTGTTGCCATAAGAACTGCTCCTTTCATTTTTTTTGAAGCGTCCTGCTATATGGAACGCCGCTCCATTATAAGTATAGTATAAATAATGTGCTAACTCTTGTCAATCGAAAACTTTTAATTAGCGAAATTTAATAAAAAATAAATGTTTTCAGCGGCAATGCTATTGACTTAATTTTGCCTTTACTGGTAAGCTATAAATCGAATAGATTATAATAATGCACGCAAGCGATTGCCATATAATAGGAGATGAGCGTGTAGTGGTCCAGTCTCTCCAAAGATCATTTCAACTATTGGAGATCATCAGTGAGGAAAGAGAAATTGGGATCAGGGAGTTAAGCCGTAAAACAGGTTTAAGCCGAAGCACCGTTCATCGCCTGATTTCCTCTTTAGAGGAGCTGGATCTTTTGGTTCAAAATCAGGCAACGCAGAAATATCATCTATCCTTTAAACTCTTTAAAATTGGGAGTAAAGCGGTCCGGCAGTATGATTTAAAATTTATCGCCAACCCTATTTTGGAAAACTTAATGGTGGAAGTAAAGGAATCAGTAGTGCTGGCAATGCTGGACAATGGGGAAGCTATTTACGTTGACAAACGGTCCTTCCCCCAGGAAGTGCAGTTCGCCTCCAACGTTGGCAGCCGCGCCCCGATTCACTGCACTTCTGTCGGGAAAGCAATTCTTGCGTATCTACCGGAAGAAGTACAATTACAGCTATTGCAGGCTGAAGAACTTAAAGCTCATACCGAACACACAATCACCGGCATAAACCAATTAAAAAAAGAAATCGATTTAATCAAAACCAGAGGATATTCGATTGATAACGAAGAGTGTTATCTCGGGGTAATTTCTATTGCCGCCCCTGTATTCGATTTTTCAAACAATGTCATTGGGGCTGTCGCTGTAGTTGGACTCACTCTAAAAATTAAAAGTGAAAAGGTGCCGGTATTAGGAAACGCTGTTCTTCGTGCTGCAAGGGAGATTAGTAATCGTTTGGGATATCAACCGCAAGCGTCCCCTTTAGGGATTTAAATGGCGGCCCTGCCTCTTCCACCAGCGCTCCCGCCTCTTTTAACTTTGCCAAAAGCGGCCTTAAGTGTTGCGGCAGAACATTCTCCACTGTGACTTCACCTCCGGCGCCAGCCGGTTTAGGAATATGCGATGCGCCGCAAACTCTCGACCTGTTTTTCGGAACCAAGCACTACCATGCTATCCCCGGATAACAATACCAGGTCCGACTTGGGGTTGAATAAAAGCTTCTCGCCCTTCCGGCTCAGGGCGATCACAATGAGACCCGTCAATTCCGGGATACGGGCTTCGGCGAGAGTCAGCCCTTTTAAAGGGGAGCGCTCCGTGATCTCGATCTCTTCCAGGTCCAGGACGAGATCACCGGCATGGGTAAGCACATCCAGGAAGCTCACGACCGCCGGGTGCAGCACCAGGGAGGCCATGCGGGCGCCGCCGATTTCGTTGGGAGAAACCGTTTTATCGGCGCCGGCCTTGCGCAACTTGATGTCCGCCTTATCGTTGATTGCCCGGGAAACAATATATAGATTAGGGTTCAGCTCCCGGCCGGTAAGGACCGTGAAAACATTGTCGGCGTCGGAGGCAAGGCAGCAGATCAAACCCTTGGCCCGGGTAATCCCGCCCTTCAGCAAGGCTTCTTCTGTCGTCGCGTCGCCCAGCAAGACCAGGTTGCCCTGCTCCGCCAGCCGTTCCGCTCTTTCAGCATTGTGCTCGATGACCACAAAAGGGACTTTTTTAAGGTTAAACTGGTTGATGACGTAGCGGCCGGTCTGGCCGGCGCCGCAGATCAGGTAATGGTTTTTCAGCTTTTCAATCCTGTTCTCCATGGTTCGCCTCCGCAGTAGCTGTTTAAATTCTCCCTCCAGCACGAATGAAGTAATCGTCCCCAGAGCATAGGCCGCCACAACCAAGCCCGAAATGATCAGAAAAACGGTGAACAGCTTGCCTGCATCGGAAAGCTCCCTCACTTCCCGGAAACCTACCGTGGAGATGGTGATCATGGTCATGTAAAAAGCATCGAGAGGAGGCATCTTTTCAATAGCCATAAAGCCGGCAGTCCCGCCCGCGACGACCGCAGCCAGGATCAACAAGGTGTTCCTGAACTTGCGCCCTCCATCCGCAATCGCTCCCCGGCCCTTGAACTGCAAGTGTTTTAGTTGATTTGTGATCATCGTCGCGACACTCTTCGAAATTTAATTTTAAAATCCGGTTGTAAAAACAGTTCCGGCCTTAATTAGTATCTCCCATCTGGACAAGCTTGAGGAAACGCGGCGGCAAATTAAACGGACAGAAGCAAGGCTGATGTGGCTGGCCGGCCTCCCTGGTGCTGCTCGCAAGATCAACTATGTTCCAATAATTTCATTTAATCCCTCAATCACTCTTTCTAATTCTTCAGGAGTTACTTTCCCGATGAGATTTTCAATACGTTCAATGGACAAAGTCCTTATTTGACTGATTTTTACCCAAGATTTCTTGGGCAAACCCCGGGTGTCCAATTCAAGTTTCTATTTTCACCCGTTATAATCAGATTAGAAAAACGAATAGAAACATGAGAAGAACTAACACAAAAAGCCGGCAGGACCCGGTCACAAGCGCCCGCCTGCACAGCCAGGTATTCCTAAAAAAGGGAAGTGCCGGACGGAGGTTTGGCCATAACTTTAAGCTTACCCATATGCAGTTTTCAAAGAAAGTGTTTTTCTGGAGACACTAATTAGCGAAAATCTTTTTCAGGGCCGCGCTCAACTCTTTGATCCGGTAAGGTTTATTGATAAACCCGGAAAAACCGTATTCTGTGTAGCGGTTGATAACCGGCAAATTGGAGTAGCCGCTGGATACAAGCGTTTTCACCGCGGGATCCAGCTTGCGCAGCAGTTCCACCGCCTCTTTTCCGCCCATTCCGCCCGGAATGGTTAAATCCATGATCACCAGATCAAAAGGCGAACCGGCTGCCGCGGCCTCCTGGTAGAGGCGCACCGCTTCCAAGCCATCGCGGGCATACGATACCCGGTAACCCAGGTGTTTCAACATATTTCCGCAGGCGTTGCGGATAAGCTCCTCGTCGTCCATAATGAGGATCCGGCCTTCCCCGAAATAAAGCGCATCACTCTCTTCCGGGGACTCCGAACGAGGCTTTGATGAAGCGGGCAGGTAAATGTGGAACGTTGCTCCGGCGCCGGGCTCCGACTCCACCCGGATCAAGCCGCCGTGATTTTGGATGATGGTATAGGCTACCGCCAGGCCGAGGCCGCTTCCCTCCGGTTTGGTGGAATAAAAGGGGTCGAATATTTTGCCAAGTTGATCAGGTGGAATGCCGGTTCCTTCATCGGCAATTGTGATGCGGATATACTCCCCTTCCGGCAGGGGAAACGAGCTTTCTTGATCGGCTCCGCCAACCGTTATGTTCGCCGCGGTCAGTTCAATTTTGCCCCCCCGGGGCATGGCCTGGACGGCATTAAGCAGGATATTATTGAGCACCTGGCCGATTTGCACTTCATCGGCCTCGACCGGCCAAAGGTTGTCCGCAATCCTGGTTTCACAAACTGCAGCCGACCCGCTTAAGGCGAAACCGGCCGTTTCGAGCAGTAAATTCTGCAGGAAAACCGTCTCTCTGACCGGAGCGCTGGCCTTGGTAAACAGGAAAAGTTTCCGGGTTAGCTCGCGGGCTCGCAAAACCGCCTTCTCCATCTGTTCCAGGTTCTCGGCGATCTTTTGATCGTTGTTCTTTATTTTCATCAGGGACATATTGGCCAGCATCACCGCCATAAAATTGTTGAAATCGTGAGCGATGCCGCCGGCCAGGAGTCCGATGGATTCCAGTTTGTCTGTTTTAAGCATCTCTTCGTCCATTTTTTTCTGGTTTGTAATATCGTCCACGGTCAGCACAACCTGTTCAACGCGGCCGGCTGAATTAAAGATGGGGGCGCCGCTGACGGAGAGGTAAGCGCTATTTCCCCCGGTGCCGGATCCTACTGTCCCCGGGTAATTGTAAACAGGTTCGCCCGCCGCGAAAACCTTCCGGAACACCTCTTCCAGGCAGCCGGCAGCACTATCGCTATCAGCGGGTATTTCCCGTTTGAACATTACCTGAAGCTCACGCCACCTCAAGCCTAGAATTTGCTCAAGCCGGGCGTTGGCATAGACAACAGCCCGGTGCCGATCCAAAACCAGGATCCCCGCCGGGCTGGTGTCCATCATCCGTGCGATCAGGTCGTGGCGGCGCTGCTCTTCTTCAGCCATGGCATAAAGATATTCCGTGGTCTCTTTTTCCACTTTGACGTTACCGCCCAGAAACCAGGCCAGGAGAAAAAAAATACCGCCGAGAACCAGAGCCGTTTCGAACTCGCTCACGGCCCGGTTCCCGGCCACATCCATACCCCTGGTCAATAAGAAAATGGCTCCCACTGCTGCTCCGGCGAAAACAGTTCCCCACTTTTGTCCCAGGGTGATGCAGGAAAGTACAACCGGCAGCAGGTACATGGAGGCAAAAAGCCATAACTGCTCCCCCCGGAAGCCTGCAAGAACGATTGTAATTACCGCGAACAGTAAAGTGTGTTTGGCAATGTTCCAACCCAACAGAAAACGGGAGCCGTATTCTCCGTGCGAAAAACGATAATCGAGGAGAATAAAACCGGCTGCAGGCAGAACAGTGCCAATAAGCAAAATGGCCGAAGTACTAAAATCGTACCCATCAATGGAAGTGCCGGTTATTAAAATGATGATTACTACCAGGTAAGCCAGGATGTGTGCGCCCAGATTAAGCTCTGCCAGGTTGTCTTCTCTTTCTTTACGCCAATCATTCATCTTTGCACGAACCCTTTACTTTCCCCCCTTACTTGCGCAGCTTCGCCGGAACTTTTGGTTCATAGGTGAACCAATTAGATGCGGAGGCTGCGCCGGCGGTGGCTGCCATGGTCAGCAGGAAGGCGATCGCCGCCGCCAACCGGATCAGCAGTTTTTTCACGGTGTTTCACCTCCTTTCCTGATTGAGTTGCCGAGAAACTCCAGGCTGTGATTAAGCCGGTTGATCAGCCGGAAACCGGCCGGAGAGATCATAAAACCGCCCGAGGCCAGCCCCGTTGCGCCGGCTGCCGCCAGGAGCTGCCCCTGTTCCGCGCCCCGGATAACCGAGTAAAGAAGGAGAGAACCGGTCACCACGATCAAGACCAGGGCCCTCCGGCGCAGGACCTTGCGCCTCCGGGGATCGTAAACCGGCCTTTCGCTGTTATTGGGCGCCCAGAGCCCCGCAGCCAGCAGGGCCCAGGCCGAGGCGGCGGCGACCCAGAAGACCGGCGGAAGAAGAAAAACAACTCCCCTGGTTATAAAAAGAGCCGCCAGTATACCCGCACAGTTTACTACTGTGCAGCGCCACAGCGCTGTGCAGTGGGCGCCCCCGGCAAACACGCGCAGCAGCACCCAGCAGGACAGAACCGCCAGGGTTTCCAGCAAAAGGCTCAGGGCAAACCCGATCAACAGCATCAGCGCCAGGCCGGCAATACTGGAGATCAAATACTCCAGCCCGTAGGCTGCCACTTCCCGATCTTCCGGAGTCAGGCCGGCCCACTCGCCTATTTTTTCAACAGTACTCTGTCCCAGGTACCTAAGCACGATGGTTTCCCTCATTCTTGAGGCGGCCTTTTCGCCACCGGTTTACCGCCAAGGCCAGGAGAAACAGCATTAATATATGGGGCCAGGCGAAAATAAGGTGCGAAGCAGTTTCTGCGGTTACCTGTTCTATCGTAATGCCTGTTACCAGGGACAAGACATACATGCAAAGGGTTTCGGCTACGGCAAGAAACAGCAGTACTGCCAGCGCCGTCAACAGGCATTGACTGAATTTAATCTTCAAGCGCACATTGAGCAACACCGCCAGGATTACGATAAAAACAATAAAATGAATACCGAATTTAATGGGCAGCAGGCGGACCAGGTAAACAGCTGCAGCATGCGGCAATCCAATTAATAAAACGCTTTGTAGTTCCAAATTCCGGCCGGCCAGAACTACCGCCAGGCTAACCAGGGCCAGGGTTTCAGGTACGGTTTGGAATAACCATAACAGTAGTGTAAGGGCCAATTTTATCCTTCTCCTTTTTTTATGGTAACAAGCTTATTTTCGACAATGTTCAAAAATATCCTTTCATTGGCAACTCTTTTTTTCACTTTAACAGCCCCCGGTCTTCCGCCGTCCGCAGGACCTGCCGCAGAGCGAGGGCGCATCAGCAGATCGCTGCCTGCATGCTCGATGACTGTCAGCAGGATCAATATGGCAAGATAGTTAGCGTTTTACTGCGGCGTAATAGATAATTTTTCGCTATTATTTCATCACTTTTCTGCTTATCACTAAAAAAGCTTGCCCTGATTACCTGCCGGCCAGGCCGGTCGATACGGGGAGCACGATCATGACGGCCACCCGCAGCAGGAAGAAACTGAGTATATCTGTCTTGACATAACCAAACCCGACCCAGCCGATCATCATCCCTGAACCAATCCCGGTCGCCACCTTGGTGGCGATTATGGGGACAAACCCCTGCGACCCCCCGGCGACGAAGAAATCGCGCGCTGTTTTCACCTTTAAACCGGACCATACACCGTAGGCAAGGATGCTCAGCATCACATTGCTTCACCTCCCTGGTTGGCCTGGCTTCGCCATGCCAAAACCGGCACGCCGTGATAAGCTCTACCCGACAAAGGCCCCCTAAGGTACGTGGCTTGCGGTTTCGATTACCCTCAAGCCACATTCCTTTACGGCACAGCTCAAAGTGACCCAAGTACAACAACCACTTCCACCACTTTAAAACCAATACTAAAAAATAAAAAGCCGGGATCAACCCCGACACTTCCTACCGGATTATATACATTTCCTCCGTCATTTTAAGCTGGCTCTAACAGGTTGTTGACAACTTAACCCTTTAACGGCAGCCTCTCTACCGATTCCCGTCCTGGCGATTTGCTTGATGAGCTTTGTCTTTCCAACGTACATAAATCTTGTCCTTGTTACCCAATTAAAGTTGTCAACAACCGCGGTCCCCCCCTCATCCATGGACAGGTATTTTTAACTTTTTTGCGGCATCCAGTAAGCGTTGATCGAGGGAAAGAAGCGTTGCTTTTTTCCGCCGACTGGTTACCAAATAGACAGCATCGTAAGCAGGATGTTTAATTTGGCAGGCCAGGGAAAGCGCTTCTTCAAAAATATCTTCAGCAGGAAGAAATTCATCTACAAGATCAATCGCCAGTTTAACTCTTTGGACAATCTCTGCTGCTGAAACAGGCAGCACTTTATGATATTTCCACATGACATTCGCAGCTTCATAGCTAAACAGAGATGGAGCGACAACCCAGTCGGCTTCTTTCAGAACTCCAGCGACAACCTCTTTACCCGGTCGTCCCATCACCAGCTCCACGGCAGCACTGACATCAAGGACCGCAATCATCGTTTCCGGTCTTCCCTAACCAGCAGAACCGGGTCGGGGATGTCGCCTTGTGTAAAAGGGTCCTGCAGCAGCCGGTAAATCAATTGGCAGCGCAGCTCCTTCGTGCGCTCCTCCATTTGGAGAGCTTTTTGCAACAGCATCACTGTCTCTTGAGCAATACTGCGACGCTTGGCCTTGGCCCTTTCCACTATCTTTTGATAAATGTGTTCCGGTAAATGGCGTACCTGAAGGGTAGGCATGAAATGCCCCCTTTCTATATGTTTAGTTAAATTATAACACTACCGCAACATGCATGCAATATGCATTCACCGTTCCGGGCACTTTCAGAGTTTTTTGTTTGGGCCGGACATGGATAGGGTGTAAATAACACCAAGGCGCTTTTCATTTTTACAATTTGAATTCTACCGGGTTTTTGACACCCTAAATCACAAAAATGCGGCAGTTAATTTATGACAATTTTTCGCTCCGTTCTTTGACAACGAGATAGATATCAGGCGAGAACCCGGCCAGTTTCAGCACCCTGGGCACTTTGAAGCGGCTGCCGAAAGCGCGGCGGTTGGGGTCTTCGGTGGT
>JAGUZX010000126.1 GCA_020060545.1 Desulfovibrio sp. | reverse complement strand
AGCGCGCCGCCGCCTCCCCGGGCGGGCTTGGCGCCTCCGGTTCCGGGAACCCCCAGGCCCGCCGCCAGCCGCGGTCATACTCTTCGCTCCAGGCCATGATTGCCTGCAGCTTTTCCGGGCCGTTCGCCGCCCCGTAGCGCCGGTAGTAATCCTGCAACTGCGGATCCAGCCCTTCGACGGGCAGGTGCACATGAAAATCAATGATTGCCACAGCATTCCCCTCCGGTGAATTTGAATCGATCTTACGCTCGCCGCTCCACTCCGTCGATCATATTTCGCTATTGATCAGGCAATCCCTTTTCCGGAGGAAGTTAGCCGTCATGTCCAATAAAATTAAAATTTCGGTTATAATTATGAAATATCCGAATGTTGCCAAGCTTTAGTCGATGTGATATAATTCTCTCTGTAGATAAAGACAGCCAATTGTTAAGCATAAAGGGGGTATGCCCTCACCAGTGTGATTTTTTTCTGTTACGGTTTATGTCTTGCGGGGGGATATCAAGAGAAATTGAGGAGGAATGCTGAGTGAAAAGATCCCTGTCTTTGATCCTTGCTGCGGTTTTAATCACCGCGATGCTGCTGACATTAATCCCCGGCTGCGGCCCCAAGGTAGAGGAAAAAGTAATCAAGATCGCCGTCGTCGGCCCGATGAAATTTATCCAGGGCGAGCACCACTGGGCCGGCGCGGAAATGGCGGCGGAGAAAATCAACAAGGCCGGCGGCGTCAAGGTCGGCGAGGAATTCTACACAATCAAACTGGTCAAGGTTGACACCGATGAAATCGTGGATCCGGACGGCGCCGTTTCCGCCGTGGAAAAAGCGATCACTTCCGACAAGGTCGACTTCCTGGTGGGCGGCTTCCGCACCGAAGCCGTGATGGCGTACACCAAGATGGTCGCGGAAGATTACCAGAAGATTTTCATGATCTGCGGCGCCGCCACCAACGAGCTGCTGGAAGGCCGCGTGGACAAAGATTACGATACCTACAAGTACCTTTTCCGGGTCACCCCGATTAAATCAAGCGACCTGGTGACGGTCAGCGTCCTGATGACGGCCCAGGTGGCGCAGACCATCCGCGAGCAACTCGGGATCATGCAGCCCAAGGTCGCCGTTCTCTCGGAAAACCTGCAATGGAACCGCGTCCTGGTGAACATGGCGCCGGCGATCATGAAAGACAAACTCAAGCTGGACTACGTCGGCACCTGGGACGTTTCGGCGACTGCTACCGATATCACCCCCGAGTTGAAGGCGATCGAGAAAGCGGGCGCCCATATCATTTACACCATCATCTCCGGGCCGCTCGGGATCACCTACGCCCGCCAGTGGGGCGAGCTGGGGATCCCCGCCGCCTCGGTGGGCATTAACGTCGAAGCGCAGAAGGACGGTTTTCTTGAAGCCACCAAGGGATACGGTGCATATGATTACACCCTCAATACCTATGCGCCGGTCAAGATCACCTATATGACCATCCCGTTCTACAATGATTTCGTGAAAAAGGTCGGGCAAACTCCCATCTACACCGCGGGCACCTACGAGGCGATCTACCTGCTGAGAGAAGCGATCGAGCGGGCCGGCAGCCTCGACACCGACGCGATTATCAAGGAAATGGAAAAGACGGAAAAGGTAACCGCGACCGGCAAGTTCAAGTTTACCGCCACCCATGACGTGCAATGGGGCCCCGGCTGGGTAACCGGCCTCGGGGTGCAGTGGCAGGACGGCAAAATGGTCGCCACCTGGCCGTTCAAGTGGAAGCCGGATCCGGAAAAAGCGCCTACGCTGGAAATTACTTATCCGGGGGTTGTCCCCTACAAACTCCCGCCCCGCGTACTTGAATTCTGGAAGCAGGATTAAGCGGCGTTGCACTCAAGGAGGCCCCCGCCTGGCGGGGGCCTCCCATGCTGCTGTAATAAGACCAAGGAGAGCTGGCGCAATATGCTGCAGGATATTATCGTGATCGGGTTGATTAACGGCAGTGTTTACGCGCTCCTGGCGGTGGGGTTCTCCCTTATTTTCGGGGTGGCCCGCATCATCAACCTGGCGCACACCGCTTTTTACATGGTGGCGGCTTACGGGATCTTCTATTTTGCCGGCACGCTGCATTTCCACCCCATCCTTTCCATAATTATCTCGATCATCCTGGTGACCGGGATCGGGATTGTTTTTTACATCTTTTTCATCGAACCGATCCGGGAACATGAAACGGCGGTCCTGATCGTGACCGTGGCCATCGCCCTGATCCTCCAGGAACTGATGCTGCTGCAATTCGGGGGCCACTACCGGAGCGTGCCCAGTATTATCTACGGCTCGGCCGGCCTTTTCGGCATCCTCGTGACCAAGCAGCGCCTCCTGTCCCTGGGCGTGATTTTGCTGACCCTGGCGGCGGTCGGCCTGCTGCTGCGTAAAACCCGCCTGGGGTTGGCGATCCGGGCGGCGGCGCAGGACCGCGAAGTGGCCAACCTGATGGGCATGAACGTGGCGCTGATCGCCGCCATTACCATGGGCGTATCCGTGGCCCTGGCCGCCATCGCCGGGGCGATCGTGGCGCCTCTCTATGTCCTGGAGCCGCACGTGTGGCTCAGCCCCCTGGTCCTGGTCCTGGCCGTCGTGATCCTGGGCGGCCTGGGCAGCGTGAAAGGGAGCGTGATCGGGGCCATGATCCTGGCTTTCGTCGAGGTTACGGTAGTCTTCCTCATGCCGCAAGGTTCATTCTTAAAGCTGCCCATCGCCATGGTAATCATGCTGATCATCCTGCTGGTCCGCCCGGAGGGGCTGTTTGGAGTTTATTTCGAGGGGGAGCGATAATCACCGATGTCTGTACTACGATGGCTGTTTCGCTATGTCCGCAACGAGGTGCTGGTTCTGCCCAGCCGCGTCATCGCCGTTGTCTTTTGCCTCTCCCTGCTGCTGCTGCCCCTGTTCACCAGCAATCACTATCATTACCGGATCATGGCCCTGGCCGGCATCTTTGCCATCTTTGCGGCCAGTTGGGACCTGCTCTCGGGTTTTGTCGGCCAGGTAAGCTTCGGCCATGCCCTTTTTTTCGGGGTGGCCGCCTACACCGCGTCTTTGCTCAACCTGCGCCTGGGGATGACACACTACCTGACCATACCGCTGGGCGCGGTCGCGGCGGTAGCCGTGGGGCTGATCATCGGCATCCCCTGCCTGCGCTTGAAAGGCCCTTACCTGGGCCTGGCCACCCTCGCCTTTCCGATCATGATGATTGGGTTGATTTTTACCTTTCCCGGGTTCTTCGGGGGCGAACTGGGTATTTCGATCAAAACCAAGCTGGCCCCCACGCGGCTGCACGATTTTTACGTTTGCACCCTGGCCATGTTCAGCCTCGGGTTCATCATGTGGAAAATTACTGATTCCAAGATCGGGATCATTTTTCATGCCATCCGCGAAGACGAGATTGCCGTGCGCGCTTCCGGGATCAACACCGTCAAATATAAGCTTTTAGCCTTCTGCTTGAGCGGCTTTTTCGCCGGCATCGCCGGGGCGATGTATGCCCATTTCCAGCGCGTGGCCACCCCCCTCTCCCTGGCCGTGCTGATGTCGTTCCAGGCGATCATCTGGTCGATCTTCGGCGGTATCGCCACCATTTACGGGGCCATTGCCGGGGTCTACATCCTTTTCCCGGTCATGGAGATCCTCAGAGTGGTGATGGAGATCCGCATGCTGCTGTTTGCCGCAATCGTCCTGCTGGTTTTACGCTTTATGCCCGAGGGGGTTACCAAGTGGACCCGGGACCGGCTGGAGCGTGAATGTCCCCGCTGCAAGGTGCGCAACGCTTTTAGCAGGCGAGAGTGCCGGGTCTGTTTCTCCCCGATCAGGAGAGAGCTGCAAAAAACAACGCCGTAATTTTAATCTATGGCGCCGCTAGAGCCCGAGGTAAGACTTCCGCACCGTTTCGTCCTTCAACAGCGCGGCGCTGCTGCCGGAGGCGACGACCTTGCCGTGCGAGAGAATATAATTGCGGTCGGACATGGCGAAGGTCAGGCCGACATCCTGCTCCACCAAAAGCAAGGTAATCCCCGTCTGCTGGATTTCTTTAATCCGTTCAAACAGGGTGCTCTTTATTTGAGGGGCCAGGCCGGTGGAAGGCTCGTCGATACAGAGCAGCAGCGGGTGAAACATCAGCGACCGCCCGATGGCCAGCATCTGCTGCTCTCCGCCGGAAAGAGTGCCCGAAATCTGCTTGCAGCGCTCCTTTAAGACCGGAAAAAGATGAAAAACTCCTTCCAGGTTCTCCCGAACGGTTTTTTTGTCCTTGACCAGGTATGCCCCCGCGAGCAGGTTTTCCAGCACCGTCATCTCCGTGAAGGGGCGGCGCCTCTCCGGGCAGTGGATTAAGCCCCGCTTGACGATGTCGTGGGCCGGCAGCTGCGTAATCTGCTCGCCGTTGAAAGTAACCGTGCCCTCGATTTTGATATCACCGTAGCGGGTCCCCTTCAAGGTTGACCTTTCCCAGCTCACCAACCCGGTGATGGCCCGGATAAAGGTTGACTTCCCGGCGCCGTTCGGCCCCACCAGGCTGACCAGTTCGCCGTGATCCACCTCCAGGCTGACGTCGTTCAGGATCATCGCCGTGTCGTAGCAGACCGTGAGGTTCTTTACTTCCAGCAGCACTAGACCACCTCCTTGCCGATGTACGCTTCGATCACCTGTTCGTTTTTGATGATTTCCGCGGGGGTGCCGGTGGCGATAATCTGCCCGAAATGCATCACGATCACCCGGTCCACGATCTTCATCAGCTCGGAGAGCTTGTGTTCGATGATGATCATCGCCGCCCCCTCGCTGTGCAGCCGTCCGAAGCGCCCGCCCTTGTGCAGCCGCCGGATTGACTTGGCCATCAGCTCCGTTTCCGTCGGGGTGAGCCCCCCGAACGGCTCGTCGAGGATTAACAGCTCCGGTTCGGTGGCGATGGCCCGCGCCACTTCCAGGCGCTTCAGGTCCCCCTGGGAAAGGCGGGACGCGGGCTCCATGGCCAGGTCCGAAATGCCGGCGAACTCCAGGGCGTCCATGGCCCTGGCTTCAATCCGCTTCACCCACTCCCCGCGGCGCGAGGTGCGCGGTCCCATGCAGGGGACCATCACGTTGGCGATGATCGGCAAGCGGCGGAACGGCCGGGTAGTCTGAAAGGTCCCGGCGATCCCCTGTTCCACGATCTGCCATGTTTTCAGGCGCGTAATATTTTTCCCCTTGAAATAGATGGCGCCGCTGTTCGGTTTCAAAATCGACAGGATCAGCCGGACCAGGGTGGTTTTGCCGGCCCCGTTGGGACCGATCAGGCCGACCATTTCGTCGCGAGCCACCTGGAAACCGACATCATTGATCGCGGTCAACCCGCCGAAACGCTTGGTCAGATTTCTTACTTCAAAAAAACCGTTCTGCATCGATTAGACCTCCTCCATCTCTTCGCGCAGCTCCCGCCTGGAGATCTTGCCGACATCGGTCTTCGGGAGCTCGCCCCGGAACTCTACCACCCGCGGCACCTTGTAGTGGGCCAGCTTTTCCTTGCAAAAGTTGACGATATCTTCTTCCGAGACCTTGCCCCGGGCCTCGGGATGAAGCACGACGTTGGCTTTAATGTATTGTCCCACTTTTGGATCGGGCACGCCGATCACGCCGGCCGCCTTGACCTGGGGATGGTTGTAGAGCACCTCTTCGATCTCCCGGGCAAAGACCGAGTAACCTTTAAATTTAATCAGGTCCTTTTTCCGGTCGTAAAAGTGAAAATACCCTTCTTCGTCCATCCGCACCAGGTCGCCGGTTTTCATCCAGGTCATCCCGTCGATCTTGAGCATCGTCTTGGCGTTTTCTTCCGGGCGGTTCCAGTAGCCCTGCATCATGTTCGGGCCGTGCAGGATCAGCTCTCCCGTTTCCCCGATCGGGAGAAACTCGTTGGTGTCCGGGTCGACAACCGCGCCGGTGACATTGGGCAGCGGCACGCCGAATGAGCCGGTCTTGGCGCGGTTCAGGGGGTTGACATGGCTGACCCCGCTGGTTTCCGTCATCCCGTAGCCTTCGGTGATCTGGCTGCCCGTGCGCCGGTGCCAGTCGTTTACGGTGGTTTCGTGCAGCGTATCCGCACCGCAGGTAATCATCTTCAACCGCTTCCAGTTGACCCGGTCCGTTTTCTCGTAGTTCTTGAGATACTCGAAAAAGGTCGGCACGCCGAGAAAGGTGGTGGCCTGGTATTTCTCCATGGCGTAAAGGATTTCGTCGATGTCGGGAGTGGTAAAGAGGACCATCGTCGAGCCGGTGATGATCCCGTTCAGCATCACCACCACCTGGCCGTAAATATGGTAGAAAGGCAGGAAGGCCAGGACCACTTCCTTGCCTTCCTCGAGGATCGGCCAGGCGGCATTGATCTCGGTTTGGCAGGCGATCAGGTTCCGGTGCGTCAGCATAACCCCTTTCGGCTGCGCGGTCGTGCCGCCCGTATAAGGGAGCGAGGCCAGGTCCGTGGGCGGGTCGATGGGCACGGCGGGAGGGTTGGGCGGGTATTTTTTAATCAGCGCCTGCATTTGGTAAAAACCTTCGCTTTCGTCGATCTTCGGCGCCGGCACCGCCAGTTCGCTGAAGGCCTTGCGCATCACGCTCTTGCCGACTATCCGCTTCACCGCCGGCAGGAATTCACCGATCCCGGTCAGGATCACGCGGTCCAATTTCACGCCCGTTTTGGCCACGTTGTCGTAAAGGATGTCCTGGCAGACGATGGTGCGGGCTTCGCTGTCGGCCAGCTGGTGTTTGACCTCTCCGCTGGTATAAACGGGGCTGATCGGGGTCACGGTGCCGCCCGCCTTCAGCGCGGCGAAATAAGCGATAATATACTGGGGGCTGTTTAAAAGATAGAGGGCGACCCGATCGCCCTTTTTGATCCCGAGATCCGCCAGGGCCGCGGCGAAGCGATCCACCTGGTCCCGCAGCTGTTTGAACGATATCTTATTGCCGTAAAAGATAACCGCCGGCCGGTTCGCATACTTGTCCGCAGACTCGTCGAAAAGCTGGACCAGCGACTTGTCGGGTATCTCCACCTCGTGTGGCACATCCTGGTGGTAAAACCGGAGCCACGGCTTGGACAGGTATTGCTCTTTAGCGTTGTTAACCACAAAACAGGCCCCCTCGTTATAATTTAGCGCAAAATTAATAACTTTATCTATTATAACAAAAGTCACACTTTTAAACAATATGAAAGAAAACCCATGAGATGCTTGTGACAAGGGGGCTCTTATACCGGGTCCCCTTATTGAACAAATCCCCGGCGGCGCAGTGCTGACGCATAGGTTAAGCCCCGGCGGCACCTCGGGCACCTCGACCTTGACACCCGGAGGCGGAACTCGTATAATTCTAGGTGAGACGGCAGATGCCGTCCTATATGTCGGGGTGGCGGAACAGGCAGACGCGCACGTTTGAGGGGCGTGTGGTGAACACCGTGGGGGTTCAAGTCCCCCTCCCGACACCATTGTTATCCAGAAAGCCAGGGTTGCGAAAGCCCTGGCTTTATCGATCACTGGCTGCAGGTAGACATTTCCTATTATGTAAGGTATAATGCTGTCGGGGGGATATACTGATGCGGCAAGATGCGCTTACAGATAAAATGCCTGCTTTACTGGATT
>JAGUZX010000061.1 GCA_020060545.1 Desulfovibrio sp. | reverse complement strand
CGCGGTCCCGCCCCGCCGGTGCCGGCGCGGCCGCATTCTACCCGGCCGTCCTGCTGTTTTATGCCCTGATTGTCTATTTGCTGGCTTCGCCCCGCTTCGGGGCAAACCTGGGCGGGACGATCACGGCGGCGGTGGCTTTCGGGGTCGCTTGGGCCGGCCTGATGGGTGCGCTGGAGAAGTGGCCGCTTTTAATTTTATCCGTGCTGCTCTTTGTCCTGTTTGCCCTGGTCCTGCTGTGGCTGTTGAACCTCTGGTGGCAGCCGGAGCTGCCCTCCCACCTGGGCCGGTTCGGGATAATGGTCCGTGACCGGGGCTTTGCCCCATTCAGGGAAACAGTCGCGCGCAAGATTAATATGAACTGGAAACTAATCCGCCATTCAATCTGGAGCAGGGCCTTTGTCACCCTGCTGGGCCTGGTTGTGGTTCTTTCCTTTTACCCCAGCGGTGTCCTGCGCCGCCTGAAAAAAGAGCAGCCCTACCTGGTTGCCGCGGCCACGGCGGTGCTGGCCGGGAGCGCCACGGCCCTGGTTACCAACGACTCGGGCATTGTGGCCGCGGCGACGCTGCTGCTCTACGCCGTTCCGCCGGTGTTGATTACCATGATCCAAAAAACCCTGGCTCCGGCGGAGACTTAAAACAAAGGCGGCAGGATTAGAGTGCCCCTGAATGGAATAACTAGCCAGGGATCAATCAGAGGAGGCGCTGCCGCTTGTTACAAGAGATTTATTCTGAAACACTGCCAAACGGGATCCGGTTGAACTTCATTCCGGCCGCTAAATTTAAAACGATCAGCCTGGGCCTTTTCCTGCACCAGGAGCTGCGCGCGGACCTGGCCGCCGCCACCGCCCTGCTGCCCGCAGTCCTCGAACGGGGGAGCCGCCGCTATCCCGACAACCTGACCCTGCGCCGCGAGCTGGAGCGGCTTTACGGGGCCGAGCTGTCCACGGATATTCACAAGAAAGGCGAACGCCACCTGGTTTCCTGCTCCATGGAGATGGTGCACGGGAAGTATGTCGGCGAAAACGACGGCCTGCTCCGCAAGGGGATGGCGATCCTGGCCGGCGTGGTTGGGGATCCCCTGGTTGAAAACGGCGGATTTAAAAAAGACTACGTCGCGCAGGAAAAAGACCAGCTGGGGAAAGAAATCCGTTCCCTGATCAATGACAAGGCGCTCTACGCCCTGGAGCAATGCGTCGCGGCGATGTGCGCGGGAGAGCGCTACGGGGTCTTCAAGCTCGGCCGGATCGAAGATCTGGAACGGATAGATCCTGTTTCGCTGTGGGGCTATTACCGGGAGCTGATCGCCGCCGGCCCGATGGATCTTTACGTGGTGGGTGAGCTGGAGCGCGGGCAGGTCCTGGAGGCGGCCCGGGAGGCCTTTGCTTTTGATCGCCGGCCGCGCCCGGACGGCATCCCCGAAACCGTGGTTTACCATGACGTCACGGAGGTCAAAATGCGCGAAGAGAAAATGCCGGTGGGGCAGGCCAAGCTGGCGCTCGGTTACCGCACCAATATCGCCTACCGGGATCCGCTCTCCCCCGCCCTCCTCGTTTACAACGGCGTGCTGGGCGCCTTCGCCCACTCCAAGCTTTTCCTGAACGTGCGGGAGAAGGCCGGCCTGGCCTACTATATCTACTCCCGGCTGGAGCGGCACAAGGGGTTGATGCTCGTGGCCGCCGGGATCGAAGGCGGCAACTACCGCAAAACGCTGGCAATTATTGAAAAGCAGGTGGAGGCCATGGCGAAGGGTGAAATCAGCGACCTGGAAATGGAAAACACCCGGCGGACCCTGGTTAACCATCTCCGGACTCTTGAAGACAACCCTTACCAGATGATCAACTTTCACCTGGACGGAGCGATCGGCGGGAAAAGCTATACCACCGGCGAGATAATCCGGGGGATCGAGAACGTCGGCCTGGAGGAGATCAGGGCGGTGGCGGGCCGCATCGCGCTCGACACCGTCTACCTGCTCCAGGGCGAAGGCCCGGCAGAGGAAGGAGGCGCGGCGGCGTCATGACCATGACTTTAAACGATTGGACCGTTACCGAAATCGAGGTGCTGCAGGAGAAGCTCTACCGGCGCAGCGTCGCCCCGGGGATGGACATTTACGTTTTGCCCAAGGCCGGCTACCAGAAGAAATACGCCGCTTTTTCCACCCGTTTCGGCTCCATCGACAACAAGTTCCAGCTGGACGGCTCGGACGAAACGATCGCCGTGCCCGAAGGGATGGCCCATTTTCTCGAGCACAAGCTGTTCGAGGATGAGCGGGGAAACGTTTCCGACCGCTTCGCCGCCCTGGGGGCCTCGTCCAACGCCTTTACCACCTTCACCCACACCACCTACCTTTTTTCCACCACGGCCAATTTTGACGAGAGCCTGGCGCTGCTGCTCGATTTTGTCCAGGAGCCTTACTTTACCGCGGAGACGGTGAGCAAGGAGCAGGGGATTATCGGGCAGGAGATCCGCATGTACGACGACCATCCCCAGTGGCGGGTCTTCTTTAACCTCCTGGAAGCGCTCTACCACGCCCACCCGGTCCGCTGCGACATCGCCGGGACCGTGGAGAGCATCGCCCGCATTACCCCCGAACTGCTTTACCGGTGCTACCATAAATTTTACCACCCGAGCAATATGGCCTTGTTCGTGGTGGGCGACCTGGCGCCGGACCGGGTCGGGCGCCAGGTGGAGGAGAACCTCGGCCGCCGCAACTACCGGCCGCTGGGGCGGATCAAGCGGCTGAGCCCTCCCGAACCGGAGACGGTCGCCCGGCGCCGGATCACCCAGGAGCTGGTCGTTTCCGAGCCGATCTTCAACCTGGGGTTCAAAGACCCGGCGGTGATAAATCTGGACGGGGACGGGCTGCTGCGGCGGGAAATCGCCATGGAACTGCTGCTGGAGATCGTCTTCGGCAACAGCGAGCCGCTTTTTAACGATCTCTACCGCGACGGGTTGATCGACGATCACTTTGACGCCGGTTACACCGCCGAGAAAAGCTACGGCTACACCCTGATCGGCGGGGAAACCAGGGACCCCGAGCAGCTCTACAAGCGGGTGATGGCCGGGATCGCAAAGGTCAAAAAAGAGGGGTTTACCACGGAGCAGTTCGAACGCCACCGGCGCAACCAGCTGGGCGGTTACATGCGGCGCTTCAACTCGCTTGAGTTTATCGCCAACAACTTCCTGTCCTATCTTTTCCGGGATACCGAACTTTTCCGGTATCCCGCAATCCTGCAGCGGATCGGCAAGGAGGAGGTCGCGGCGCTGCTGGACGAAAACCTCTCTCCGGAGCGGCACGCCGTCTCGATCATCTTGCCAAAAAAATAGCTTTTCACCCTCCAACGTCCCGTACTCCTGTAGGGGCGACGCATGCGTCGCCCGCGCAAACAGTACCAGGAAAGGGAAACGGGCGAGGCATGCCTCGCCCCTGTAATCCTGCTTTTATTTTATCTAATATTTTACAGGGGTAGACGTTGATCGGATAATATCGTTATGTTATAATAAAACAAACACGGTAATACTTCCTGCTTTGTTTTTTTAAAGTACATTCCCTAACCATCACTTAATCCTCGCAGCCGCTATTGTCTGTGTACCGGTGAAAAAAGCGTTCTATTTTAATTTCCGGTATCGCCCTGTGTACAAGCAGAGTGTTTGTGGTATCTTTCCCTGGCTTCATCAAAAACCTAAAGGAGGAGCTAGTATGGGAAAACTGGTAAGAGTGAACATGTCGGAGAAGAAAGTAGTTGTTGAGCCGCTGCCTGATCAATGCGAAGGCAAGGGTGGGCGCTGGTTGACTTCACTGATGGTCAGTGAGGAGGTGCCTGCCGGTTGCCATCCCCTGGGGCCCAACAACAAGGTTGTTTTTGCCCCCGGTATCCTCACCGGCACCAATGCTCCCAACTCCGGCCGCATCTCTGTAGGCGCCAAGTCCCCGCTTACCGGCGGGATCAAGGAATCCAACGCCGGTACTCCTTTTCCCCAGAAGCTGGCCCGCATGGGCTACACAGCCCTGGTTGTGGAAGGGATTGTTGATGACGACAGCCGCTGGCTCTTAAAACTTGGCGTGGACGGGGGCGAGCTGGTCCCGGCGGACGAGCTGAAGTGGAAGGGTACCTACGAAGCAGCCCGCATGCTTTTGGACAACTACGGGGAAAAAACCGCCTTTATGTTGATCGGCCCCGCCGGAGAGGCGAAAATGGCCATGGCCGGCATCGCTTTCAATGATACCGAAGGGCGCCCATCACGGTATGCAGGCCGTGGCGGCCTGGGAGCGGTTCTGGGCAGCAAGGGCTTGAAAGCCATCGTCCTTGATGATACAGGTGCTCCCGGGGTTGATCCTGTAGACAAGGATCTTTTCAAAGAGGGCCAAAAAAAGCTGGTTGACGCCATCCAGTCCCACGATGTGACCAAGAAAGGCGGCGCCCTCAACAGCTTCGGCACCGCAGTGCTGATCAACATCCTCAACGAGGCCGGCGGCCTGCCCACCAAAAACTTTCGCTCCGGTGTTTTCGAGGGAGCGCAGAAGATCAGCGGCGAGGCCATCGCCGAAGCGGCAAAACAGCGGGGCGGCGCCGGCACCATGGGCCACAGCTGCCATCCCGGCTGCATCATCCGCTGCTCCAACGTCTACGCCAGGGAAGACGGCAGCGAACATGTTTCCTGCATCGAGTACGAATCCAGTTGGTCCTTAGGGGCCAACTGCTGTATCGACAACCTTGATCACGTGGCCGAGCTAATCCGGATCTGTAACGATCTGGGTGTTGACACCATCGAAGCAGGCGTAACGCTGGGGGTAGCCATGGAAGCGGGCCTGGCGGAGTTCGGCGACGGGCCGGCGGCGATCAAGCTGCTCGGCGAAATCGGCGCCCGCACCCCCTTGGGCCACATCCTGGGACAGGGCGCCCAGTTCACCGGCGAAGCCTACGGCGTAACCCGCATCCCCACGGTAAAGCACCAGGGGATGCCCGCCTACGAGCCCCGGGCGGTAAAAGGCATCGGGGTGACCTATATCACCTCGCCCATGGGGGCGGACCATACCGCCGGCTATACCATCGCGCCGGAAATCCTGGCGGTGGGCGGTAAGCAGGAGCCCCTTTCCACCATGGACAAGGTGACTCTCTCGAGGGCTTTCCAGGAGACTACTGCTTTTATCGACTCCACCGGGTACTGCCTCTTCATCGCTTTCCCCATTCTCGACATTCCCAGCGGCTTTGAAGGGGTGGTCCAGACGGTAAACGGTATGCTCGGCACCGGCTATACCGGGGAGGACGTGGGGGCTATCGGCAAGGAAATCCTGCAAGCGGAAAAAGATTTCAATACCCGGGCCGGCATCACCGCGGCCGCGGACCGTCCGCCGGAATTTATGCGCTATGAGAAACTCCCGCCGCACAACCATGTTTACGATATTTCCGACGAGGAGTTGGATAAGTTCTGGAACTGATCGAAGTGACGGTAGTTCTTTACGCTACCCTGGGGAAATACCACCCGCAGGGCAAGGGAAGCGAGCCCTTCACCCTTCGTCTGCCCTGCGGCTCAACCGTTGAAGAACTGCTGGGAAAGCTGGGTCTGGACAAAGATAAGGCAAAGCAGGTATTCGTAGAATACGCCAGTTGCTCCAGGGATTATATCCTGAAGGATGGCCAGAAAGCGGCCATCTTTCCGCCAATCGCCGGCGGCTGAATGAGTTAATCAGTTGCGGCGCCAGGCAGCAACTGATTAACCGTTGAGAGAATGGCTTGGCAGGACCGGCAGAAAGCGCCACCGGCTTTGGCCAAAGGCGCTTTCTCCTTATTCTTCCTTTGCGGTATAAAACCCCAGGTTAAAACGGTGAATGCTGGGAGTACCGGGAGGGACAAAAGCCACCCGGTCCCCTTCTTTAAGAGAAGTAGAAAACGGGCGAATTAAGTGATTCACAAAGACGGCTTCGACATCTTGAGAGGGTATGTCTAGCTTTTCTCTCAATTCCCCGGCGGTTAATGAACTCTTTGGGTAATAGATGGTGGGGTTTGGCCAACCCCTTTCTTTAAAAAACAAGTATAGTTTTCCGAAAGCTCTCACCTCAATGCCAATCATTTTTTAACCTCCCGATTAATTTGGGATAGCAGAGAGGGATATTATCTTTTAAAGGTTTAAATTTTCTAGAGGGTATTTCTTCGCCTTTAGGGTGGAGTCCTCTCTTTCAGTCTGGTCTTCAAGCCCTCGATTCGCTTTTAAATCATTCCGGTCTCGGGCAAGTCTGACAGGTCCCTTGTTCCATCCCCTTGTCCCGAAATGATGCCGAGGTGGGACGAGGGACCTATCCCCTTTCTCGAGATGATTTTCCAATGTCCCCTCCTTTGAAAAAGGGAGGTTTGGGGGGGATTTAAAAACGAAATATACTTTACTTAAGTTGATAGGGCACCAGTTGACACGGCACCGGTTTTTTTTGCTTGATCTAAACGCGGAAAAAGGGTAAAATATAACCCAGGATGTGCACATAATTGTGCACAATATAACGGGAGGACTGTTGATGAGCTCTTACACTACTTACGTCAATCCACACCTGGGTAAGCTCCTGGAGAGCATCAAGCTGGACAAAAAATTTGTCCGGGGTGAAGGCTGTCATTTATACGATGATGCCGGGAACGATTACCTTGACTGTATCGCCGCCTACGGCGCGCTGCCTTTTGGGCACAATCCCCCGGAGATTTGGGAGGCGATCGACCGGTTCCGGGAGTCGGGCGAGCCGAGCTTTATCCAGCCATCCAACCTGGACGCCGCCGGTGAACTGGCCTGCCGGCTGGTGGAGCTGGCCCCCGCCGGGATAAAATATGTCACTTTTACCAACAGCGGCGCCGAGGCTGTCGAAGCGGCCGTAAAGCTCTGCCGCTCCGCCACGGGACGGTTGGGTATCCTCGCCACCGGGAACAGCTTCCACGGTAAAACCCTGGGCGCCCTCTCAGCCACCGGCAACCCCAACTACCAGGCGGTTTTCGGGGCCCCCGTGGCAGGCTTTCACCATATCCGCTTCGGCGATGCCTCCGCCTTGGAAGAAGAACTCCGCTCCAGGCCCGGCTACTACGCCGCCTTTATCGTGGAGCCGATCCAGGGCGAAGGCGGCATTAACGAACCCCCGCCGGGGTACCTGGCGGCGGCTAAAGCAATCTGCCGGGAGTACGGCGTCCTGCTCGTCTTCGACGAAGTCCAGACCGGCCTGGGCCGGACCGGGCGCCTCTTCGCCTGCGAAGCGGAAGGGGTTGCCCCCGATGTGCTGCTCCTGGCCAAGGCGCTGAGCGGCGGCGTGACGCCGATCGGGGCCTGCCTGAGCACGGCCGAAGTTTACAGCGAGGATTTTGCGATGAAGCATTCATCCACCTTTGCCGGGAATTCCCTGGCCTGCCGGGTGGGGTTGGCGGTCCTCAATCTGCTCACCGCCGCCGGCGGCGCGCTGCTCGGCCGGATCAGCGAGAGAGGGGAGCTCCTCAAAGCAAGGCTGTCGGCCCTGCAACAGCGTTATCCCCGGATCGTCAAATCAATCCGGGGCCGGGGCCTGATGCTGGGGATTGAATTCGGCCTCGACCGGGAGACCTTCCCGGGCAGCCTGCTCGGGATCATGGCCGAACAGGAGCTCCTGACTCCCGTCATCTCCGCCTACCTGTTGAACCGCGAAAAGATCCGGGTCGCCCCCACATTAAATGGGAGCGCCGTGATCCGGATTGAGCCGCCCCTGACGATCACCGCCGCGCAGTGCCTGCGGGCGGCGGAGGGGATCGAAAGAACGCTGGCCGTCCTCAGCGAGGGTAGCACGGCCCGTCTCCTTTCTTACCTCGTCGGGCACGGGCCTGAGCGGCGCTATCCCCGCTTCGTGCCGTATCCCCCAAACAAAGTTACCCCCTCCGGCGAGCAGGATGAAGGGCGCTTCGCCTTCCTGATCCACGCCCTGGACCTGCAGAGCTACCACCAGTTTGACCGCAGCCTGCTGGCCTTTAACGAAGCGGAGCTGGCGGAGCTGACCGGCAAGTTCAACGACATGGTCGAACCTTTTGTAATCTCGAAAATGACCGTCACTTCCGCCGCCGGCCGGCGGGCTTACGGCGAGTTTATCGCCGTGCCCCGCACGACCGATGAATTTATCCGTATGCCCAAGCAACAGGCCCTGGCGGAGCTAAAGGCCGCCATCGCCCTGGCCCGGGAGAGAGGAGCCCGCATCGTGGGCCTGGGCGCCTTTACCGCGGTGGTTTCCATGGGCGGGCTTTACCTGAAAGACGAGGGTGTCCCGATCACCACCGGCAACAGCTATACCGTGGTCTCGGCGGTGGACGCGGTGAATACGGCCACCGATAAGCTGTGGATTAACCGCGCCGGCGTGACCGCCGCCATCGTCGGCGCCGCCGGCTCCATCGGCAAGGGGATCGCCCTGCTTCTTTCGGAGACTGTGCCGCGCCTGATCCTGATCGGCAACCCCGGCAATAAAGACTCAAGCCGCAGGCTGCATGCCGTGGCCGCCGAAATCTTCCGCTACCAGGCCGCCCTGTTGAACCAGGGGCGCCCGTTAAAGCCGGGGAGCATGGGCCACCTCCTGGCCGGCTGCCCGGAGCTGCCGCCCGCCGGCGCGCCGCCGGAGGCTTTCGAGGCCTTTGCCCTGGGGGCCGGGCGCAGGCTCGGGCTGATCGATTTTTCCACCAATATCGACGCGGTGCTGGCCCGGGCGGACGTGGTGATCAGCGCCACCAGCACCACCGAGAAGATCATCCATGCCGGCAACCTGAAACGGGATTGCATCGTCTGCGACGTCTCCCGCCCGCCCAACGTCAGCGAGGCGGTGGACCGGGCCAGGCCCGATGTCCTGGTGATCGACGGCGGCGTGATCGAGGTGCCGGGCCTGCCATCCCTCGGCTGGGACTTCGGCTTCGAAGAAGGGCTGGCCTACGCCTGCATGGCCGAGACGATGATGCTGGGCCTGGAACAGCACTACAAGCCCTACAGCCTCGGCTCCTCCGGGGTCAACCTGGAGACGATCCTGCAGACCAGGTACTGGGCCGCCGAGCACGGTTTCAAGCTGGCCGCTTTCCGCAGCTTCAACCGCCCTTTAAGCGAAGAGACCTGGCAAAATCTGCTCCTGGCCCGCCGCCGCGCCGGTTAGGAAGCAGGGCGACGGTTGTGTGCCACGAGCGCTGATTCATTTTTTGTCGGAGGGTAAAAGCGTCTAATCGACCTTACCATGTCTTTGAGGCAAAGGATTATTTCGCTGGTGCCGCCGCACAAATCAACTATTTCTTTCGCCACTCCCGGATAATAGCCGTTCGTGGCCCAATCGGCCTGGGTAAAATGCCGATGCGGCACCGCATGGAGCGGGAATATGCCGTGGGCAACCTCGTGCTGGCACTTGGCGGCAATATGCCTGATCCGACTCAGCAGTTGCAGCATCATTGGGATTTCTTTAACCCTTGACATCCTGTTATTTATTTGATATAGATATCATACAATTCAATATGGACAAATGCTTTGAACGGGAAAAGTAGGTTGCCCGAGGTGTAACAGCGAGCCGGCGGTAGTGGAAGCCCGGTGCATACAGGCATACCGAATGGGCCCGGGAGCAGCGGACCGAAAGCGGGTTGTCCTGGCGAGTAGGCTCCGACGGAAACCTCAACCGTAAAAATGAGGAGGGTATCAGCTCTGATAAGATATACACGAGCTTGTACCTTTTAAGAGTGAGATTCCACTTCGAGAGTTGTCTTTAAGGATCGGGTGGGGTCCAAAGCCGGGTGGTACCGCGGAAGAAAGCCTTTCGTCCCAGGAGACGAAAGGTTTTTTGTTCATTATGATGGATAATCCACCCGTAGCTGGGACGGCCATTTCCCGGAGGTTAATGAAGCCCCTCGTTGATGGAATCTAATTAAGGTGGCACCGCGGAAGGAAAGCCTTTCGCCCTTAGTACGGGTGAAAGGCTTTTAATTTTTTATGATGAGGAGGAAAAGAAATTGGCTGAGGCATCGCGTTGTTATCCTTCAAGGGATCAGTTTGTTAAGCTTTCAGGCGAAAGCAATCTCATCCCGGTTTATCGTGAGATCGTAGCAGACCTGGAAACGCCGGTTTCCGTTTATGCCAAAGTATTCAAGGAAGGCTGCTCCTGCCTGCTCGAGAGTATTGAAGGGAGCGCTAAGCTGTCGCGCTATTCATTTATCGCCGGCGACCCTTTTCTCATTTTAAAGGCGTGCGGGGAGCGCCTTGAATTTACACTCGAAGGCCAAACATCTGTTGAAAGGGGAAACTTGATTACCGCCCTGCGGGAAATCCTAACGAGATACAAGGCGGCAAGGATCCCGGGGCTGCCGCGATTCTTCGGGGGCGCCGTCGGCTATGTCGGTTACGATGCCGTGCGCCTCTTCGAACGGCTCCCCAACGGGCCGCAGGATGATTTGGGGGTACCGGATACCTTTTTAATTTTCCCGGAGAGCGTAATCGTATTTGACCATTATACTGCAAGGTTAAAAATAATCGTCAACACGCGCATCGCCGGGGACCCCGAAGCATCCTATACGGAGGCTGTAGAGAAAATAGAGCGGCTCACCCGATCTGTCCGCAACAACAGCTGCGCCTTTCTCCGGCAGGCTCGGAGAAGCTGCCTCCATGAAGGCACTCCCCCGGTTAAAAGTAACATCTCCCGGCAAGAGTTCATAAAAAAAGTCGAAAAGATTAAGGATTATATCTGTGCCGGCGACATTCTCCAGGCTGTACTGTCTCAAAGGTTTGAAGCAGAAATAAACATCAACCCTTTTGAAGTCTACCGGACCCTGCGCACGCTAAACCCTTCCCCGTACATGTATTACCTCGATTTCGGAGAAGTCAGGGTCGCGGGAGCTTCCCCGGAAATGCTGGTCCGGCTCGAAGACGGGGTAGTTGAAACCAGGCCCATCGCCGGGACGAGGCCCAGGGGGGAGACGCAAGAGATTGATCGTAAGCTTGAAGAAGAGCTGAGCAATGATGAAAAGGAGAGAGCGGAACACGTGATGCTGGTAGACCTGGGCCGCAACGACCTGGGCAGGGTTTCGATATACGGCAGCGTAGAAGTCCCGACCTTCATGGCCTGTGAGAGATATTCGCATGTCATGCACCTGGTGTCCGAGGTTAAAGGAAGGTTCAGGGAAGACAAGGACGCCCTGGATGCTTTTGCAGCATGCTTTCCGGCCGGGACGGTATCAGGCGCCCCCAAGGTAAGGGCGATGGAAATTATTGATGAACTCGAGCCGAGTAAACGAGGCCCCTATGCCGGCGCGGTAGGTTACTTTTCCTTCGCGGGGAACATGGATACCTGTATTACGATCCGGACGATTATCTTTGCCAACGGAAAGGCCTACGCCCAAGCGGGCGCGGGGATCGTCGCCGACTCCCAACCTGATCGCGAATATGAAGAAACCGTTAACAAAGCCCAGGTTTTAATGGAGGCGATTAAGAACGCGGGGGAGGTGATGACATGAGCCCGGTGATCGATAAGGCTTCACCTTTAAAGTTGGTTGGCCGCAAGTTTCACCGGGAGAGGACCGTGATCCGGGTTGGCGATGTAACGATCGGGGGGCAAGGCGGCGGTCGCCGCCGGCGCCGGCGGTCTGCTCATTGAAGTCCATCCCTGTCCCCCGAAAGCCCTTTCCGACGGGCCGCAATCGCTCGACCCGGAACAGTTTACCCGGTTAATCGAAGAGCTAAAAAGGTGGCGCAAGTTGCCGGACGGATTATCTAAGGTAGATGCGCTTTATGAACGGAAAGCGTTGATTGGGACGGGCCAGATCGGAAGACGATTATGCAAAAATTTTTGAGAAGGAGGACACACAAAATGGCCATTAATAAGGCCGAGGCTTTAATAGGAGCAATTAAGTTTGAGGAGGGGCTGACATGATCCTGGTTATCGATAATTACGACTCTTTTACCTATAACCTCGTCCAGTACCTCGGGGAACTTGCCAATGGGATGAAAGTCGAGGTCTTTCGTAACGATGCGGTGACGCTGGAAGATATCGACAGGCTTTCCCCGCAGAGGATTGTCCTTTCCCCGGGGTCGGGCGCCCCGAAAGAAGCCGGCATATGCCTGGAAATTGCAAGGCGCCTGCGGGGTTCAATCCCGTTATTCGGCGTCTGCCTCGGCCACCAGGTGATCGGCCAGGCTTTTGGGGGAGAAATTATACCTGCCAAAAACCTGAAGCACGGCAAGGTTTCGGTAATTACGCATCACGGGTGCGGGATCTTTAATGGTATGAAAAACCCTTTCACCGCCGCGCGCTATCATTCCCTGGTGGTAAACCCCGATAACCTGCCCGCAGCGCTTGAAGTGACGGCCACATCAGAGGACGGAGAGATTATGGGGCTGAAACACAGGGAACTCCCTCTTTGGGGAGTCCAGTTTCACCCCGAATCGATTCTTACTGAGGATGGAAAGAGGATTATGCAAAACTTCTTAAAAGGAGAGAAGACATAAGATGACTATCACGGAATCAATCGCCGCGGTGGTGGCACGGCATAATCTCACCGAAGAAGAAGCTTACGCGGCCATGACTGAGATCATAAGCGGCCGGGCTACCGATGCCCAGATCGCCGGCTTCATCACCGCTTTACGCATGAAAGGTGAGACTAGAGAGGAGATTACCGGTTTTGCGAAGGCGATCCGGGCCAAGGCTTTAAAGGTAAAACCGTCTAAGGATGGCCTTGTGGACACCTGCGGTACGGGCGGCGACATGATGCACACCTTTAACATTTCGACGACCGCGGCCTTCATTGTGGCCGCTTGCGGTATACCTGTAGCCAAACACGGCAACCGCTCTGTATCCAGTAAATGCGGCAGCGCCGACGTGCTGGAGGCACTCGGGGTAAAGATAAGCCTTTCCCCCGTTGCTGTGGCAAGGTGTATCGATGAAACGGGGATAGGTTTTCTTTTTGCCCCGGCTTTTCATACCGCGATGAAGTACGCCATTCGGCCCAGGAAAGAGGTCGGCATCAGGACGGTATTTAACCTTCTCGGACCGCTGTCCAATCCCGCAAGCGCCCCAATTCAACTCATGGGTGTCTACGACCCCGGCCTTACGGAGCTCCTCGCGGAGGTCTTGTTAAGGTTGGGCGCTGATGCCGCTCTGGTAGTGCACGGGGCGGGCGGCCTGGACGAAATCTCAACGCTAGGGCCGACCAAGGTCTCGGAGATTAGAAACAGCAGAATCAGCACTTACGAGATCGATCTCGAGATGCTTGGCATCCCCATGGCAACAGCGGCTGAGCTGCGCGGGGGAGATCCCCGGGAGAATGCAGCGCTAACCTTGGGTATTCTGAAAGGGGAGCCGGGGCCTAAGCAAGATGTAGTCGTGGTCAACGCGGCGGCCGTGCTGTTTGCGGCAGGCAAGGCGAAGGACCTTGCTGAAGGGATAAAGCTGGCCCGGGAAGCGATTCGTTCGGGTGAGGCCCTGCGGAAGCTCGAAATTCTACATCAATATACTAACAAGGTTGCCGGAGAGGAGGCAGGGGCGGAGAGGCCTTCACCGTCCGCCTGAACGGTATGCTGCTTGAAAAGATCGTGCGTCATAAGAAAGGAGAAGTGGAAAGGGCCCAAAAAGCTCTCCCGCTTGGTGCTCTAATCAAAAAGCTGGACGATATTGAACCGCCGAGGGGTTTTAGGCGAAGCCTGAGCAACGGCCAGGGAATTGCGGTTATCGCCGAGATCAAGTGTGCTTCGCCCGTAAGGGGCTTGCTTTGTGCGGATTTTGATCCGGAAAAGTTGTCCAACGCCTACGAATTGGGTGGAGCCGGGGCAATCTCGGTCCTGACCGATGAGCGTTATTTTAAAGGGCGCAAGGAGTACATCGCCCTGGTTAAAAAAGCATCGCGCCTTCCCGTGCTCAGGAAGGATTTCATTATCGCCGGTTACCAGGTGTTTGAATCGCGAGCCATCGGGGCGGACGCCGTGCTGCTGATTGTGTCGATTTTAGATGACGGGGCCCTCAGGCGGCTGCTGAGACTTACTGCTTCCCTCGGCATGGACGCACTGGTGGAGGTGCATAACCGCACCGAATTAAACCGGGCCGTAGAAGCAGGGGCGTGCATCATCGGGATCAATAACCGGAACCTGAAAACTTTTAAGGTGAGCCTTTCCACGACCCTGGAACTGGCCGGCGCTGTGCCTGAAGAGGTGCTCCTGGTGAGCGAAAGCGGCATCTCCTCCCGGGAGGATATCTTAATGCTTACAGCGGCAGGGGTTAAGGCGGTCCTGATCGGCGAGACCTTGGTGCGGGCCCATGATCCGTGCGGTAAGCTGAAAGAGCTGCTGGGCCGGACGGAAAAAAGGAAGGCCTGAGCGGGATGTGGGTAAAAATTTGCGGCCTCACTTCTCCCGAAGCCGCCCTGGCCTGTGTTGCAGCCGGGGCTAACGCGGTAGGGTTTGTTTTTGCCGAAAGCAAGAGAAGGATCGCCGTCGATGCGGCTAAACGTATCGTTGACCTGCTTCCTTGTGAACTGGAAAAGGTCGGCGTATTCGTGGATGCGCCGCGGCGGGAGGTGACTGAAAT
>JAGUZX010000056.1 GCA_020060545.1 Desulfovibrio sp. | reverse complement strand
TTGGATGATCATTTGGGTTTCGCTGACTAGCTTTCTGAAGAAGTTTCTTAACGGAAAGCTAGCGGGCAGCGCTTCCCCGATGCTGGTAAAGCTGATCGCTATAAGAAAAATCAAGGCTACAGCCACGGATACCGCTATCTTTATCAAAAGCTTTTTACGGGGGCGTCTGGTTTTAAGTTGAACCGACTTGCTGCTTTCATAGGTTTCAATTAAAGCTTCAATCTTTGGTTATCGATAAAATAATCTTGAAAACTTCCCGGTGGTAACAATTATATATCTCTCTTTATACCGGTCTTGGCTCATTAGCTTTCCTCCCTGATAACTAATTAATTATATTTTTCTAAAAAATTTCCTGCTAAACTGTGAACCTTTTTCCAGTTCAGTTGTTTTATATAGTAGAAGGTTAAATAAGGGAGGAAAAACTATGAAATACATATTTAGAAAAATGATTGTTCTAGCGGTAATAGCGAGTATAGTTTTTCTTCATACTCATTTGGCGCTGGCAGCTTCAGAAATTACCCCGGACGCCGCTTATCTCATCAGGAGGTATAACACCAGCTTAACCATAACTGCAAATGGCACTTTCGTTATTGATGCTCAAACTCAGACCTATTCGGTTGTTGACTGGGTCAGTGTAACAGTCTACCTGCAGGCCTGGGACGGTTCCAGGTGGCAGGATATTAAATCCTGGACAAGCAGCAGAGAAAACGACACCATGGCTTATATTAACGTGGCTATAGAAGGGGTGCCTTGGGGCTATTATTACAGGACAAGAGGTGTGCACAAAGCAACGCTAAACTATTACACAGAAACTTTATATTCTTATTCGAGCTCCATCTATTATTGAAGGACCTTGCCGTCGCGGGTTGGACCCGGACTTCTTCTGTAGTAGAGGAAATTAAAGTGACCTTATATCTTCAGTACTGGAATGGCTCCCGTTGGGTGGATTATGTTTCTTGGACAAACACAAAAACTAATACAACTTATGTTTTCATAGGTGGAACGCTCCGCTCTGGCATTGATGCAAATCTGGCACAAGGCCACCCTGTAACTATGGTTGGGAAGGCAACAAAGGGAACGACTGGAACAGTTCAGTCTATAAGTTATTCATTCTTGAACCTATACCGACTTTATTGCTGCAAATTACAATAGAGCTTCCGGTGACAGCGGTGGAATTGTTATAAGCACAAGAACGGGAAACAACTGGATATCGGGTATCCATAGAGGTACAGCTAGCGGCTACAGTGTATATACCAAAGCACAAAATGTTACGAGAGATTTTGGACTTAGCTTGTATTAAAAAGAGAGAGGTGATACAGACAGTGAAAAAGAGCATATGGCATTTTTGTTCCTTGCTTTTGTTCATGCCACTGTTCCTCGCTGGCTGTAGCGATAGAAGAAGCGAGCCGTCGTCCTATGAAGCGGTCAATACATTGGACGGTATCTGGATAGAGGTCAAGGAAGAAACCGTCACGCCCACGGGGCTGGAAATTGTCTTCCACAACACGACGGACAGGGATGACTATTTCTACGGCGCGTGGTATGCGTTGGAGGTGTACAGCAAAGGGAAGTGGCTCAAGGTGAATCCACTGCCCGATGTCGAGTGGTCTCAAGAGGATTGGGATCGCCGTGTGTATACACAAGAAAAGCTGGAGCGCTTTGGAAATGGTCGTACAGAGTGGTCGGGCTATCTACCCAACGAGATGGGCTATGACTGGGAGTGGTACTACGGTGCATTACCGCGTGGAAAGTATCGCATTGTAATCTATCTCCTCTCCGACTTTGACAAGCCCATCCAAGAAACCTCTCCCAGATACTATCTGGCGGCAAACTTTGGCATTGAGTAGTATCTCTTAATAAAGAGACAAAACTGCGTCAAGCAAACGAGAGCTGCGGCATATGCACCGCAGCTCACCTGAGGCTGGCGGATTCATCCCATGAGTAGCATCGCTGGTAGTAGGAAAGTGAGGATACTTGCCTATACAACGTTGTGCGCATTTCTGATCGGGGCCACGTTTTGCACTGGTGAGCATCATCGCCTAAGGGCATACGGCGCATCATGAGCCGACGCAAACTGGTAGGTACAGCTGGTGCCACTGCCGTCATAGCTTTGGGTGTTACCTTGATTGAGCTACCCTGTACAGCCGGGTTTCCTATTGTCTGGTCATCGTTGGTAGCCTGTTATCCATTTAGCATCTGGTTTTTATCTTGCTTCTCGTGGCATATCTAGTCATTTACCTCATAGATGAGCTTGTATTATTCTTCGCATTCCTTTTCACTATACATACTGGAAGGATGAAAGAAAAGCATGGGAGGTTTCTGAATTAGTTGGAAGTGTTTGAGCCAGCAAAGAGTTAGGTTTCATGTTTCCAGGAGAATGAACTGGCCGGGTTTCAAGGTGGAAGGGTCTGCTGCTTGGCCGCCGCCGTACTCCGGCCGCTCCGAGTCGAAGACGCGCCGCCCCTCCCGGACCCCGATTTCCACTCCGGCCCGTCCCAGGTTGAACAGCCCCGTCACGCATGCGCCGCCGCCTTCCCGCCTCACTTCCACCAGCTTGCGCTCCGGGTCGACTTTTACCGCCGTGCCCTTTTTCTGCGGCAATTTCAGCGCCGGGTGCTCCCGGCGCAGCCGGATCAAGTCCCGGTAATAGTGAAACATCTGCTCTTGGTGCGGCCGCCATTGTTCGCGCGGCGTCAGCTTGGAGCGGTAAAAGGTTTGATCGTCTTCCGGGTCGGGGACCTCTCCCCAGCCGAACTCGGCGAATTCCTTTTTCCGCCCCTCTGAAACCTCTTTTTTCAGATCGGGGTCAATATAGTCTGTAAAAAAAAGAAACGGCTTCTCCTCGGCGTATTCCTCGCCCATAAAGAGCATCGGGATGTACGGCGCCATGAAGAGCAGCCCCGCCGCCGCCTTCGCGTGCGGCAGGCCGGCCAGCTGCGCCAGCCGCTCGCCCCGGGCCCGGTTACCGACCTGGTCGTGGGTCTGCACGGCTACCATGAACTGGCGCCCCGGGTTTTGCGACCCGTCCGTGCCCCGGTTTTTCTTCCAGAAACGCGAGTATTCCCCCGTATAGAGGTAGTTCCGGAAAACCTTCTCCAGGCCCCGGATATCCCCGTAGTCGGCGTAGTAGCCTTTGTCCTCCCCCGTCAGGACGGTGTGGACAGTGTGGTGAAAGTCGTCCATCCACTGGGCGTCGATGCCAAAACCGCCGTTGGCGGGCGGGTTGATCAAGCGCGCGTCGTTTTCGTCCGTCTCGGCGATGATCACCGCCTTGCGGCCGCGCGCGCGGGAGATCTCCCCGGCCGCCGCGGCGATTTCCTGCAAGATGTGCCGGGGGCTTTCGTCTTTGATCGCATGCACCGCATCCAGCCTCAGCCCGTCGAAGTGGTAGGTTTCGAGCCAGTAGCGGACGCTGTCCAGGACCATCCGGCGCACGATCGTGCAGCCCGCATCGTCGAAGTTGACCGCCGCGCCCCACGGTGTCTTGTGCTTTTCGGTAAAATAGGGGCCGAAAAGAGGCAGGTAGTTCCCCTCGGGCCCGAAATGATTGTAGACGACGTCCAGCAGCACGGCCAGCCCTTTGCGGTGGCAGCTGTCGACGAAGTATTTGAGGTCGCCGGGGGTGCCGTAGTTGTGGTTGACGCTGAAGAGGTTGGCCCCATCGTAGCCCCAGTTCCAGCGTCCCGGGGTCTGCGTCACCGGCATCAGCTCCACCGTGTTGATCCCCAGCTCCACCAGGTAGTCCAGCTTCTCCGCCGCGCCCCGGAAGGTGCCCGCCTCGCTGCAGGCGCCGGCGTGCAGCTCGTAAACAATCGCCTTTTCCCAGTCGATCCCGGGCCACCCTTCGTCCTGCCAGCGGTAGGCGCTATGGTCCACCACCTGGGAGTAGCCGTGCACCCCTTCGGGCTGGTAGTGGGAATACGGATCCGGGAATGCCCCCTCCCCTTCCAGGCGGTACTTGTAGCGCACCTCCAGACCCAGCCCTTCAACGATGGCGCTGTAGAGGCCGGCCTTTTCCCGGGTCATGGGAATTTCGATTTGCTTCTCTTTTGTTTTCAGCAGCAGGGTTACGCCGGGCCGGTTGCGGGCGAAGACCCGGAAGAGGATTCTGCTTTTGGCCCGGTCCAGAATAGTTGGCCCCAAGTTTTCCATACTATCTAATATAACCAGATCTTTTCCCGCCATGCCCGGTTGAGAGGTGAGAAGTGAGAGGTTGGAAGTGATAAAAACCTCATTTGCCGGCAGACCGCGCTAAGGAATGAAATATATTCCCCCCTTACCCTGATTCTCACCCAAACCGGGGGTTGAAATAAGCAGTTATAAATTTGAAGAAGGGCGCGCCTAAATGCTCAAAGATCCAACCCCTCACTGTTAATGGAGTTAAAAAGGATAAGCTATGATTACTAATAACCCCCCGGCTGGCGGGGATTTCCACTAAACAAAAAGGAGCACTTTCATGGAACTGGTGCAGACCGCGGTAAAAAGGTTCGACGACTACCGCCAATTTTTGGATGATGAGGTTGCCGGGGAGATTCAATACCTGGCCGGCCGGCTTAAAGGAAAAAAAGCGGCCATGATCAACGCCACCGCATTTGGCGGCGGGGTTGCCGAAAAGCTCCATTCACTGGTGCCCCTGCTGAAAGACCTGGGGGTGGAGCTGGACTGGTGGGTAATCAAAGCCGACCTCGATTTTTACCAGGTCACCAAGTTGTTTCACAACCGGCTGCAGGGGCAGGAAGGGGAACTGAGCAGCGCGGCAATCGATATCTACCTTAACTACAACCGGAAAAACGCCGCGGCGCTGGAATACTGGGACTACGATTTCATCGTCGTGCACGACCCGCAGCCGGCGGCCCTGGTGGACTACCGGAAAGACGGCGGGCGGACCCGCTGGATCTGGCGCTGCCACATCGACACTTCCACGCCCAACCCGCAGTACTGGGACTTTTTATACCGTTACATCCGGCAGTACGACGCCACCATCTTTACCATGCGCGATTTCGTCAAGGAAGGCACCAGCCTGAACAACCTCACCCTGATCACCCCTTCGATCGATCCCCTCAGCCCGAAAAACATCCACCTGGAGCGGGAGCAGGCCCGGGGGATGATCTGCAGCTTCGGTGTGGACGGCACCCGCCCCCTGATCAGCCAGGTTTCCCGGTTCGACCCCTGGAAGGATCCGCTCGGGGTGATCGAGGTTTACAAGATCGTCAAAAAAGAGTTCCCCAGCGTCCAGCTGGCCCTGGTCGGCTCCATGGCTTCCGACGACCCGGAGGGGTGGGATTACCTCTACCACACACTGCGCCGGGCCGGTGAAGATTACGACATCACCATTGTCACCAACTTCAACGGGATCACCGGCCTCGAAGTAAACGCCTTCCAGACCGCCTCGGATATTGTGATCCAGAAATCGCTCCGCGAGGGGTTCGGGCTCACGGTGGCGGAGGCGCTCTGGAAGGGCACGCCGGTGATCGGCGGCAACGTCGGCGGGATCAAGCTGCAGATCGAGGACGGGGTCAACGGCTACCTGGTTGAAACAGTGGAGGACTGCGCCGAAAAAGTGCTCACGCTGTTGCGCAATCCCGCCGTGGCCCAGCACTTTGCCGCAGCCGGGCGAGAGAAAGTGCGCCGCGAATTTTTAACCACCACCAACGCCCTCCAATACCTGCGCCTATTCAACCGCCTGAGCGGCTTTGATGCCGGTTCGCCGCTCCATGAAAAAGAAGCGCCAATAACTTAATAAATGGTGCCTGGCACCATAACTTAAAAACATGTGGCCGGGTAAATTTCTCAACCGTAAAAAGGTTTTTTCCGCGCTTGAACCGAATATATATAAAAGTTTATCCGTAAAATCGGGGTATTTTTGGATTATTTTGATTAGGTTGTAATTCGCCCGGACTGCGGGTGAAAGGCAAATCAATCTATGCAAAAAAGGAGGGATTCCCCGGAAGAAGATTTCTTTCGGGAAAGGGGCATGGGGAAACCGGTTATCGTCAGCGCGGTAAGAACGATCGGAGGAAGGTTTGGCGGCGGGTTAAGCGGTTTGGGTGCTCCTGAACTGGGGGCCGCCGTAGTGCGGGAAGCGGTCAAGAGAGCGGGTATTCCGGGCGAAACAGTGGATGAGCTGGTATTCGGGTGCGGCTGGCAGGCCGGGATTGGCCCCAATGTGGCCCGCCTGGCCACGGTGAAAGGGGGGCTGCCGGTTAAAGTTCCCGCCTATACGGTTAACGTGCGCTGCGCGTCGAGCCTCCAGGCCGCGATCCAGGGCGCCAAGTCGATTATCTGCGGCGACGCCGGCGCAGTGGTCGTCGGGGGAACAGAATCGGCTTCCAACGTGCCCTACCTGATGGACCGGGCGCGCTGGGGAGCGCGGATGGGCGATATGACCGCCTACGACGGCCTGCACAAAGACGGCTTTATGTGCCCCCTGGCGGGCATGCTGATGGGCAATACGGCCGAACTGCTGGCGGAAAAGTACGCCATCAGCCGGCAGGAGCAGGACCGGTTCGCCCTGGAAAGCCACCGGAAAGCGGTCAAGGCGATCCGCGAAGGGAAATTCAAGGAAGAGGTCCTGCCGATCGAGGTCGTGGAGAAAAAGAAAACCGTCACCGTGGACCAGGAAGAGATCCCGCGGGACGACGCTTCCCTGGAGGGGATGGCGAAGCTGCCCCCCGTGTTTCTCAAGGAAGGGACCGTCACGGCGGGTAACAGCTGCGCGCTCTGCGACAGCGCTTCGGCCATGGTGATCATGGACGAAGCGAAGGCCAAAGAGCTGGGGGTTGCGCCGCTGGCGGCGATCCGCGGTTACGCCGCGGCCGGGGTGGATCCCAAGTATATGGGCATCGGGCCCGTGGCGGCCGTGCCGGTGGCCCTGGCCAGGGCGGGGGTGAAGCTGGAAGAGATTGACCTGATTGAGCTGAACGAGGCTTTTGCCGTGCAGTACCTCGCGGTCGAGAGAGAGATGAAATGGGACCGGGACAAGGTCAACGTGCACGGCGGGGCGATCGCCCTGGGGCATCCCGTGGGCGCCACCGGGACGAAGATCCTGACCACCCTGCTTTACGCGCTGAAAACATACAACAAGACGCTCGGGTTGGTGAGCGCGTGCGTGGGCGGGGGGCAGGGCCTGGCCATCGTCGTGGAAAGGCTGAATTAAACTTTGAGGGATCTTGCTATATAGGCGAGGTATACCTTGCCCGTAATCTGCGATGGAACGGGACTTGACGGTATATAATTAATTTTTTAAGTAGGAGGTTAAGGCATGGAGATTAAAAAGGGATTTGTTTTGGGAGCGGGCATCATGGGCGGCGGGATCGCCCAGCTGATGGCCCAAAACGGGATCCAGGTCACGCTGGCCGACGTTGACGCCTCGATTACCGGCCGCAGCGTCGCCAACATTGAAAAAGGGCTCAACGCCAGGGTGGAGAAAGGGAAGATTACCGCCGACGAGGTCAAGGGAATCCTCAGCCGCATCAGCACCGCCACCGATTTGAGCGCGGCGGCGGGCGCCGATTTTGTGATCGAAGCGATCATCGAGGATGTCGGCGCCAAGCAAAAGGTGTTTGCCGAGCTTGACCGGATCACCGCCCCGCAGGCAATCCTGGCCACCAATACCACGGCCTGCTCGATCTCCGAAATCGCCTCGGCCGTCAAAACCCCCAACCGGGTGGTCGGCATGCACTTCTTCAATCCCGCCGTGGTGATGCGGCTGGTGGAAATTATGCCGGGCCTCGCCACCGACTTTGATGTCGTGGAGCGGACCAGGGCATTTGCGGCATTTCTCGGCAAGGAACCGGTGGTGACGGCCAAGGAAGGGATCGCCGGGATCGCCAGCCGGGTGCTGGCCGCCCTCCTCAACGAGGCGGTATGGGTGCTGAGCGAAGGGATCGGCGGCGTCGGCGATATCGACAAGGCGATGAAAATGGGCGCCAACCAGCCAATGGGTCCGCTCGAGCTGATCGACCTGATCGGTATCGATACCCACCTGGCCAAGACGCGGACCCTTTACGAAAAGCTCGGCGACCCCCGTTACCGCCCCTGTTACCTTCTTGAAAAGATGGTCCACGCCGGTCTCCTGGGCCGGAAGAGCAAGAAAGGCTTTTACGATTATACCCAGGATCCCCCGGCGCCGATGCAGTTGCGCTAATCCATCATTGTCATACTTCAGGAGGTGTAGAGATGAATTTTGATTTAACCCCGGAACAGGAAGCCGTCCGCAAAATGGTGCGCGACTTTGTGGCCAAGGAGATTACCCCGCATGCCGCCGCGTGGGACAAGGCGGCGGAATTTCCCCACCATGTATGGAAGAAGATGGGCGGCGTGGGGATTGTCGGGACGGCCATACCGGAAGAATACGACGGCGGGGGGATGGACAGCATCACCCATGCCATCGTGGCCGAAGAGCTGAGCTACGGCTGCAGTTCGATCAGGGGCACCTATTCGGTCCAGATTTCGCTCGTGACCAAGACGATCCTGGCCTGGGGCAACGAGGCGCAAAAACAAAAGTATGTGCCCGGGCTGGCCGCCGGGAAGCTGATCGGCTGCTTCGGGCTGACCGAGCCGGACGCCGGGAGCGATGCGGCAAGCTTGGCGACTTCCGCCGAAGAAGACGGCGATTATTACATCCTGAACGGCAACAAGATGTGGATTACCAACGGGGGGATTGCGGACCTGGCCCTTGTCTTTGCCAAAACCGACAAGAGCGCCGGGGCCAGGGGGATTACCTGCTTCATCGTTGAAAAAGGCACCCCCGGATTTTCGACCCGGGATATCCACGACAAGCTGGGCTTGCGTGCTTCGAATACCGCCGAACTGATCCTCGACAACGCCAGGGTGCCCAAGGAAAACATGCTCGGCGAGAAGGGCCAGGGTTTCCGGGTGGCCCTTTCCGCTCTCGACAACGGGCGGTTCACGGTGGCCTCGGGCTGCGTGGGCGCCGCGCAGGCGGCGCTGGACACCGCCAAGCAGTATGCCAAGGGGAGAATCCAGTTCGGGAAACCGATCGCGGCGCACCAGCTGGTGCAGCAGCTAATCACCAATATGACCGTGGATATCGAATGCGGCCGGCTGCTCGTTTACCGGGCCGGCCACCTGAAGAACAAAAAAATGCCCAATACCCGTGAAACGTCGATGGCCAAGTATTACTGCACCGAGATGGTGAACCGGGTGGCCTACAACGCGATCCAGGTGCTGGGCGGCTACGGCTTTTCGGGCGAGTACCCCCTGGAGCGGATTTACCGTGACTCCCGGGTCGGCACCCTCTACGAGGGGACCTCGCAAATCCAGCAGCTGATCATCGGCAACATCGAGCTGGGCGTCGCCGCTTTTGTCTAATCCCGGGATGCCGGGCCAACCTGTTGCGCGAGAACCCGGGGGGAGCGTGAACGGCGCTTTCCCCCGGCCCTTGATCATTTTATCCTTAACTTAAGGAGAGGTAACCATGTTTACGCTGCTCAAGTATGAAAAGGCGGCGCCGCTGGCCACGATCACGATCAACCGCCCGGAGGTCAGGAACGCCCTTTCCAACGACCTCGTCGAGGAGCTGGCCCTGGCCTTTGCCGCGGTGGAAAAAGACGAAACCGTCAAGGTCCTGATCATTACCGGCGAAGGGGACAAGGCTTTCATGGCCGGGGCGGACGTCAAGGAGCTGCAGGGGCGCGATTTTGTGCTCGGCCGCAAGCAGACCAGGCGCCGCCAGGAAGTGTTCAACATGCTCGCCGAAATGCCGATCCCGGTGATCGCGGCGATCAACGGTTTTGCCCTGGGCGCCGGCCTCGAGCTGGCCCTGGCCTGCACCTTGCGCGTCGCCTCCACCGGCGCCATGATGGGCTCCCCCGAGGTGAACTTAGGCATCATCCCCGGTGACGGCGCCACCCAGCGCCTGCCGCGGCTGGTTGGCTTCGGCCGGGCGATGGAGATGGTGCTCACCGGCGAGATGGTCGACGCCGAAACCGCCTGCCGGATCGGCCTGGTGAACCGCCTTGCCGCCCCGGAAAATTTGATGGAAGAAGTGAAGAAGCTGGCCCTGGGGCTGGCCGCCAAGCCGCCGCTGGCGCTGCAGTATGCCAAGGAAGCGGTGAACCGTTCGCTCGAGGTTGGCTTGAACGAAGGCCTGGCCCACGAATCATACCTGCACGCCCTGGCGTGCGCCTCGGATGATAAAAAGGAAGGCGTCGAGGCTTTCCTCGAAAAACGCAAACCGCTGTTTCACGGCAAATAAGTTAAGGGGTCAGACCCCTTAACGTATGACATATTTTGGATTGAGGCGTGCATACTTCAATCCTTGCCGGTGAGGTGGTAAATGGCGGGGATCACGAACAGCAGCAGCGCCGTGCCGGAAATCTGGCCGCCGATAATCACGATGGCCATCGGCGCCTGGAGCTGGCTGCCCTGGCCGAGGCCGAGGGCGAGCGGGACGAGGCCCAGGACGGTGGTAATCGTGGTCATCAGGATCGGGCGCAGTCGCGCGGCTGCTCCTTCGATGATCGCTTCCCGCAGGGGCACGCCGTGCAGCCGCCTTTTCTGGTTGATCAAATCGACCATGATGATGCCGTCGTTGACCAGGATGCCGGCCAGGACCACGGCACCGATCAGCGCCGGCACGCTGAGGCTGTTCCCCGTGGCCAGCAGCGCCAGGACCGCTCCCGTGAAGGCAAGCGGCAGGCTGCAGATAATCATGAAGGGGTGCAGGAACGACTCAAACTGGGCCGCCATGACCAGGTATACCAGCAGGGCGGCCAGGAATAAAACCAGCCACAGCTCTTCGAATACTTCGCGCATCAGGCTGGCGGTCCCCGTCGCCCGGACGCCGCAGCCGGGCGAGAGGTTCATCTCCGCCACGGCCTGCAGCGCCTCTTTGGCCGCCCCGCCGAGGTCGCCAAAGTATTGCGCCTGCACGATCCCCACCACCCGCTGGTTTTCCCGCGGGATGCTGGCGGGGCCGAAACCCCGGGTAAAGGTGGCCACTTCCCCCAGCCGCAGGAAGGCGCCGGAGGGCGAATAGAAGCCGATCTTCTCCAGGTCGTCCAGGCTGCCGATTTCGCCGTCCTGCAAGCCGAGCACCAGGTTCAGGATGCCGCCGTCCCCGCCCGTATCGATGCGGGCCACCGGCAGGCCTTCCATGGCCTGCCGCAGCACCGTGGCGACCTGGTAGACGGTGACCCCTTTTTGCAGCGCCCGGCGGTGATCCAGGTGCACGTGAATTTCCGGCCTGGTTTCCTCCAGGACCGATTTCACGTCGCCCATGGAAGGTAGCGCCGCCAGCCGTGCAACCAGCCGGCTGCAGATTTCACGCACCTGCTCCAGGCTTTCCCCCTCGATCACCAGCTCCAGGTTCGAGTCCAGCCCCGTAATGTCCAGCAGCGATTCCCTGGTGAAGGTAACCCTGGCTTCGCCCGGCAGCGCACCCGCTTTCGCTTTCACTTCGCTCATAATCGCGGTAAAACTTTGGCGCCGGCCCGGATCCGTTGAGACCTTGATCCGGGCCTGGTTGGCCACGCCGCCGCTGATCGGCAGGCCAAAAAACTCCGTTTCGCCCACGTGGCTGGTAAAGAAGCTCACCCCGTCTGTTTCCGCCAGGATTGCCTCCAGTTGGGATACATATTGATCGGTCTGCGAGAGCGTCGCCCCGGGCGGCAGGGCGACCTCGATCGAAAATGAAGATTCCTTGGGGGTCGGGAAAAGGTTTGTCCCCAGCAGGGGATACAACAGCACCCCCGCCAGGGTCACGGCCGCCCCCGCGGCGATGACGGCCCAGGGGCGGCGGAGCACCCGCTCC
>JAGUZX010000037.1 GCA_020060545.1 Desulfovibrio sp. | reverse complement strand
CGCGGCGCCCCAGGGCCAGCACTTCGGGCGGGGTGAACGATTCGTTCCCCGCGCAGAAAGGGCAGCTGGCGACGCGCGAAGGCAGCGCGGCGTGGTCGGTCTCGCCGGCCGCCTTGCAGGCAAAAGTTTCGGGCCGCTTGGCCCGGTCGGTGGCAATAATGACCCACTGCCCCGAGATCAAGTCCTGGCGAAATTCAGGCAAGGAAAAAACACCTCCGCATCCAAGGAAATTGAATAGGAAAAATTCAGGTTGCGATTCAGGCCTTCGAGCGCCCGGGAGTCAGAATGCATGATCAATAGGAGGTTTTCCTGCTTCCAGCTTTCCGGCTTCCGGCTCCTGACTCCTGGCTCCTGGCTCCTGGCTCCTGGCTTCTGGCTTCTGGCTTCTGGCTTCTGGCTGTGGCTCCTGGCTCCTGGCTTCTGGCTTCTGGCTCCTGGCTCCTGGCTTCTGGCTTCTGGCTTCTGGCTTCTGGCTTCTGGCTCCTGGCTCCTGATTTCTGACCTCTGACTCTAATACGGCTCGGCGTAGGAAACGAAGGGCAGCTTCAGCGTGCCCATGTTCTGGTAGACCATGCGGTAGCGCGCAGCGGCCCGGTCCCAGTTGAAATTTTCGATCACATGGATCCGGCCGTTGCGGCGCATCAAGTCGATCCGCTGCGGCTCCTGGTGCAGCATCAGGGCCATCTTGACCATGGCCCGGGCCAGCGCCGCCGCGTCGCGCCTGGGCACGAGCAGGCCGGTCGCCTTCTCCGGGTGGTCGTCGACGCTGTGGACGGTGTCGTTAATCCCGCCGACCCTGGTGCCGATCGGGATGCAGCCCATGCACATGGCCTCGAGCTGGACCAGGCCGAAAGGCTCGAAGTTGGAGGGGATCAGGCAGAAGTCCGCCGCCCCGTAAAATTCCCTGGTCGCCTCCCGACCGAGGTACTTGAGGATGGCCTTGACGTTCTCCGGGTAGCGTTTTTCCAGATCCCGCGCTTCGGCCTCCAGGAGCGGGTCCCCGGAGCCGAGCAGCACCAGGCGCATCTTGTCGCGCACCTTTTCCGCCCCTTCGGCGTAGCCGCGCATGACCTGGTCGAAGGCGTCGAGCAGCACGTCGATCCCCTTTTGCGCCGCGTCGAGGCGCCCCACGTTGAAGAAGAAATAGCCGTCGGCCAGACCGTTATCGGCGAGCGCTTTTTTGCGCCGCTCCTCGCGGGGCAGCGCGGCTGATTTGAGCAAGGCAGGGTCCCAAAAGCGGGCGTCGGTGCCGTTCCAGACGTAGGTCACCTTGCCCTGGAACGAGCTGAAGAAGCTGGGCCATTCTTCGTCCAGGTAGGAATGGCTGACCGTGGTGAGGTAGTCGCACTGGTGCGCGCCGAAAACCTCGATATTGAACATCTCTCCTTCGAGGTAGCGGTTGTCGACCAGTTCGCCTAAGTTTACTTCGTTCAGCTCCTGCACCGACATGCGCTCCCGGCAGATGCGGTGGATGGTGTAGATGAAGGGGATCCGAAAATACTTTTTCACCAGCGCTCCGGCGAAGACACAGTGCCAGTCGTTGATATGCATCACGCCGGGTTTGCGCTCTTCTTTTTTGAGGAGCAGGTTGATCAGGCCGGGCAGCGCCTTGGTGAAATGGACCAGCTTCTGGATAAAGATCTTGCGGGGATGGTAGACTTCGGGATGGTCCATCACCTCGTTGCTGAAGAGGAATATCCTGACCCCGTGACGCCAGGCTTGGAAGACGCTGATCGGGTAAATGCGGTCCCCCACCGTGATCCGGAAGTCGGCATATTTTTTGAGGTCGAGTTCGGGGGGGACCGTTTTGGTCAGCCCGTGGGAAGGCATGAAGACGTATACTTCGTCCTCTTTGCTCAAGGCTTCTCCCAGCGCGGTGACCGCTTCGGCCAGGCCGCCCACCCTGACGGGGAGGTACTCAAATGTAGCCAGTCCCACCAACATGCGGCAAAGCGCCTCCGATCCGGTTAAATTTTCATAAAAAATCAAGGTTAGCTTGCCCCCGGGAGGGCTTTTTATTCTGTTCATCGCCGCCCGTAAGCCAGTAAGCCCGCAAGCCCCTAAGCGGATATATTATCTTTCAGAACGGGCATAATACCTGTTGAGTAATTTCCTTTTTTTATTCCCGGCAAAACACGGCAATTATCTTTTAGCCAAATAAATAGACCGGAGGCGAAATAATGATCAATCCACTCCAGGATTATTTAAACCGCGGCGAAGCAATCCCCGCCTATTACGGGGAAGACCGGCTGGTGATCCTGCCGCGCGATCCCTACTGTCTTTTCGCTTACTGGGAGGTGAGCCTGCCGACCCGGGAGCGCCTGCGTCAGGAGGCGGGCGACGCCAGGTGGGAAAACGCCGCCCCGATGCTGAGGGTTTACAAGCATGACTGGTTCCGGGAGGAGACCGTGGAAAGTTTTTCCGACGTGGCCCTGCGGAGCGAGGCCGACAACTGGTACCTGCCGGTGACGGAATCGGACCGGGTCTACCATGCCGAGCTGGGCTGGCGGATGCCCGAGGGCGCTTTTCGGCCGGTGCTGCGTTCCAACGCCGTGCGGACGCCGCGGGACGGTTTGAGCGACATCATCGACGAGGCATGGCAGCTGCCGGATTGGAAGGCGCGGAAACTCTACCGCCGCATCTCCCTCTACCACCTCAGCTCCCCGGAAATGTTCAGGCGCCGCAAGCAGCGCGTCTAGCATAACTTAATAAATGGTGCCAGGCACCGTTTGTTAAGTTATGAAAGTTATTAAGTTATGGTGCCTGGCACCATTTATTAAGTTATTGATGTTACCTGAATTTAAAGATGAAGGCGAAGGAGGAGTTTTCATTTATGGCTCAAGGATTTCTGGCCCTGATCCTGCACGCTCACCTGCCGTACGTGCGGCACCCGGAGCATGAATATTCGCTGGAAGAGAAGTGGTTCTTCGAGGCGCTGACGGAATGCTATATTCCCCTCCTCATGGTGATGGAAGGAATGCGCGGCGACGGGGTAAACTTTCGCCTCACCTTCTCGCTCTCGCCGACGCTGCTGGCGATGATGGAGGACCCCGTGCTGCGGGAGCGCTACGAGCGCTACCTGCAGCGGCTGCAGAACCTGGCGCGCTTGGAGGTGGAGCGGACGAAAGAGGACGGCGCCTTCGCCCCGCTGGCCGCAATGTACCGGGACCATTTCGACGCCGTAGCCGCTTACTGCCGGCGCTACGGGGGGCGCATGGTGGGGGCCTTCCGCAAGCTGGCCGAGGAGAATTTCCTGGAGATGATCACCTGCGCCTCCACCCACGCCTACCTGCCGCTGCTGGGGCTGCAGAAGGAGGCGGTCTACGCGCAGGCGGCGAACGCGGTGCATTACCATTCGGCGCTTTTCGGCGAGCCGCCCCGCGGCATCTGGCTGCCGGAGTGCGCTTACTTCCAGGGGCTGGAGCATATCCTCGGGGAGCTGGGCCTGCAGTATTTTATCATGGCCACGCACGGGGTCCTATACGCGGCGCCGCGGCCCAAGTACGGGGTCTACAGCCCTATCTTAACCCCGGGCGGGGTGGCCGCGTTCGGGAGGGACCCCGAGACCTCGAAGCAGGTCTGGAGCGCCCAGGAAGGCTATCCCGGCGATTACGACTACCGGGAGTTTTACCGCGATATCGCCTACGACCTGCCGCTGAACTATGTCGGCCCGCACCTGCACCCGCCGGGGATGCGCACGGATACGGGCATTAAATACTACCGGATCACCTGCGAAGGGCTGGAATACAAGGAGCCTTACGACCCGCACCGGGCCCGGGAGAAGGCGGCCGTCCACGCCGGCAATTTCATGTTCAACCGGGAGCAGCAGGTGAAATACCTGGCCCCGATCATGGGGCGGCCGCCGGTAATCGTTTCGCCGTACGACGCGGAGCTTTTCGGGCACTGGTGGTTCGAGGGGCCGCAGTGGCTCGATTTCTTGTGCCGGAAGATCGCCTACGACCAGCAGCACGTGAAGCTGATCACGCCGGGCGAGTACCTGGACCTGGGCTTCCCGCTGCAGCTGGCCAGCCCCAACCCGTCGAGCTGGGGCGACAAGGGGCACCACGAAGTATGGCTGAACGGTACAAACGACTGGATCTACCGGCACCTGCACCGGGCCGCCGAGGAGATGACCGCCCTGGCGACCGCATACCCGGACGCGCAGGATCTGCAGAAGCGGGCCCTGAACCAGGCCGCCCGGGAGCTGATGCTGGCCCAGAGCAGCGACTGGCCCTTTATCATGAATTCGGGGACGATGGTGGAATACGCCCGGCAGCGGGCCGTGAACCACCTGGTCCGGTTCCGCAGCCTGCTGCGCCAGGTGCGGGACGGCACGATCGACGCGGAGTGGCTGGACCGGCTCGAGGAAGCGGACAATCTCTTCCCCCACCTCGACTACTGTCTTTTCCAGAGCCTGGAAACCACGGTGCCGCGCGAAATCGCCGCAGTGGTAAGTTAAGGAAGCATTTGAAAAAAATTAAGGAAGCAGAAAGGCCTTCCCTCTGCTTCCCTGGTTTTTGACGGGCAGGGAGAGATTAGTTAATCGCCCCCCTGCCCTTTGGAAAAAAAGGAGACAGCCGTAAAGCTGCCTCATCAGGGAGAAACCTGGAAAATATTCCTGACCGGCAGCCTGGCGATCCTGTTACGGATCCATGGCTTTGCGTCCCTGCCTTTCAGCAGGTTTGCCCTTAGCGGTTCTACTTTGCTGGGTAAATTATACACTACCGTGCTTATTTACGCAATACCTTTGTTTGGCCGGCGCTAAAAATATTTCCGAAAATATTTCCGCGAAAATATTTCCACGGCGGCGCAGGCCGGAGCGCGGGCGTGTTAAGGTTACCGGCGGGCGGGTGTTTTGATAATCAGGCCGGCAGGCGGCTGTTTTTGGGACTTGTACTTCATTGATGAAGCAGCAGCCTGTCCTCGCTGCTTCACCCTAGAACTTGACCGCGGTGCCGTAGGCGATGATCTCCGCCATCCCACTGGCAATCTGGGCCGAGGCGAACTGGATCCCGATAATGCCGTTCGCCCCCAGCTTTTTCGCCTCCTCCACCATCTCATCCATCGCAGCCTGCCGCACTTTGCGCATCAACTCGGAATACTGCTTTACTTCCCCGCCGACCAGGTTTTTAAAGGCGGCCATAATATCCTTACCCACGTGCGCCGCCCGCACCTTGTTGCCCATGACGATCCCCAGCACCTCGTAGTCGGCATGCAAAACCACCGCCGTCGTTAAAAGCATGCGATCAACCTCCTGTTTTTTTTATTTTGTATCAAACCCGCCCCGCGGGAGGATTGCGGCCTACCGTCCTCGAGCATAACCGCATTCTCTTTTATCTTTCATCAATCCCGCCCCTGCGGGAAAAATTCGGCCAGCTCCATGACGGTGCCGGCATTTTTATTTTCATGCCTGAGCACCGGGTAAGGCGGCTCCACGGCGACCCAGGTCCACTGGTTGGCCCGCTTCAGCTCCACGACGTAAGCGTCAAATGTGCCCGCCGGGACGGTGACCTGCTCGCGCCGTACCACCTCGAGGCCGATAGTAACCTTGACTCCGGTTGGGATTACGATCAGGTTGAGGCTTCCTTTCCAGCCTTCCGCGAGCGGCAGCGCCCGCACAAGGAGCATGTATTGTTCGTTGTCGAAATACGGCGGCGCCGGCAGGCGCAGCGACTTCTCACCTTGCTCGCCCGGCAGATCCTTTTTAATCTGGACGGCCTTTGCGCCGTATTCGGCAAGCACGCTGCCCGGGCCCTCTTTGCGCGTCACCAGAAATTCGGTGCGCCTCGGCAGCATGCTCTCCGGGTTCTGGATTACCCGGACGGTTTGAGGGTAGTTCTTGGAGAGGTGTTCGACGGTAAAGACGAGCTCGTCCCGGGTCTGCTCGACCAGCATCTCGCAGTAAAGCAAAAGCGACCCGTTTTTCTTGATTTCCATGACCGTGATCTCCCCGCCTGACCAGGGGCGGCGCAGCTCCAGCGGTTGCGGGGTGCAGCCGGCGGCCATGGCCGCCGCCAGGGCCGCTCCGGCCAATAAGAGCAGGATAAGATGCGGAAGGCAGCCTTTATTCATAATTTAATGATTCCCCCTTCCCGCTATGGAAACAGCCCGTCCAAAAAGCGGCGCGCCAGGCGCCATGCCGGGCGCACATGAAAAAGTTCATTTTGGTGCCTGGCACCAAAATGAACTAAATTACAGTTCGCGGCGGCTCCAGAGCCAGACGCCGGCTTCGTAGAGCAGGCCGGCGATAACCAGGGAGAGCCCGAGGGGGACAATCGGGTTCTGGCCGTAGACCCAGTAGGAGACCGCTTTCATCTGGTAAAAGAGCGAAAACGGGGCCGCATTCGGGAAGTAGCCCGGCACGGAGGCGGCGAGCCAGAAGAGCGCCGCCGCGACCCCGGCCTTAACCGGTTCTGAAAAGAGACCGGAAAAAAAGGCCGTGCCGAGGTAGATCAAGACGGCTCCGGCGTAGGTGATCACAGCGGAAAGGATAAAGGCGCCGTAATCGAGGGCAAACCCCTTCCAGGCGGATACCAGGACAAACAGCAGGGTCGAGCCGAGGACGCACAGGGCCAGCAGGAACAGCCCCGCCGCCGCCTTGGTGGTATAAATCTCGCGGCGGGTGATCGGCTTGCTGGCGAGGAAGAGCGCGGTGCCGTAGGAGATCTCCCCGGCGATGACGCCCATCCCCAGCACAATCGCCGCCAGCGTCGCCAGCTGGGGCAGGTTTTTCGCCGTCCACTGGCTCCAGGCATAATTGTTGTAGCTGGCGCCGATGAAATCAATGCCCCGCCGGATTGATTCGTCGAGAAAAATGATTTTGCTTAAAAAATCGCGGGTCGGCCCGTAAATCAGGGGCAGGAGCACGGCCAGGACGGCCAGGGCCAAAAAACAAAGATAGAATTTGACCCGGTTTTCTCTGAGCTCCTTGCCGAAGAGGGCGAGATTAATCATTTGCTTTGACCTCCCCGATGAACCGCATGAATATCTCCTCCAGGTCGGGGCCGATCGACTCCAGGGCGTAATGGGGCTGGGAGGCGCAGGCCTGCCAGATTTCTTCCAGGTTGGCGGTGACGAAGATACGGTACGCCCTGCCCTTGCCCTCGCGCTCCACCCGGCTGACCCCCGGCTGCTCGAAAAGCTCCGGCGGGGGATCTTTCTGGAAGACGGCGCGAATTTCCTTCGTCCCGCCGCGCAGCGCGTCCATGGGGCCGGTGTGGATGAGGCGGCCGCCGCGGAGCAGGGCCACGTGGTCTGCCGAGCGTTCCACCTCGTCGAGGTGGTGGGAGGTCATCAGCACCGTGACACCGCGCGCGGCGACCTCCTGCATGATAATGCTGAAAAAAAGGCGCCTCTTGATCGGGTCGAAACCGGTCGTCGGTTCGTCGAGGATCAGCAACTCCGGGCGGGGCGCCAGCGCCAGGATCAGGCCGAGCTGGTTTTTCATCCCCTGGGACAGCTCGTGGACCTTGGCCCGGGGCGGCAGGGCGAACTGCTCCAGGCAGCGCTCGACCAGCTCGCGGTCCCAGCGGAGATAAAAGCCTCCGGTGAAGCGCAGCAGCTGCCGGACCGTCATATACCCGTAGAAGCGGGGCTCTTCGCTCAAGTAGCCCGCTTTTTCCCGGATCTCTTCCGCCCGGGTCAGGATGTCGAGCCCGAGGCAAAGCCCACCGCCGGCGGACGGGCTTTGCAGGCCGATCAGCAGCTTGAGCAGGGTGCTCTTACCCGAACCATTGGGGCCGAGCAAGGCGAAAACGCTGCCCCGGGGCACCGCCAGGCTGATCTCGTGCAGGACCCTGGCACCGCCGAAGTTCTTGGACAGGGACCATGTTTCCACGGCCAGGCTCATCCTTTGACCTCCCCCTTCGACTTGCTTTTGTTGCTTTTCTTGATTCTCCCGCCGTTCTTTCCTCTCCTGTTTTCTTGCCCCGTTGCTTTCTTGCTTCTATTGTTTTCTTGCCCCGTTGCTTTCTTGCTTCTATTGTTTTCTTGCCCCGTTGCTTTCTTGCTTATCTATTTGCTCTCCTGCTATTCTTACCTCTTCCGCTATTCTTGCCTCTCCTGCCATTTGTCTTCTCTTCTGTTCTTGCTTCTCCTGCTGTTCTTCTCTTACTTCTCTTGCTCTCTTTGCAGCCGTTCGCGCCAGGCCTGAAAACGCTCTTCCCAGATTGATCGGAGCCGCGGCGGTGAAACCCGGAGGTGGTAGGCTTCGACCAGGAGCCGGTCAATCAAGTTGGTGACCATGAGGGTCCGCTCCGTTTCATCCAGCGCCGGCTCAACGCTGCTGATAAAAGTGCCCCTGCCCTGCTCGACGCTGAGCAGCCCCTCCCGCTCCAGTTCGCTGTAGGCACGGGCGATGGTGTTGGGGTTGACGACCAGCGCCACCGCCAGGTCGCGCACCGACGGCAGCTGATCGCCGGGGTTTAACACTCCCCCCGCAACCGCGGTTTTGATCTGCTCTTTTAGCTGCACGTAAATCGGGATCCCGCTGCGCGGGGTTAAGTGAAACCAGTGCTGCAGCATGGCGCCTCCTGCGCAATATGGCCGGGCCCGGCCTGCGGCCACGCCCGGCCGGGAAGTCTTAATGTATTAATACAGTATCATTATAACCGCCCCGTGGCCAAACGTCAACCTCGCCCTCTCGTCTCTGTCTCTGGGGTCAGACCTTGAAATGTGAATATTTCAGGCCCTGTTCTCTCGGCGGTCAGAAATTGAACTGTGAATCTTCCAGGTAGGTCAAATGCCGCCCTGGACATGGTCTTCAACAAAACCATAGCCCCGGTTTCTTAACGACACGTTAATTCACATTTCAAGGTCTGACCCCCAAATAGACCCCCAAATAGAAGCTGCCTTCCTGCCCCGTTTCTTCCGGGACCGTTTCGTATATGAACGATCCGAAAGCCCGCTTCAGCCTTTTTTCGAAGGCCGCTTCCCGGCGGGCGCACCAGAAGCAGGCGGCCCCGCCCGGCAGGAGGCAGTCGCGGATCAGGCGCAGCCCGGCCGCGCTGTAAATGGCGGCATTTTCGTCCCGGCTGAGCCAGGTGCTGCCGTTGTCCGTGTCGACCATGACCGCATGGTAGCGGCGCCAGCCAGCAGCGGCGGTGCGGGCACGGGCGGCCGCGGCGCGGAGGAAAGCTTCAAAAGCCCCGCCGATTAGCTCGACCCGGGGGTCGTCCAGAGCACCGCCGTTGACGCCGGCCAGGTGCGACCGGTTCCACCGGATCACCGCCGGCTCGATCTCCACAACCGTCACGGCTGATACACGGGGCGAATCAAGCGCCTCGCGGAGGCTGTAGCCGACTCCCAGGCCGCCCATCAAGATCCGGATCCCTTGGGGCGGCGCCAGATGTTCCAGCGCCCGGCACACGGCGGCCCTCTCCGAAGCCCCGTTGTAGCTCGCCATGAGGAACACCCCGTTGTAGATTATCTCATAGTGGGCGCCCCTTTGCTGAAGCTGCAGCTCCCCGCCGCAGCCCTTGACCCTTTCAATTACTTTCCGCTCGGGGTCAGACCTTGAAATGTGAATCTTCCTTTCAATTACGGCGTCACGGGGACCGCGGCCGGCCGTGTCGCTGTTGGCAGCGGTGATGCAGAAACCCGCGCACGTTTTCAGCCACGACCCAAGCCCGGCTCCAAGGACATTTTAAAGGCCATGCGGTTTTGTCGATCTTGGGCTTCAGAGGCCCGGAACCCGGCCATAATACCGCTGCCAGTATTGTTCCACAAACCGCTCCCGAATTCCTGTTTTTAGGAGCCGGGCCTGGCGGGTCAAACCTGATAAATTCACGTTTCAAGGTCCGACCACCCATATGGGCCGGCAAATTCACATTTCAAGTTCTGATCCCAATATGGGGAAAGGATTTGTTGCCAAAATGTCGTAATTAATGCGAAATTGATGGTTCGGGACAAGGAGGAGAAAGCGTGAAGCTGGTGCGATTCTTGCACAAGACAGAAACGGGGTACGGGATCCTGGAGGGCGAAACGATCCGCGCGGTCAAGGAACCGCCCGGGGATTGGGATGAAAACTCTTTTGCCCAAACCGGGCGTGCGTTTCCAGCCGAAGCGGTCCGGCTGCTGGCGCCGTGCAAGCCTTCCAAGGTGCTCTGCGTCGGATTGAACTACCGCAGCCACGCCGCGGAGATGGGCGCACCCCTGCCGGAAAGCCCGGTGCTGTTCATAAAGCCGCCCACCGCCGTGATCGGGCCCGGCGAACCGATCCTCTACCCCCCGCAGAGCGGGCGGGTCGATTATGAAGCGGAGCTGGGGGTGGTAATCGGTAAAACAGCCCGGCATGTCAGCCGGGCCGCGGCACTGGAGTATGTCTTCGGCTACACCTGCGCCAACGACGTCACGGCGCGGGACCTGCAGCCGCCGGCGGGGCAGTGGACCTACGCGAAAGGGTTCGATACCTTCTGCCCCCTGGGGCCCGTCATCGAGACCGACATCGGCGACCCCGAGAGCCTTTACATCCAAAGCTTTCTGAACGGCAAACCGGTGCAGGCGGCCCCCACCGCGGAGCATATTTTCTCCGTGGCCGCCCTGGTGGAATTTATCTCCGGCTGCATGACGCTGCTGCCCGGCGATGTGATCATCACCGGCACCCCGGCGGGCATCGGCCCGCTGCAGCCCGGGGACACTTTCGAGGTGTTGATTAAAGAAATCGGGCGCCTCGCCAACCCCTGCGCCCGTCCGGCTTAAGAAGTTCGTTTCGGAACCTGGCACCGGCATGAACCGAGAAGTTCATTCGGTGCCTGGCACCAAAGTTAACCGAGAAGTTCATTTGGTGCCTGGCACCAAAGTTAACTTAATTCACAATTCAAGGTCTGACCCCCTCTAGGCCGCCGGACAGGGCCCAAAGGGCCTCGGTGAAACCGTCCGCGTGCCAGGCCAGGCCGGGGCAGCCGCCGGCTTCGAAGTAGGCCCGGCCGGCGGCGGAGGCGGTAACCTGCACCGTGACGCCGAGGGCTTTGCCAAGTTCGGCCAGGAAAAGGTCGAGAGCGGGCTCAGGTTGGCCGGCGCGGACATAAAGCAGCCGCTCACCGTCCCGGCTGTAAACCGCGGCGAGGAAAGAGGGGCCTCCTTCCGTCCCGGCAAAGGCGCGCGCCTGCTCAAAGGTGAAATCGCCTTCGATGGAAGAGGCGCGGAAGGGCGGATCGGGCTCCGCCGCGGGGGTCCATCCTGCGGGGAAGTCCCACGCCGGCTGGTTTTCGGTGCCGAGCAGATCGACCTCACCGTTATCCCTGGTGATTTCCGGCATGGACGGGTCAGGCGCCTGCAGGGCGCGGTAGATGCCCAAGCCGCCGAGCAGGAAAATGAAAAGGGCGGCCGCGGCGGCGGAATAGCGCTGCCAGGCGATGCGGCGGAGCAGCGGAACCGGGGCGCGGGCTTTTTGCCCCAGCCTGGACTGGATGCGCCTCCACATCAGCTCCGGCGGCGGGGGCTCGATGCTGTCCAACTCCCGGCGGAGCGCTTCTTTGATCAATTCTTCGCGGTATGAGATTCCCTTTTTCGCCGTCATAATTCTTCGCCGCCTCCTTCACATGTTAGACAACCGGCGGGCGCGTTTAGTTCCAGCAGCCGGGATAATTTTTGGCGGGCCCGGAAGAGGCGGGACTTGACGGTGCCGGTGCTGATCTGGAGCATTTGCGCGATCTCTTCGACCTTGAGGTCGTAATAGTATTGCAGCACCACGACCTGGTAATGATCGGGCGGCAGGAGCCGGATCGCAGCCCGGACCCGTTCGATTTCAAATTCGCGCAGCACCTCCTCCTCAGTGTCGGCGCAGCCGCCGGCGGCGCTGAACTGGGCGAGGTCGTCGGTGTAAAGGACCCGCTTTTCGCGCTTGAGGTAATTGCGGGCCAGGTTGGAGGCGATCACGGCCAGCCAGGAGCCGAACTTCTCCTGCTCCCTCAGCCGGTGCATGTTCTCGAAAGCCTTGATGAAAGCGTCCTGGGTGATATCCTCGGCGCTTTCCCGGCTGCGCAGGATGCCGAACACGACGGCGTAGGTGCGCCGGTAATACTCTTCAAAGAGAGCGCGCCGCGCCGCGTCATCGTTTTTTTGGACCAGCTCCATGACCTGTTCCGGCTCCAAGCGAGGCGTCACTCCCCGTTTAAAATGGCGCCCTGCCGGCCGCATCCTGCCCCTGCAGGGCCTGCGCCCTGACCCTGTCTGCCCGCCCCTCTCCAGGCTTGTTCGGAGACAGGGAGGCGCAAGCACAAGCACAAGCACAAGCACAAGCACAAGCACAAGCACAAGCACAGCGCGTGCGGTTCACTACATTGTATCCGGTCCGGCCGGGCACTGTCTATTTCGCCTCGCGGGCGCCGCTTTCCTTTTCGGCGGGCCGGTAAATTTTGCTTTCCGGCCAAGTATTTTTCTCCCAAGCGCAAATTTTATGTTAACAACACGGCAGGCCGCGCGCCATAATCAGCCGCCAAAATAAGAAGCCGGCAGTTTGCTTGAAGGCGCTGCCGGCGCATTGGCGGGCTCGGCGGGCGGCTCATGCGCCTCCCCCCTGCACCTACTTGCCTCCACCTGCGGCGTCCCTAAAAAAACAGCAGCCGTGGAGCCGCGGAGGCGAGACTAAAAATTACTCCCGCTTGAGGGTGTCGATTTTCTGGACGTAAAACTCGGTCAGCGAGTCGGAGATCTCCTCGGAAAAGCCCTCGCTGTAGACATGGTAGGACGGCTTCTCCGGATCGGGCATGATCAGCGTCCACCCCTGCGGGTGGTATACTTTCAGGCCGTCGATCATCTCCGTCCGCTTGTGCACGGAATCCTGGATCAGGCGGCGCATGATTCTCCCTTTAAGGGTCCAGGGGCAGGGGATCTCCCGCTCCCGCACCCGGATCGCCGGGATCTCCTCGAGCAGGCCCCCGAGGGTGATATCCTGGCTCACCAGCAGGTCGAGCAGGCTGACCAGGGCGGCGATGCTGTCAAAGGAGAGCACGGCGGCCGCCGCGGCGCCGGCGCGCTGCTCCTCCTGGCGCCCCGTCTCCATCAGGTTCCGCGGCGAGGCCTTGGTGCGCAGCACCCGCCCCTGGTAGCGCTCCGCCAGCTTCTCCACCACGCCGGAAACGTTGACCGGCACCGCCACGGTGCCGCCCCGGCGCTCCCGGAAGACCAGCAGCGAAAGCAGGGCGGTGTAAAGATCCCCCTGGACAGCCCTGCCCCTTTCGTCCACCAGCAGCGCCCGCTCGCCGCCCGGTTCGATGATCACGCCCAGGGAAGCGTTGTTGTTGCGCACCGCCAGGGCCACCTCCTTTTGCCGGCGCTGCAGGGTGCGGGTGTCGTCGAACGGGTCCGCCGGGGGCTCCCCGCCCGAGTTGAGCGTGATCACGGTGCAGTGCAGCTGCTGCAGCAGCGGCACCAGGAAGCGGCGCAGGTAAGGCGAAGGGTCGCCCAGGACGATGCGCAGGCCGCCCCGGGCCATTTTTGCGGGCGATACGCTCTGCAGCAGCTCCCGCTGGTAGAGTTCGGCCAGGTTCGGCAGGCGCAGCACTTCGCCGATAGCGTCGCCGGGGGGGCGGTGAAAGTCCTCCCGGGTGTAGAGCTGCTCGATCTTGCGCTCCAGGGAGCGCGGCAGCGGCAGGCCGTCGCTTTCGAAGAAGCAGATCCGCGCGCTCGCTTTTTCGCCGGGGGAAAGGGAGACATGCACCCCTCCCTTCGCTTTCAGGTAGGAGACGGCGCGGCGGGCCATGGGGATTAAAAGCTCCCCGCCGTCCAGGACATACGCCCCCGTGGAGAGGAGGCCGGCGATGAGGGCTTCGCGGAGCATCAGCGAGGACTTGCTCGAGTCGCCGCCGACCAGGACCGCGCCCTGCAGGACGGAGCCAAAAACTGCGCCCAGCCGGACCGCCATTTCCGGGGTAATATTGCGGTTAATTTCCCCCCGGATGCCGTCCCGGCCGAAGATGGCGCGGGAGACTTTGCCGCCCCAGATCAGGCTCTCGTGCAGGATGACCCCGCTCTCGACGACCTTGGCCGGCCAGACCTTGACCCCGGGCTTGATCACCGCCCCTTCCTCGATCACGCTGCCGTCCCCGACAACCGCTTCTTCGTAGGCTGCGGCGCGGGCGTTCAGCTGCACCCCGCTGCAGAGGATGCCGCCCCGCAGAGCCGCGCCCTTGCCGATATACGCCCCTTCCCAGGTGAGGCCCCGCTTCACGGAGGCCCTTTCCTCTACCCGGGTATAGGAGCCGAGCACGGCGCCGTCACTGAGCCGGGCCCCGGCCCCGACGCTGCACCCGGCGCCCAGGTAGAGCGGCGCCTGCAGCTGCGCACGGGGATGAATGGAGACGCCCTCCTCGAGCCAGATCCCTTTTTCATACTCGCGGCCGTTCAAGCGCACTGCTACCCGGTCTTCGAGCACCTGGCAGTGCGCCCGGCTGTACTCCTTGAGGTCCCCGATATCGCACCAGAACCCCTGCAGCACGCAGCCGAAGAGCGGGTCGCCCTGCGCCAGGAGCCGGGGAAAGATATCCTTGCTGAAATCGACCATTTTGCCCGGTTCGACCAAAGCCAGGACCTCCGGTTCGAGGATATAGATGCCGGTGTTGACCGTATCGCTGAAGACTTCACCCCAGCCCGGCTTCTCCAGGAAGCGGTTAATCTTGCCGTCCGGGTCGATCATCACCACGCCGTACTCGAGGGGGTTTTCGACCGCCTTGAGGACGAGGGTGGCGAGGGCGCCCCGGGCGCGGTGGAAGGCGAGCGCCTCGGTAAGGTCCAGGTCGGTGAGGGCGTCGCCGCTGACCACGGCGAAAGTTTCGTCCAGGAAAGCGGCGGCGTTCTTGACGCTTCCCGCCGTGCCGAGCGGTTCTTCCTCGACATAGTAGCGCAGGTTGACGTCAAAACGGCCGCCGCCGCCGAAGTGGTCCTTGATCTGGTCGGGGAGATACTGCAGGGTCACGGCGATATCGCGGAAACCGTGGCGGCGCAGCAGTTCCACGCTGTATTCCATGAGGGGCCGGTTCATTACCGGGACCATCGGTTTTGGTTTGTCGCAGGTCAAGGGGCGCAGGCGGGACCCTTCCCCGCCGGCCATAATCACCGCTTTCATATCAGCTCACTCCCTGCTGTGAATTAAACTGCGTCAAGTTTCCCGGGAAATATATCAGGTTGTCAGGGGGACGGGGTTCTTGACAACTTTTTATCTTAAATCTCAATCTCTTAACCCGGATTCCTGTTAAGGTTGTCAATAACCCCGTCCCCCTGACATTACGGCTCCCTTAGCCGCGACAGGATTTCGGTCACAGACCTTCCCTGGCCGACCCACCAGCACAGTTTCTACCGGTGGATACTGCTGAGATCTCCCGGTACTCGAACCTAGCGTGTCCACGCATGCTCAGGTTCTTTGACTCCGTGGGGCCGGTCTACAGCTCGCTGCTTAGCGCTGTCCCACCGTGTTGCCTTCCCTATCGGAGCACGAGGTCGGCACCCCAAACGGGTGATTTCGGAGCTCAATGGCTGGCCTGCGTTTTCCCCTGTCAACGCTTCGCGCGCCGCCTCGCGGCTGCCCGCGCATGACTCGGGGCCGTGATGGTGCAGCTATTCCTTTCACGTGGGGCTCTTTCATCCCCTCCCCTGTGCCGGTTTATCCCGGCACACACCCCGTCCCCCCTGGCACACGGCAAATTGATAAGTTTATCAATTTCAATTGCCTAGTAGCGGGGCGGCGGGGAGCCGGCGGGGACCGGCGCCGCTTCTTTCACCACCGCCTCTTTGGCTGCTCCTTCTTCTGCCGCCGCCGGGCGGGGCCGGCCGAGCTGGCGGCGCCACTGTTTCGCCTCGGTCGAAAAGACGATTTTCTGGTAGAGCGCTTCGTAGCGGCGGGCCAGGGCAGACCAGGCATACCTTTCCTCCACGTCGCGGAGCGCCTGGCGGGAAAGGCGCCGCGCCAGCTGCGGGTCATCCAGGAGGGCCGAAACCTGGCGGGCCAGGTCCGCGGCGCTGCCCGCTTCGGCCCTGATTCCGTTTACGCCGTGCTGCACGGTTTCGGCGAAGCCGCCGGTGTTGCCGACCACCACCGGGGTGCCGGTGGCCATCGCTTCGAGGGCGACCAGCCCGAACGGCTCGTAAAGGCTGGGGAAGACGGCGACGGCGGCGTGGGCGTAAAGCTGGTTGCGGGTCGCCTCGTCGATGTAGCCGGTAAAGGTGACAAACCGGTCCACGCCCAGGCTGAGGGCGGCCCGGTGCAGCTCCGCCTCGTAGGGGCCGCGGCCCGCCACCACGGCGCGCACGGCGGGGTGGCGATCCCTGATCATCGGCAGCGCCTCCAGTAAAACCTGCACCCCTTTCTCGCGCACCAGCCGGCCAATGAAGAAGATGATCTTCTGGCCGGGGCCGGCGAAGCGCTTCCGGACGGCGGGGTCGGGGGCGGCGACGCGGAACGCCGCCGGGCGGATACCGTTGGGGATGATCTCGACCTTGTCCGGCGGGAGGTTAAAGACGCTTTCCACCTCGTCCCGCATGTAGCGGCTGTTGCAGATGACCCGCCAGGCTTCGTAAGTAAGCCACCACTCCACGTCGCCGATATAGCGCTGCTCGTCGTTGTGCAGGCCGCCGCTGCGCCCGAACTCGGTGGCGTGGATGGAGGCGATCAGGGGCAGGTGGAAAATGTGCTTGAGGGCGCGGCCGGCGTAGGCCACCAGCCAGTCGTGGGCATGGACCAGGTCGAAGTCCGCCTGGCGGCAGAGGATGACGCCTTTTTCCAGCATGGCCAGGTTCAGCTGGTGGACCCAGGCAAAGAAATTCAAAGGCCGGCCGTGGTAGGGCGCCACCCGGTGGACCGTGATCCCCTCGGCCGACTCCTCTGCGGGGAGGTTTTCATCATGGACGGTGATCACTTCGACATGGTTTCCCTCCTGGACCAGGGCGCGGGACACCTCGCAAACGACATGGGCGAGGCCCCCGACAACCCGGGGAGGGTACTCCCAGGACAGCATCAGAATTCGCATCCGCCACACTCCTGCTCGATTTTTTTAGGTCAGGCCAACCGGAAAAGAGGAAAAAGCCTCATTCAGCATGAGGCTTTTTCTATTATTCCCGGAAACATGAAAACATTTCAGGGTAACTGTAAGGCTACGGAGCGAACAGGCCTTATTCCGGTGGCGGGGGAAGAAGGCTATAATTAATGAACTTAGGTGCCTGGCACCAAAGTTTAGCGGGATGACCTCAGGTGCCAGGCACCTAAGTTCATCCCCGGAAACATGAGGAACATTTCAAGATATCGGGCTGAACCCGGCATGACAGCCGCCCTCTTCCTGGCCGGCCAAAACTACTTTCTTAATGAACTCAGGGGACCGGCATCCAAGAAGGTGTCAGGCACTGCCTTTCTGCCTTTGACCTAAAACAGGCGGGCCTGCTCTTTAGTGATCCAGTTACTTATGTCGAAGTCAGTGCCTCACACCAATACGTTCCTTATTCCAATGGCGAGGGAAGAAAGCTGTAACCAGTGAGCTTGGGTGCCTGGCACCTGAGTTCATAGCCCCGGGAAGTTAATTCACATTTCAAGGTCTGACCCCCTTTAAAGGAAAAGGGCGAAGGTTTTCTCCCGCTGCGCGGGCGGCGGGGCGGGGGTAAGGCAGGAGACGGCAACCATGATCACCGCCGCCAGGAAGAAGGCGGGGACGACGGGCATGAGCCCGAAAGTGGTCCACGCCGGCAGGAGGCCGAGGTACCAGAGGTGCAGCAGCACCGCCGGCAGGAGCAGGGCGGCGCAGGCGCCGTACCAGTTCGCCCGGGGCCAGTAGAGGGCGGCGATCATCACCGGGAGCATGATCGAGAAGCCGGAAAAAGCGAAGGCGGCGATGGCCAGGATGGCGGCAGGGCGCGCCAGGGCGATGTAGTAGGCGGCGGCGGCAAAGACCACCAGGATGACCCGGCCCAGGAGAACGGCGCGTTCCGGCGATAGCCGGAAGTAGGGCGTCACAAAATCCTCGGTAACCAGGTGCGAGACGGTGAGAAGCTGCGAGTCGATCGAAGATTTGACGATGGCCAGGATCACCAGCAGCCCCAGGATCATCCACACCGGCGAAAGGTAGCGGTGGATCAACATAGGCACGATATTGTCCGCCTCTTTGCCCGCCAGGCCGGGAACGGCAACGCTCCCCCACACCCCCAGGAGGGTGGATACGCCGAAGATTGCCGCCAGGGCGACAGGGTAAAAGAGGGTCACTCTTTTCAAGTTTCGGCTGCTGCGGGAGGCCAGGAGGCGCGTAAAAATCTGAGGGAAGACGATTACGGCGATGGAATTTGTAAAGGTAAAACTGAACCAGTTTGGCGGCGCCAGGGAGGGCGAGAGGCTCCGCATCAACAAGGCCGGGTTTTCCTGGGCGACCCGGGCGGTGACGGCGGAAAAGCCGCCCAAGGCGTTGGCCACGGCCAGCAACAGGAGCACCGCCACCACCAGGAAGAGCGAGCCTTGAAAGATATCGGTCCAGACGGTCCCCCGCATCCCCGCCGGCACGGTGTAGAGCAGGGAGACACCGACGATAAAAAGCGCCGCCAGTTCGTAAGAAACCGCCCCGCCGCTGATGGTGGCAAAGGCAAGGCTCCCCCCGATGATGCTGACCACCAGGTACGGCAGGGTATAGTAGAGCAGCAGGACCAGGAAAAGGGCCGAAACAGCACGGCTGTTGAAGATGCCGCCAAAAACCTGGGGCTGGGTGGCGTAGCCGTAGCGCTTGCCCAGGAGCCAGGAACGATAGCCGACCAGGTAGTAGGTAAACGGGGTGATGAATATGCTCCAGCCGATGACGTAGCCGTAGGCGCCGTAGCCGGCCTGGTAAGCGAAACCGGCATGGCCGATGATCGTAAAAGCGGTGATATTGGTGGCAAAGAGGGCCATGAATACGGCTACGCTGCCCAGACCCCGGCCGGCCATAAAGTAGTCTTCCCGGGTCTTGCGGGTGATCTTGCCGCCGTAAAAGCCGATGATGATCAGAACCAATGTGTATACCGCCACCACGCCTAAACTCAACGAAGTGCTCAATGGATTTCCCCCTCGCAGTTTTTCGATTTATGTTCGATTATGCGCAGTCATGTCCAGCAGCAGCCCCCGTTTCAGGGCATCCGGCAACAGTGACGATCCGGAGCCGATCCAGAAACAGTCTGGAGTCCATCCTGAGGTGATCCGGAGACGATCCGGAGACGGTCCCTGGCGCGGGCGCTCATGTCTCCCGGCCCGACGCCTCACGTGGGGCTCAGGGACGGGTTCCGGACAATGGGTATCCCGGCGCATGAGGGCGGCCCGCCCCCGGCCGGTCACAAGGTTAAACCGGGAGGGCCGGTTGGAGGCCGGCCGGAGCCGCCCGTACTTGGCGCCGGCTCCGCCTCGCCTGCCGGTTCAAGCAGCCGCTCCGGCGGATCCGGCCAGGCCAGCTTAATCACCAGCGCCATGGCGGCGACAGCCAGGAGGGCATAGAAGACATAATAAGAGAAGGCAAAAGGCATGAAGCCAAAAAGGAAAGGCAGGCGGCCGTCCAGCGGCCACAGCCAGAAGCTGTTATGCAGGGCGAACATGGCCGCCGCAATCAGCAGGACCAGCCCGAAGCGGAACTTGAAACCGGATTTTTTCATCGCAATCCGAACCCCTCTCTAAAGAATGTAACCGTTTACGTTGATCGCTTATTCGACGGTGAGGCAATTAATCCTGCCTGTTTAATGCAAAAGGCGCCGGTTACCGGCGCCGGCTTAAAAGCGGTTGAACCGCCCGTAGCCTCCTTGCGCTTATGCTCCGGTCAAAGGCCGTCCCCGGCAACCCGGGGAACGCTCGCTCGGGGGTGACAGCTCCCTCATCGGGAAATGTCCAAGAACAGTTTAATTTCCGGCAACCCGGGGAACGCTCGCTCGGGGGTGACAGGGGACGGTTCTCTGTCACCCCACCAACCCAAAGCTAAAATCGGTGACAGAGAATTGTCCCCTGTCACCCCTGTCACCGTAATCGGGCCGGGCGCGAGGAGGGTTTTGATCCAGATCCGGGAGCCGTCGGTGCGCACAATTACCGCGCCGTGCCAGTCGGTGCGGTAAACGGCAACGCCGGCTTCCTCGAGGGCGGCGAGGGTTTGGGGGTGGGGATGGCCAAAGGGGTTTGGGCCGACAGGGATCACGGCGAGGCGGGGATTTACGGCTTGTAAAAATTGCGGCAGCGACGCCATGCCGGCGCCGTGGTGGGGCACCTGCAGGATATCCGCGGCAAGGTCTGTCTTTGCCCGGAGCAGGTGCCGAACGGCCGCGTCTTCGATATCGCCGCAGAAGAGGATTGCGGTTTCGCCGTAGCGGAAACGCAGGATCAGCGAGTTGTTGTTCAGGTCGCTCCCCGTCCCCTGGAGCAGTTTGGCCGGGGGGAACAGGACCTCTACGCTCAGGCCGCAGCTGCAGGCCCAGGCCTGGCCGGCAACGGCCTGCTCCACCGGTATTTGCCGGGCGGCGGCCCGCTCCAGGAGGGTGGTATAATATGGAGACTGCCCGGGTGACGGGGAAATGAGCATCCGGCCGACGGGGATCGCTTCCACCAGGGGCAGCAGCCCGCCGAAGTGATCTTCGTGGGGATGGCTTACCGCCACCAGGTCGAGTCGGCGGATCCCCTGCCGGCGCAGGAATGGCACGAGCACGCGCTCGCCCAGCTCGCCAAAGTCTCCCGGTTCGCCCGGTTGCCCCGGTTCGCCCGTCCCGCCGCGCAGCGGCAGTTCGCCCCCGCCGTCGACGAGGATCTTCACCCCGCAGGGCGCCTCCACCAGCGCCGCGGAGCCCTGCCCCACGTCGATAAAGGTTACGGTGAGGCGGCCCGCGGAGGAGGGCGGCAGAAAGCCGCTCCAAACCAGCAGGATCGCCGCGGCCAGCGCGGCGATCAGGAGGCGGGCCGGCCGCGCCAAGGCCT
>JAGUZX010000074.1 GCA_020060545.1 Desulfovibrio sp. | reverse complement strand
GGCGGCGCCGGCACCGGCAGTGCCGGGCCTTCGGCCCACGACTTCTTCTTTATCCCGGGCGACGCACAGGTAGCGCTCGGCGGCGAGGGAGAAGAAGGGCGCTACACCCTGCGGGAGCTGATCAAATATCTACCCGTCCTCAGCGGGGAGGCCTACGGCGCTTCTTACCGGAGCTATCACCGGCAGGGCTTGAGCTCGATCAACCGGGGCGAGATCCCCCGGCCGCTGGAGAACTACCTGCGCGATTATTTTCAGGCCATTGCGCCCTGACAAAGGGGAATCGGAAGATGGAGTTTCAATTGCTGGATAAAATTCACGCCGTGAAAAAAGAGATCGAACGGGTCATCGTCGGGCAGCAGGAGGTGGTTGAGCTGACGCTGGCCGCGCTGCTGGCGGGCGGCCACGTCCTGCTGGAAGGGGTCCCCGGCCTGGGAAAGACGCTCCTCGTGACCACCCTGGGCGAGGTCTTCAATATTACTACCAACCGGATCCAGTTCACCCCCGACCTGATGCCGTCCGATATCACCGGCACGAACCTGGTCGCCCCGGGGAGCGACGGCTTTCAGTTCAAGCCGGGCCCGGTTTTCGCCAACCTGGTCCTGGCCGATGAGATCAACCGGGCCACCCCGAAAACGCAGAGCGCTCTCCTGGAATGCATGCAGGAAAAACGGGTCACCGTCTTCGGCCAGACCTGGCCGCTGGAACTCCCCTTTTTCGTCATCGCCACCCAGAACCCGCTGGAGATGGAAGGGACCTACCCGCTGCCGGAAGCGCAGCTGGACCGCTTCCTGTTCAAGATCCTGATCGGCTACCCCTCCCTGGAGGAGCTCAAAGAGATCGTGCACCGCACCACCGGCCGGGAGCAGGCGCATGCGGAACCGCGTATGTCCGGGGCCGAGATCCGGGAATGCCACCGCTTCGCCCGCGGGCTGCCGATCGCGGAAAAGGTGCTCGAATACGCCCTCAAGATCCTGCTGGCGACCCACCCCGGGCACCCCGCGGCGCCGGATAACGTGAAAAAATACGTTACCGTGGGCGCCAGCCCCAGGGGGATCCAGAGCATCATCCTGGCCGCCAAGGTGACCGCCCTGCTGGACGGGCGCTACAATGTCAGCTTCAAGGATATCGAGCGGGTGGCGCTGCCGGCGCTGCGCCACCGGGTGCTTTTGAACTTCGAGGCGCTGGGGGCCCGGATCACGGCGGACGAGATCGTCCGCGAAATCCTCGCCCAGACGCCGAAAGGATAAGCCCGCGCCATGGCAGAACCGCTCAGCCTCGACTATCACCGCCTGGACCGGCTGGCCCTGCGCTTCAGGGGAGGTCTCACCGGTTTTTACAGCGGCAAAAGGCCGACCAGCAAATACGGCAGCTCCCTGGAGTTCGCCGATTACCGCCCCTACCTGCCCGGTGACGACATCCGGCGGATCGACTGGTCCCTTTTCGGGCGCTCGCAGCGCCTCTATACCAAGCTGAACCGCAGCGAGGTGGACGCCACCGTCAATTTTATCGTCGACGACAGCCGCTCCATGGACTGGGGCGACCCCCACAAGGGGCGGCGCGCCCTGGAGCTGGTGCTGGCCCTGAGCTATATCAGCCTGGCCTCTTTCGACCGGGTCTCGATCGGGCTGGGCGCGAAAGAGCTGGAACGCTACCTGCCGCCCCTTTACGGCAAGGGGTCCTTCGGCCGGGTGCTGCGGTTTTTGAACGAGCAGTCATTCGCGGGCGAAGGGGACCTGAACGCCCTGCTGGGCTCTTTTTTCGGGGTGCTCAAGCCGCGGCAGATGACGGTGATCCTCTCCGATTTTCTCTCGCCCGGCGGCTACGCGGCGGGGATGCGGGGGCTGATGGCGGCCCGCCAGGAGCTGCTGGTGCTGCACCTGGCCAGCCCCGACGAGCTGGAGCCTTTCTTCCGCGGGCCGCTGACCCTGGTCGACGTGGAGACCGGGCGTAAAAAAGACGTCACCATTGAACCGCTGCTCCTGCAGCGCTACCGCCGGGCGGTGCGCCGCCACAGCGCCGAAATCGAAGCTTACTGCCTGCAGCGGGGGATCCATTATTTCCTCTACGACACCCGGCAGGAGGCGGTGGACTTTTTACTGGCCGCTGCGCCGCGCATCCTGAAAAACCTGTAAAAACGGGAGCCGGAGGTTGGAATGGACACCGGGCGACGCATGCGTCGCCCGGTGCAAGAGAACCGGCTAACTGCAAACCGGAAAGCAAATTCCCCCTGACCCCCTTGGGGAAGGGAGGGACCTTGCGGGCGCGGCATGTTTCGCCCCCGGCAGCGCGTTGGCCGGCGCGAAACTGGACTGTGCATACCTGTCTAATATGATTATTTAACCGGCCGGGGAGGGATTGGCAGTGGCCCTGATGGAACCGCTGGGCCTCCTGGCGGCGGTGATCGTACCGCTGATCCTGCTGTTGTACCTGCTTAAAAAAAAGACGAGGCCCCAGCCCATTTCGAGCGTCATGCTCTGGGAAAAGCTGGAGCAGGCGCACGCCGCATCCTTCAAGCTGCAGAAACTGATCAAGAACCTGCTGCTTTACCTGCAGCTGCTGGCCGCCTGCCTGCTGGTCCTGGCCCTGGCGAGACCTGCGCTGCAGCGGGCGGGCGCTTTGGGCGGGGTGAAAAACACGGTCATCATCGTGGACAGCTCCATCGCCATGGCCGTGCGCGAAAACGGGGTCGAGCGCATCGAGCAGGCCCGGCAGGCCG
>JAGUZX010000090.1 GCA_020060545.1 Desulfovibrio sp. | reverse complement strand
ACCGGCGGCAGACAAGCCCCCTGCCTCTTTTTTGATCATTACCTCCGGGCCGAGTGTCTCGCAGATAACCGCCGACTCGGCGTTGATTGCCTGGACAACTGAAGGAGATTTCTTATATCCACGCCGAAGCCTACGCCGCCGGTGAGCTCAAGCACGGCACCCTGGCTTTGATCACCGAGGAGATCCCCGTAATCGCCCTGGCCACCCAGCAGGCTGTTCTGGAGAAAACCTTAAGCAATATCCAGAACGCGCGCGGCGGCTCGGTTTTCGCCGTGACCCAGGAAGGGCACAGGGAAGTGGCCAAACAGGTAGACGCCATCTTCTACCTTCCGCCGGCAAACGACCTCCTGGCGCCGGTCCTCACCGCCGTGCCGCTGCAGCTGATCGCCTACTACGCCGCCGTCGCCCGCAACTGCGCCGTCGACAAACCGCGCAACCTGGCCAAAAGCGTCACCGTGGAATAGTTGCCAGGGGGACGGGGTTATTGACAACTTTTACTTTTAAAGGCACCCCTCTTGCGTGCTAGGCGAACTTTCCTTTAGACGGCGCCCTGAAACATAATCTTCGCCCGGCCCGGCGGGATGCTGCTCGGGTTTTCAGTTAGGGATACCGTAAAAAAAGGATCGCTTTTGGCGTTAATCGGTTGAAAGGGTGTTGTGTCGGATGCAAGATCGGGAAAAGCTGATGCACTGGCTGCTGCAGGGCGATCCAGCGATCGTCTACCAGGCCAGGCGGGACCTGTTCAGCGCAGACCGGGAGGAACTCCTTCCCCTGCAATCAAGGATCGAGCGGGAAGGGTGGGGCGCCAGGTTGCTGCAGGCCCGGCGGCCCGACGGGCACTGGGGCAGGGGCTTTTACCAGCCCAAGTGGACGGCGACCCACTACACCCTCCTGGAGCTTAAGGGGCTCGGTATCCTGCGTTCGAACCGGGAATGCCTCGCTTCAACCAAGCTGATCCTGGAAACATCCATCGGCCGGGACGGCGGCGTGAACTATGCCCGCACGGTCAAAGACAGCGATGTCTGCATCAACGGCATGGTCCTCGGGCTGGCCTGCTACTTCCGGGTGGACAAGCGGCTGCTTGAAACCGTACTGGACTTCCTACTGCGCACCCGCATGGCCGATGGCGGGTGGAACTGCGAGTACCGGCGCGGCGCCGTCCACAGCTCGGTTCACACCACCCTCAGCGTGCTGGAGGGGTTGGCCGAGTACCGCGCGGGCGGCTATGCTGACCGGCTCCCGGAAGTAAAGGAAGCGCAGGCGGGCGGGGAGGAATTTCTCCTGGAGCACCGGCTCTACCGCTCCCACCGTACCGGCGCGGTGTTCGACCCGAAAATGACGCGGCTTTCGTACCCCTCGCGGTGGCGCTATGACATCCTGCGGGCGCTGGACTATTTCTGGTTCGCCGGGCGGACGCGCGACCCGCGCATGGACGACGCTCTTAACCTACTGCTAAAAAAACAGAACAAAGACGGCACCTGGCCCCTGCAGGTGAAGCACCCCGGACAGGTCCATTTCGACATGGAGGCTGTGGGCCGGCCCAGCCGCTGGAACACGCTGAGGGCCTTGCGGGTTTTAGACCATTTCTGCTGTTGATACCCCGCCCCGGCGGCTGCATCCCTCTCCCTAGCGTGAGAGGGTCACCGGTAGAGCCCGAGATATGGCCCTGCCTTGCCGCCCTGCTCGGGTTTTTCGCGCTGCTGATAATGCTGGGAGCCCTGACCATGCCGCGGGAAATCTCGTAAATACTAAATATAATCAGCTTAAATAGCCTATTAACAAGCATCTAATGTTGATCTCAACCCGGTACGATGTTCCATCATCTTCTACCACTGTGGATTTTCTAAGTAAATTTTCGATGTTAAGAAGTTCAAGTTATGGAAATAAAACACATCAGCTTCATATGCACATTCAAAAAACTTGTTGTCCTTAGGATCTGATGTACTAATCTTCAACTCAGCCCTGGGAAAAACATATTCTTCTTTAATCAAAGTTTTTATCGATTTACGGAGTGGTTTTCTGGCCTGTTCCAAGGTAGGCCGGCGGAAGAAGCATGTAACATGACAATATCGAGGTACTTAATAGCGATAGGTTCAGAAATGCACAACTTTACTCTATCATGATCGCCTCCCTGGGCCTGGTAGGCTTTGCCGCCGGTATAACGTCAATGATCAAGAATCAAGAACGGGCGGTATTAATTTATCTACCGATTCTGGTAGGGTTGGTAATCATTTTTTTGGTTGCGGCCGAACTGATTTATACGCACTAAGGCGCAGGGTATTGAAAGGTGCGGCAGGTTGATGCACGTGGGATTAGGTTTACTCTTTTAAGGCGCGGATGATTTTGAGCACATCCAGCAGGAGGGGGCGGGTGGTGACATTACTGAAACCGCAACGGCGGACGATGGCTTCAGTGTCCCTCCCTGGCAATGTGGTCGCCGGAAAGGCGGTAGAAAGGACCGGCAAGCAGGTCCATGATCCGGCCCAGGCCGCCCCCGGAGCGGCAGTGTTCCAGCAGGAGCAGCAGCCCGCCCCGCTTGAGAACGCGATGCAGATCTTGCAGGCCTTGCATCGGCTGCTGCACGGAGCAGAAGAGGAAGGCAGACACGGCGGCATCAAAGGTGCCGGCGGGGAAGGGCAAATCCTGCACATCGCCACGGACAAACTCCACCGGCAACGATTTGCCCCCGGCGCGGCTTTGCGCCCGCGCCAGGAAATGTGCTCCCCGGTCCAGGGCGGTGACACGGCAATCCGCCCGATAATGAGGGATGTTCAGCCCGGTGCCCACCCCGGCCTACAGGACCAGCGGCCCTTTGACCTGGCTCGAGGGGAGGCGCCTCCATCTTTTTCCAACAGCAGGTCCATCAAAGACATGAACCGGTCATACATTGCCGCGGTGCGCGCTGTATCTTTGATCTCGGTTACACCCCTCATCCGGTTATACCGTGATTATTTAGTAGCTTACGCAGGCATCCTGCATGACTGAAAAACTGTTTCTCCCTGGATTTTTTCTTCTTCCATATCTTTCAATCGTTCGAGGTACCCTTGCCCGCCAGACACGTCGGTAGTGTATTCATTTAAGCAACTTTTACTTTCATGTGGGGGTATGTGGGTCTCTTGTCCTCCTCCTACCTATCGTTTTATCCCGGCGTTCGCCCGTTCTCAAGTGCCTGGTTGTGACAAAATTACCCCGTCCCCAACTGTCTCCCCAACTGTCTCAAATTCATTGATTTATACAGACACTTGGGCTTGATCATCCAAAATTGTATTTACACTTTTTTCTAAAATTTATGGTATAATAATCATATTGAACTTAATGGTAATACTAAGCTATCGGGATATAAAATGGGAGGTGTTGCTATGGAAAAACGAATACAGGATGAGTTAAACATCCTTAAAGATATCATCGTGAACACCATTCCTGTGAAGCGGATTTTTCTGTTCGGTTCACATACAAGTGGAACAACGCATGCTGATTCAGATTTGGATATTTACGTGGTGATGGCGGAGAATGCGAACATTAGAGAAATTGATGCGATGAGATTAATTCGCAAAGCGATTCGGGATAAAAAAACAATGCCTGTGGATGTGGTGGTCAGCAAAGAAAAAAAGTTTAATCGGCGCCAAACAGCCCCTACCATTGAACGGCATATTGCCAAGGAGGGTATGGTGCTGTATGGATAACCTAACACAAGCACGGGAATGGCAGAGGCTGGCAACAATGGATTTAAACTGTGCCCAATTTCTTCTCAATATGTATCCTCTTCCACTGGAAATCATTTGCTATCACTGCCAGCAATCTGCTGAGAAGTATCTTAAGGGTTATCTTGTTTTATACGGTATGAATCCGCCGAAAACACATGACTTAGACGAATTGTGTAAGCTTTGTATTGAATTATCCAACACCTTTAAAGATCTAGTCGACCATTGCTCCGATCTGACAGCTTACGGCGTTCAGCCGAGGTATCCCTTTGAATTGATGTTAGAGGAACAGGATATGCGGCAGGCACTCAATAGTGCAAAAGCGATTCGGGATTATGTTGTGACCCTTGTACCGGAAATGTTCCCGGAGGAATAGAAGCAAAACTTATTACAAGCGCAGGGACAAGAACCGGAATTGAAATTTTGTCTGGGTGGACGGAAAAGCGTTCTTCCTCGCCGCGGAAAGAATCGAAGCGCTGCTGGCGCTGTTTGAGTGAAGGTCAGAAAATGCTGGCAATCCGCGGCTATTGTCTCTCCGGTCATTTTGGTAATATAAAGATAAACAGTTTACGGAGGTGAAGCCAATGGCCGTTGTCGATGTCACCGTGGTTCCGATCGGCACGGGAACCACCAGCCTGAGCCCCTTCGTAGCGGCCTGCCAGCGTGAGCTGCAGCAGCACGGGGAGGGGCTTAAGTATGAGCTCACCGCCATGGGAACCATCATCGAGGGCGACCTGGATCTTATCCTGGCGGTGATCCGGCGGCTGCACGAAGTTCCCTTCAACCACGGCGCCAAGCGCGTGAGCACTGTCATCCGGATCGACGACCGCCGGAATAAAACCGGTTCCATCACGCAGAAAATTAAATCGGTGGAAGCAAGATTGAAAGGTGAGGGCTGATCAACCTCTGTATTTCCAGCCCCGGTATCCATCCCGGTTGCCGAGACTTTTAAAACGGTGCAATGGCTTGCGGCAGGAATTGAATGAATAACCCAACTTTATGATCGGTGGGGATCTGCATGGCCAGAATTAATTTGGGTTCAATTTTAACTGCACCGTTAGTATTGGCATTTCTGATATTTGTTTCCTCTTCTTCACAGGGTCAGGAAAAACTTCCCGACCTGGTCGTCATTGACGCCAGGCAGGAAGGCGGCCAGATTT
>JAGUZX010000127.1 GCA_020060545.1 Desulfovibrio sp. | reverse complement strand
CTGAAAGCCGATGCGATCCTGATGCACCCGCTGCCCCGGCGGCAGGAGATCGAGGTGGCGGTAGACGCCGACCCGCGCGCCGCCTACTGGCGCCAGGTACGCAACGGGATGTGGATCCGCGTGGCCCTGATCGCGATCATTTTCCGCCGGGCCAACCATATCCTTGATTACTACCTGCACAATAACCTCTAGCCGCGCCATGGACAAAGCCCGCGCACGCCTCCTGGACGTTGACTGGTTCGCCCTCGATCTTGATGAATATGCGGCGGAAGCTCCCTTAAGGGTGCTCTCCGTTCACCCCCAGGCGATCAACCTGCAGGTGGACGGCTGGCCGCACCTGCTGCTTCTCGCCGGACCGCGCCTGGAGCGGGGGCCGGCCGCGGTCGGCCTGGATGAGAGCGGTTTTGAAATGCTGCGCTTCTCCCTACGGCCGGGGACCGCCGGCTTTTTCGAACCCGGCCTGATCCGTTTAACGGGGGCGGGGCAAGAGATGTGCATCACGTGGCGGGAGCGCCCCGCGGTTTCTTTCGCCCCACCCTGCCTGCCGGCGGTGGAGGAGCCGGAAAGGCTGCGCGCCACCCTGGAGCGGTACCGGCAATGGCTGCCCCGCACCGGGGTAGATTCATCCAGCAGCGTCCTTTTCAATCTTCCCGGGGGAGAAGAATATTTTCGTAACGCCATCCGGGACACTTTCCCGCCGGTTATATTTGCCCTGCTGAAGCAAAATAAGCAGGATTTTGAATGTTCTTGTAGAAAGCTTATCGGCATGGGGCGCGGCGCCACGCCGGCGGGAGACGACCTGATCTACGGCGCCTCGGTGGCTCACCGCTGGTATGGAGCGGCGCGGCGGGAGGAACGGGAAATACCCCGCCTTAATGAAAGCTGCCTGAACCAGACTTCTTTGCTCGGCCGCCACATGTTGGAGATGGGGCGGCGGGGGCTGGCTGCGGACCCGGTAAAAGATTTCATGGTGACGCTGCTGCAGGGCAAACCGTCACCCGCCGCGCTGCGGCGGATCTGCGGCATCGGCGCGAGCACCGGTTACGATAGCGCAAGCGCGATCATCTATTTCCTGCAGCAGGCGGTTTCAGCCCGGTAGATCCGTCTTTCCTAGATAAAATATCTAGGAATAAAGCTATAATTTTATCAATATTCTCTAAAGGGATGCACGCTGCGCTATTGAAAAACAATTCATAATTTAATATCTATTCCGCCGCGAGCGGCAATTGAAAGGAGGTGGGATCAGCGATCAAGGGTAGCCGTTCTTTAGTACCGCAAATTTGAAAGGAGGAATTTACGGAATGGCTGAACCAAGGAGAATGGTTTACACGCTGGACGAGATCCCCAAGCCGTTTGGCAAGGCCTTTTTTCTGGGTCTCCAGCACGTCCTGACCATGTTCGGGGCCACGGTCGCGGTGCCGCTGATCCTGTCGCCGAACCTGAAGATGACGCCGGAGCAAACGGCGGTCCTGGTCGCTTCGGTGATGCTTTGTTCCGGGGTGGCCACATTTTTCCAGGTTAATTTCGGCACCCGGCTGCCGATCATCCAGGGGGTTTCCTTCTCCTTCCTGGGCCCGTTCTTCGCCATCATCGGCCTCACGGTGGCACAGGGCGGCAACGTCTCTATGCAGTATATCGCCGGGGCGATTATACTCGGCGCCCTGGTGGAGATGCTGGTCGGCTTCACCGGCCTGATCGGCAAGCTGCAGAAATTCGTCAGCCCCGTGGTGATCGGCCCGGTGATCGCCCTGATCGGCCTGGCCTTGTTTGAAGTCGGCGCGCCGTTTGCGGGCGGGAACTGGATCCTGGCGGGTATCGTCATCATCTGCGCTTTCGTCTTTTCACTCATCCTGGGGCCGAAAAAGCCGTTCTTCTCCCTCTTCCCAATCCTGCTCGCCGTGGTCGTGGCCTACGTGGTGGCCCTGGTGCTCTCCGTAACCGGCGTTTTTGCCGCCGGCTCGGCCGGTTTTGTCGATTTCGCGGCCGTCAAGGCGGCGCCGTGGGTGCGCCCGCCCTGGGGCGCCGGGGGATGGGTCCTCCCATGGGGAATGCCGAAATTTGACGTCGGTTTCTTGCTGGTCGTCCTGGCCGGCTACCTGGCCTCGATGATCGAGTCGTACGGCGACTACCATGCCATCGCCGCCGCCGCTGACGCGGGTGTGCCCACTGATAAGCAGATCAGCCGCGGGATCGGCATGGAAGGGGTCGGCTGCTTCTTCACCGGACTTTTGGGCGGGTTCGCCAGCACCAGCTACACCGAGAATATCGGGCTGGTGGGGCTCACCCGGGTAGCCAGCCGCTACGTGGTCAATATCGCCGTGGTGATCCTGGTCTTCCTCGGGATCTTCGGCAAGTTCGGCGGGGCGGTGGCGACCATCCCCGGGCCGATCGTCGGCGGCCTCTACTGCACCCTGTTCGGGCTGATCGCCTCGATCGGCCTCAGCAATTCGGCCAAGGCGGACTTGAGCTCCATGCGCAACATGATGATCATGGGCTTTATCCTCTTCATGGGCTTGAGCGTGCCGGCGTACTTCAAGGGAACACCGCTGGTGCTGGAAGCCGAGTGGCTGGCCAACATCATCAATTCCATCGGCCAGACCGGCATGGCCGTAGCCGCCATCCTCGGCCTGATCCTGGACAACGTGATCCCGGGCACCCCCGGGGAAAGAGGCATCACCGCTTACAAGGAAGCGGACAAGAAAGCTGTTTCCGCGTAAGTTCATTTCCTGAAAACAGCGAGGCGGGCAGCCGCTCCGCCTCGTTGTTATTTCAGTGAGTAATTGCCGCAACCGCGTGGAGCGAGGCATGCCTCGCTCCACGCGGTTATAACGCACAACGAGCTGCTTCTTCCGGCCTCCAACTTCTGACCTCTGTTTTGCAGCGCGTGAGCCGCCCGCTAGAAAAGAAGTTAGTCATAAGGAAAATTATACTTTTTCGGAGCGGAACAGCTTGAGAATGTTTACGGCGATCTCCAGGTTGAGGGCGTTTTCGGGGTTGTCCAGGCTGATCCCGGTCAACTCTTCGATTTTTTTCACCCGGTAGAGGATTGTATTGTAGTGGATGAACATTTTTTTCGCGGTGAGCTTCAAGTTGCGGTTGACCCGGTAATAGGTCTCGAGGGTGTTGACCAGGTCGCCGTTTTTCAGGCGGTCGTACTCAAAGACAGGCTGAAGAAGGTCTTCCACGAACTGCTCCAGCTCTTTTTTATTTTTCTCGCTCAAAATCTTGTAAAACCCCAGGTCTTCGAAATGAAGCAGGCTCAATGCGGGAGAGAGCCGGCAAACTTTCAGCGCCTCGCGGGCCTCCTGGAAGCTGCGGTTAATTTTGCGGATATTCTGATAGGGCCGGCCGATTCCCATCTTCAGATCCAGTTTTCCCTGGGACGCCTGGCGCAGATAGTCAGACAGCGCGGCCGCCTTTTCTTTTAGACTCTCCGGAGCGCTTTCTTCCGGTATCTCCATGACCACGACGATGTTGTTGCCCTTGATGCCGGCGATCAGTCTATGTTCTTCCCGGTAGATTTGAAAGCGGTTAATCGCTTTAAGCAAATTCTCCTTTGCGCTGAGCCCGTTGATGTTTAAAGGCAGGTGCAGGTCGGCGATTTCGTTAAAACTGTTGTCGTTGATAATCAGCACCGCCGTCGGGTTGGCCAGGTCCAGGTCAAAAATCCGGCCGCGGTCGATGATTTCGCCTTCGTCCGCGAAGTCGCACGAGAGGAGAATTTCGAGGAATTCGTTGTGGTAATTTTTCTCGATTTCAAAGATCGCCTTGCGCTTGGTGAATTCCAGGGCTGCAATTGTGGCGGCGCGCTCCAGGATCAATATGTCCGGCTCGGAGATCGGATTGGCGCAAACGGCGAGCATGTGGCCGTATTCGCTCTTGTCGGCGACGATGGGGATGCGGATAGCCTTTACGGTAAGCGGTTTTTCACGGCCGGGGGCGTATTCCAGGGAATATTCGACCTCCTTGATATTGCCGAAGCGAAGTTTTTCCCGCTTGATCTCCACAGAGCTCTCAGCGGAAAAGAAGGCGAATTTTTCATTTTCCGGGCATCCCGGGTCCAGGATCAGCCTTTCGTCGCGGTCGACGATCGCGACGGGGTTGCCAATCAATTTGGCGGTCTCGCGGCACAGCTCTTCCAGGGCGCTGCCGTGGAGCACGATGTTCATCAGCTTCTTGTGCGCCTGTTCGAGTTTTTGCATGATTTTATTCTGCTGGTTGAAAATGACGCCCAGGATCGGGGCGATGATCTCGGAAAAGGAGAGGTCGTAGGGCACTTCCAGCAGCGGGATGCGGTGTTCGTCGGCGCTCGAGATTAATTCGCTCGAAATTTCCTTGATGAAGCGTTTCGGTTTAATCGCCAGGGCGGCGCTGCCCCGTTCCGCCATCCGGGGAATGAGCGCGGACATCAGTTCCGGGTACTCCCGAAAAGAGTAGCCTGTCGTAAGCAAAAATTCCCCGTCCATCAACCAGTCCATGATATCCGGCACTTCGATCACGTTGACCAGTTTAATCAAGCGCTCCATCCCTTCCGCGCCGCCGACCACCTGCAGGCGGTTGACAACGCCGAGGGAAAGCGCTTCGCCAACGGTGATCCCGTAGTGCTTTTGCATCGCGCTTTAACCTCCGGTCTTTGCTACCAAAACAGTAACAGAATAAACACCGTTTTGTCAATTATTTTGTGGGTATTATACAAAGAATAGAAATAAATTTGGGGATAGGTTCTAAAGGAAATCCGGCGTTTATGGATAAAATTTAGAATGTAACCGCAATTATTTCCTGCCATAAACTAGAAGCAGCTGTCACATTTAAACCACGGCGCAGAAGAACTTCGGGAGGTTTCGGTGGATATGCGTATCGTAGTTGCATTGGGGGGTAACGCCCTGCTCCGGAAGGGTGAACAGGGAACGGCGGCCGAGCAGTACGCCAATATCAGGGTGGCCTGCGCGCAGCTGGTGGAGCTGGCCCGCGAGCACGACCTGGTGATTACCCACGGCAACGGCCCGCAAGTGGGAAAGATCCTCCTGCAAAACGAGATGGCCGCCGGAGCGACCCCGCCGATGCCGCTGGATATCTGCGGGGCCATGTCTCAAGGACAGATCGGCTATATGCTGCAGCAGCAGTTGACCGGCGCCCTGGCGGAGCGGGGGCTTAAAAAAGATGTCGTCACCATGATCACCCGGGTGGTTGTCGACGCGAGCGATCCTTCTTTCCGCCAGCCGACTAAACCGATCGGCGCTTTTTATACCGCTTCGGAAGCGCGGCAATTTATGCGCGAGAGAAACGAAATATGGGTGGAAGATGCGGGCAGGGGTTGGCGCAAGGCGGTGCCTTCGCCCATACCCCTCCGGATCGTCGAAGAGAAAGCCATCAAAAAGCTGGTGGAGGGCTCCTACCTGGTGATTGCGGCCGGGGGCGGCGGCATCCCGGTCGTGGCGGAGGAAAGCGGTTACCGGGGTATCGAAGCGGTAATCGACAAGGACCTGGCGGGGGAGCTGCTCGCGGAGATCGTCAACGCCAATGTGCTGATGATCCTCACCGATGTGCCGCATGTGTATATCCATTACGGGACGCCGGCGCAAAAAAAGCTGCATGAAGTGTTCGTGGAGGAACTGCTGGCTTACGAAGCGAAAGGGCACTTCGCGGCGGGAAGCATGGGCCCGAAGGTCAGGGCCGCGATCCGTTTCGCCTCCCGGGAGGGGAGGCACTCGATTATTACCTCCCTCGAAAACGCCGTGCGCGCTTTAAACGGCGATGGGGGAACCCGGATCGCCGCGCGGGGTTTTATCGGTTCGCCAGTCAAATAGAGGAGTTGGTCGCAGGTGCTGATCAAGACTCATGTCCATAAAAATGTCTTTCGCGATTCCGTTTACCTGATGCGCCTTTCAGGGCTGATCCGTGAGCTGGAGGGCGTCGCCGCGGCGGAGGTGATCATCGGCACCGACCACAACAAGAAATTTCTTAAAGCAGGCGGCCTTTGGACGGAGGCGCTGGAGCAGGAGGCGGGGGCGAACGACCTGGTGATCGTGGTGAAGGCAGCGGACGAAAGCGCGGCCGACGCCGCCGTCGCACGGGCCCTGGATGAGCTGGTTAAAGAAGCGGAAAGGGATTACCAGGTTGGCGAGTTTCAACCCCGCACTTTCGAAACGGCGCTGAAAATGATGCCCGGGGCGAACCTGGCCCTTGTTTCCATCCCCGGCCGCTTTGTGCGCCGCGAAGTGGACCGGATCCTTGATGCCGGGCTGCACGTGATGATTTTCAGCGACAATGTATCCCTGGAAGACGAAGTGGCGTTAAAGCAAAAAGCCCTGCGGAAGGGCCTTCTCGTAATGGGTCCGGACTGCGGCACGGCCATCATCAACGGCGTGCCCCTGGCTTTTGCCAACGAAGTCCGCCGGGGAGAGATTGGCATCGTGGCCGCGGCGGGAACGGGCTTACAGGAAGTCTCCAGTATCATCCATAATCTCGGAGCAGGGATCAGCCAGGCGATCGGCACCGGAGGGCGGGATATCAAGCCGGCGGTCGGCGGATTGATGATGCTCCAGGGCTTGCAGGCGCTGGTTGACGACCCCGGGACCGCGGTAGTGGTGCTTGTCTCCAAACCCCCCGCTCCCGTGGTGGCGGACAAAATCCTGGCCGCGGCCGCGCAAAGCCCCAAGCCGGTGGTGGTGGGTTTTGTCGGCGCGGATCCGGAGCGCATCCGTGCGGCCGGATGTGAGCCGGCGCAGACCCTGAAAGAAGCGGCGGCAAAAGCGGTTCGACTGGCCGGGAAAAGCCTTCCGGGCGGCGATGCCCTAAATTTCTTTCCATCAAAAGAGGTAATTGCGTTGGAAAAGCGAAAATTTAAACCTGGACAGCGCTTTCTGCGGGGCCTTTTTGCCGGAGGCACCCTGGCCTATGAAACGTTGGTCATGGCGTGGCAGGCGCTCGGCGGGATCTATTCCAACCTGGCGCTGGACGAAAGGTTTGCTCTTTCCGATGCCTACCGGAGCCGGGAACATACCGTCATTGATTTCGGCGAGGACGAGTTTACCCAGGGCAGGCTGCACCCGATGATCGATCCGGCCTTGCGCAACAACCGGATTATCGCTGAAGCCGGCGAACCCGGTACGGCGGTGATCATGTTCGATCTTGTCCTTGGATGGAACGCCCACCCGGATCCCGCCGGAGCGGCCCTGGAAGCGGTTAAAGAAGCCAAAGCGATCGCCGCGCGGGAAGGCCGCCACCTCGTATTTGCCGTCCCGGTTTGCGGCACGGACGGCGATATTCAGAACCGCGCCGCACAGGCGGCCAAAATGGAAGCGGAGGGCGTTTTTGTTTTTGCGAACAACGCCGATGCGGCCAATTTTGTCATCGCCATGCTTTCCGAAAAATAAAATTTTATGGGTTCCGGGGAGGCCGGATCATGGGATTGGAAACGATTTTACACCGGGAACTGCAGATCATCAATCTTGGGCTGGAAGGATTTGCTGAAAGTCTTCGGGAAAAAGGCGCGGCCGTGACCCATGTGCGGTGGCAGCCGCCGGCCAGGGGCGATGAAAACCTGCTCAGCCTCCTGGATAAATTAAAATAACTCAGGCGATGGCGAAAGGGTTTGCTCTGTTTTGGCGGAATCAGGATTTAGGGACCGGCCCCAAGCGGAGGTGATGGCGGGAAGTTCGCCGCGGCGCGGTGGCAAAATGTGGGAGTTAAATCATGTTTCGCTAAAATACGATCAGGAGGTTAAATTAGGTAATGAAACTGTACGACCTTTCTCAGGATTTGAATGCGGATGTCCAGTTTTGGCCGTATTATCCCCCTTTTGAAGCCTACTATTTCAAGCGCAAACCGGAACACGGTGTCAACGCCCAGTATATCAAGACTTCAAACCATATCGGGACTCACCTGGACGCGCCGCGCCACTTCGTGACCGGCGGGATGACGATTGATGAAATTCCCCTGGAGTGGCTCTACGGACCCGGTGTAATCGTCGACCTGCGGGACGAGATGGACGACCTCGCCGTGTACACCCCGGCGATGATCGAGAAGCGGGTGGAGGTAAAAGAAGGCGATATCCTGGTGCTGCACACGGGCTGGTACAGGTACGCCTCCCTGGGCGCGGCGGCGGATGAAGAGCGTTACATCCACCGGCATCCCGGGGCCCATCCGGACATGGTGGACTGGCTGCTGAAGAAGAAGATTAAAATATGGGGCGTGGATGCCGTCTCCACAGACCACCCCATGGATTTGCCGATCGGCCGGTTTCTGGGCAAGGGCACTTTCGGCCACTGCGATCGGGTGCGCGCCCTGGCGGAGCAGAAATTCGGCGGCAAGGCGGCGGTGGACAAGTTGTTCCCGGAAGAAGACTACCAGCTTACCCATAACAAGCTGTTCATCCACAACTGCATCCACATGGAAAACCTGGGCGGGCAGATCGGGGCGCCCGAGCTGCAGAACAGGCGCCTGACCATCGGGTGCTTCCCCTGGAAATTCAAGGGCGGCGAATCGGCGTTTGCCCGGGTTGTCGCTTTCCTGGAAGAATAACCGGCGCATCCCTGGGCGCGGCACGCCGCCCCTTGCAGCAGGACGGAACCCTGGCGGCAAATAATCTGTTTTCCGGGCAGAGAGGATCGATACGGAGGTGCACATGATGAGCAAAATAGACCAGGCGAACCAGGAAGCGGTGCAAAGGATGATGCAGTCCAGGCCGGTCCTGGTGGACATAGGTAGGGCGAAAGATGTCATCCCCGGGATGAAGGAGAACCTTTTTTTGCATGCCGGCCCGCCGATCACCTGGGAACGGATGAGCGGACCGCTGAAAGGGGCGATTATCGGCGGACTGATCTACGAGAGAATGGCCAAAAACGCGGGCGAGGCCGAGGCGGCCGCCGCTGCGGGGCGGGTTGAATTTGCCCCCTGCCACCACTACAATGCCGTTGGCCCGATGGCGGGTGTGATTACCCCCTCACAGGCGGTTTTTATGATCGAAGATAAACAGTGGGGCGGCTTCACCTACTCCAACATGAATGAAGGTTACGGGAAGGTCCTGCGCTACGGCGCTTACGATGACGAGGTGCTGCGGCGGCTGCGCTGGCTGGACGAGGTGTACGCCCCGGTGGTGAAAGAAGCCCTCCTTCTTTCCGGGGGGATCGATATCAAAACGATCATCGCCCAGGCGCTGCACATGGGGGACGACGGGCACAACCGCAACCGGGCCACCACTTCGCTGTTTATCCGCGCCATCGCCTCCGCGATCGTGGAGACCGAGTATGGCAAGAAACGCGTCTATGATACTCCCCGGCCGGACCTGACCAATATCTGCCCGTTTTTCAAGGAAACCCGTCCGGCGGCGGCGGCGGAGGTGCTGGCTTTCATGCACGGCAACGATCTCACCGCGCTCAACGCGATCATGGCTTCCTGCAAAAGCATGGCCCTGGCGGCTCACGGGATCGAACATTCGACCCTGGTCACTACCATGGCCCGCAACGGCACCGACTTCGGCATCCGGGTCAGCAGCACCGGCGAAAAATGGTTTACCGCCCCGGCGAATGTCCCCGACGGGCTTTATTTTTCGGGCTTTAAATCCTCCGACGCCAACCGGGATATCGGGGACAGCGTCATCACCGAAACGGTGGGGATCGGCGGGTTCGCCATGGCTGCCGCTCCGGCGATCGTCAGCTTTATCGGCGGCAAGCCGGCAGCCGCCTTCGAGGCGACGCAGGAGATGTACGAGATTACCGTCGCTGAAAACACCAATTTCAACATCCCGGCCCTGGATTTCAGGGGTACGCCGACCGGGATCGATGTCCGCAAGGTGGTGGAGAAAGGAATCCTGCCCCGCATTAATACCGGGATCGCGCACCGGGAACCCGGCATCGGCCAGGTTGGCGCCGGCATCGTTTTGCCGCCCATGGAGTGCTTTATCGAAGCGTTGAAGGAGCTGGCCCGGTAGGGTATTTCCGGGCGGCCATCTCGCTACACCGGAGGTGAAAATAACCATGCCATCCTTCGCCTATCGAAAATGCACGAATCTGGCGGAGGCGTTCAAGCTGCTCAAGGAAGACGATCGGGCGGTCCCGTTGGCCGGGGGGACGGATCTGACCGTGGGGATCAGGGGCGGCAAATTCAGGGTGGGCGCTTTAATCGATATCAAGGATATTCCCGAACTGAATATTCTCCTGGCAGACCGGGACGGGATCACCATTGGGGCTGCGGTTTCTTTGAACCGGATCATCTCTTTCGGCCCAATCCGGGAGAATGTGCCGATCCTGGCGGAAGCGTGCCACTGTATCGGCACCTACTCGGTCCGGAACCGCGCCACCCTGTCCGGAAATATCTGCAACGCTTCGCCGGCCGCGGATGCGGCGCCGCCGCTTTACTGCCTGGAAGCCAGGGTCAATATCGCCGGCCCCCGCAAAAAACGCACCGTCTCCATCGAGGCATTTTTCACCGGCCCCGGGCAAACGGTGCTGCAGCAGGGGGAACTGGTCACTTCCGTCTTGATCCCCCGGCCGTATCCCGCCGGGAAAGGCGTTTACCTGAAAGGATCGCGGACCGGTTCAGTCGACCTGGCCACTGTCGGTGTGGCGGTGCAGCGCCGGGGAAACGAAGTGCGGATCGCCCTGGGGGCGGTGGCCCCGACGCCGGTCCGGGCCGGGTCCGTGGAAAACGCGGTCAACAAGAACGGTGAAACCGATTGGGCCGCGGCGGCCAGGCTGGTGCGGGATGACATCTCCCCGATTACCGACCTGAGGGGGTCCCGCGAGTACCGCTACCACCTGGCCGAGGTGCTGGTGCGGCGCGGCCTGGAACAGGTGATGGAGGGGTGAAAATGTCCAAAAACGTGACCATTAACTTTAGCGTAAACGGAGAACGGGAAACACGGGTTGTCGAAGCGGACCTCTCCCTTTTAACTTTCATCCGCGAGCAGCTTAACCTGACGGGCACCAAGGAGGGATGCGCCGTGGGCGAGTGCGGCGCCTGCATCGTTTTGCTTGACGGCAACCCCGCCAATTCCTGCCTGGTCCTGGCGGCGGAGCTGGACGGCAAAGAGCTGTTGACGATCGAAGGGCTGGCCAGGAACGGCGAACTGGATCGGGTGCAGAAGGCTTTTATCGACCATGCCGCATTTCAATGCGGCTACTGCACCCCCGGGATGATCATGTCGGCCCGGGCGCTCCTCGAGCGCAACCCTTCTCCCACCGATGCCGATATCGATGAAGCCTTGAGCGGAAACCTCTGCCGCTGCGGGGCCTACCAGGAGATCCGGGAGGCCGTCAAGAGCTGCTCGCGCCACAACGGGGAGGGGAGGATCGAATAATGCCGGCTTTAAACTATGTTGGAATCTCGGTTCCCCGGAAAGACGCCGTGGAAAAGGTCACCGGCGGGGCAAAGTTTCTTGAAGATCTCTATATCGGGCCGATGCTTTACGCCCGGATCAAAAAAAGCACCGTCGCCCACGGCAGGATCAAGCGGATCGATACCTCGAAAGCGGAAAAGCATCCCGGGGTGAAAGCCGTCGTGACGGGGCGGGAGTTTCCAAACAAGGTGGGCCTTTACCTGATCGACCGGACATTTTTCGCCGTCGGCAAGGTCCGCTACTGGGGCGAACCGGTGGCTGCGGTGGCCGCCGTATCGGAAAAAAGCGCTGCGGAAGCGGTGGAGTTAATCGAAGTCGAATATGAAGAACTACCCGCCGTTTTCGACCCCCGGGAAGCGCTGCAAAAGGAGGCCCCCCTGGTGCACGAGCACCTTGAAACTTACGAGCGGGTGCCCGTGTTTTATCCCACTCCGGGGACGAACATCAGCAACCACTTTAAACTGCGCAAGGGAGATACGGAAAAAGGCTTCGCCGAGGCGGACTTAATCCTCGAACGGGAATACCATGTGCCCCAGATGCAGCATGTCACCATCGAGACGCACAAGGCGGCGGCCCTATGGAGCCACGACGGAAAGCTGACCGTCTGGAGCACCGCCCAGTCCCCCTCAATTGTGCGCCAGCTCCTGGCCAAGTCACTCGATTTGCCGCTGGGGCGGGTCAGGGTGATTTCCAACTATATCGGAGGCGGATTCGGCGGCAAGGCCGGAGCCACAATGGAAGGCCTGGTGATCCCCCTGGCCCAAAAATGCCCCGGTTACGTGGTGCGCATTGTCTTCACCCGGGAAGAAGATGTTCAGGGGACTTTTACCCGCCAGGCTCTTTATGCCAGGCTCAAGACCGGGGTGCGCAAAGACGGCCGCATCACAGCCCTGCAGTACGAGATGATCTGGGATGGCGGCGCTTATACCGAGTACGGGGTCAATATCGTGCGCGCCGCCGGATACAGCTCCACGGGAGCGTATGATATCCCAAACGTCAAAACGGATTCTTACTGCGTTTACACCAACAATCCCGTGGGGGGGCCGGTCCGCGGTTTCGGCATGTGCGAGATGCAATGGGGTATTGAACGGCAGATTGACGAGATTGCCAGGGAGTTGAAAATGGATCCCCTGCAGCTCCGCCTGATTAACGGGATGAAAGAAGGGTCGCGGACCGCTTCAGGCCAGGCCGTGGCGCACGTGGCCTTCGATCAATGCCTGCAAACGGTGGCTGAAGCCATTCAGTGGGGGAGGAAAGAAGGCCGGTACCGCGGCAAGGGTATCGCCGGGCTGGTCAAAGCCCCGGCCCAACCCAGCAACGCCGCCTCCTCCGCGATTATCCGGATTAATGAAGACGGCACGGTGCACGTGCTGATGGGCGCAACGGAAATGGGGCAGGGGATGCTGACGGCGATCAGCCAGATTGCCGCCGAAGCTTTAAACATCCCTGTCGAAAAAATTGAAATCAGGGTGCCCGATACTGATTTTTCGCCTTATGAATGGCAGAGCGTGGGCAGCAGGACCACCTATACCTGCGGCAAGGCGGTCCAGATGGCCGCCCGGGACGTTCTGGAACAGATATACCGCTTGGCCTCCCTGGAACTCGGGAAGCCCGCCGGCGAGATGAAGCTGGATAACGACACGGTTTACTGGCTCAAAGATAAAAGCAAGCAGGTGCCCTTGAAAAAACTGGCCGACAGTTATAAAAAGGACACCGGGGAGGGGGTCTCCGGCCCAATTATCGGCCGCGGCTCTTATGTGCCTACCAAAATGTCCAACCTGGATCCCGAAACGGGACAGGGGAACCCGGGCTTGTTCTATTGTTTCGGCGCCACGGCGGCGGAGGTGGAGGTCGATCCGGAAACGGGAACAGTCAAGATCTTGCAGCTGGCCGCCTCGATCGATGCCGGGCAGGCCGTGAACCCGCAGCTGTGCCGCGTCCAGGTGCACGGTGGGACGATCATGGGGCTGTCCACCGCCCTTTACGAGGAGATCCAGCTGGACCGGGGGAGAGTGCTCAACCCGAACTTTACCGATTACAAGATTCCGACCATCGCGAATACGCCGCCCATCTCGAGCTTTATCCTGGAGACCGCCGAAGCCGACGGCCCGTACGGCTTGCGGGGAATCGGCGAGCAGCCGATGATCTCCGTGGCTCCGGCCATCGCCAACGCCGTCGCCGACGCCGTCGGGATCGATCCGCGCACATTTCCTCTCACGCCGGAGCGGGTTTACAAGGCGATTAAAGAGAAAGAAGCAGGCACACATTCAATTCCCGGGTAGACGTTCGCGTCTCCCCAAATAAAAGTATTGACCCTCCCAAATAGTTCGATTATAATCGAACTGAAAAGTTATTCGATGGAGGTCAAACTCGTTGGAGCCTAAGCCGGAGATCGGGTTCAAACCGGTCGTGGAAGTGCTTGACGGCCTGTTGAGCCTCGTTGACGCGTTTTGTCTGAGTAGAAATGGCCTGGGGCACGCCTGGGCCCGCAGGGCGAAAAAACCGCCGGCCCCCGGGTGCCAGAGATGAAAGACTTGTTTAAAAACCGCTCTTTCGTCTTCCTCTGGATGGCCCAGGGGGCATCGGGGCTGGCCCAAACTTTTGCCGCTTTTATTCTCTCCTGGCTGGTTTACGGGCTGACAGGATCCAAAGTGGCGATGGGCAGTATTTGGGTCGCCTATATGGCGCCCAGCATTACCGTCCAGCTTCTCGCCGGCCCGTACCTCGATCGCTGGAACCGCAGGCGGGTAATGATCTTTTCCCAATGGACCCGGGCGGCCATATTTGTCGCTCCCGCCGTTCTTTACCCCCTGGGCTTATTGGAGCTATGGCACCTCTATACGGTCAGCGTGATCTTGGGCAGTGTCGACCCGCTCTTCAGCCCCTCCAGCATGGCTTTTGTGGCCGAGATTTTGCCGCGGGAGCACCTGATGAAAGGCAATTCCATCCTGGAAGGGACCGCCCAAGCGCTGATGCTGGCCGGCCCCGCCCTGGGAGGCCTGCTGGTAACCTTCTTCGGCGCCGCGCCGGTGCTGGGCAGTTTGATCTTTTTCCTGGCCCTGGCCGGCGTTTTACTCTGCCTCATACCCGGCGGCGGCCGCCATCAATCCAAGCAAAAAGAGACCTGGTTCGTCCAGTTCCGGGAAGGGCTGCAGTTCTTCCGCTGCTACCCCGTCCTTTTTTGGGTCGGGATCGTCCTCATGCTCACCAATTTCAGCCACAGCGCCGCCTTTCCCATGTACTTGCCTTTTGTCCTGGAAGAGCTGCAGGGGAACGCTTTTCAATACGGGCTTTTCACCTCGGCCTTCTCCGTCGGGATGGTCCTCGGCTCCATCGTCACGGGAATCTTAAAGGAACCCGGGGACCGCCGCAAGGTGATGCTCGGGTCGCTGTTTGCCAGCGGGCTGCTGCTGGAAAGCCTGGGCTGGCAGTATACCTATGCCCTGGCCCTGGCGGCGGTGCTGGGGATGGGTTTCTTTTCACTGACTTTCACGATTAACAATACCACCTTCTACCAGAGGCGGGTTCCCGAAAATTTACGGGGCCGCGTTTTCGCCGTCCGGATCCTCCTGGCCCAGGCGGGTTCGCCTGTGGGCGCCGCTTTAGGCGGCGTCTTCGCCGAATTTCTGGGGGTCAGGGTTCTCTTCATGATGCTGGGCGCTTTAGCCGTCCTGGTCCCGGCGGCAGCCTGGCTCTCTCCCGTATTCCGCCAGCTCAACGACACCCATATCATCCAGGATCTGAGTCATTCCAGTGCCCGGCACCTTGAATGACAGGAAGATATTGCGGGCGCGCTCGAGAGCAGGTTTTATTTTAACAATTGCGGCATGGGTTTTGTGCTGAAAGCAGGAATGCCGCAAAGAAAAACGAATACAACTTTTATGAACATGCCGCGCGAAGTTGTAATCAAGGGCGCCGGTGACCTGGCGAGCGGGGTGGCGTACCGCCTCTGGCAGGCCGGCTTTGACGTCGTCATGCTTGAGCTGCCGCAGCCGCTGGTGGTGCGGCGGACGGTGGCTTTCGCCGGCGCCGTTTATGAGGGCAGCGTCACGGTGGAAGGGGTTACCGCTGAGCTGTGCCATTCGGCGGCCGGCGCTCCCGGGCTGCTGCAAAAGCGCAAGATACCGGTCCTGGTGGATCCGCACGGCGAATCGATCCCGCTGCTGCAGCCGGGCATCCTGATCGATGCCGTCATGGCCAAGAAGAATACCGGCACCGCCATCGGCGACGCCCTCCTGGTGATCGGGCTTGGCCCCGGGTTTACGGCCGGAGTCGACGTCCACGCCGTGATTGAAACAAAGCGGGGCCACAATTTGGGGAAGGTGATTTACGCCGGAGCGGCTGAAGCAAACACCGGCGTCCCCGGGGAGATCGCCGGAGTGAGCCGGGAAAGGCTGCTGCGGGCCCCCGCGGACGGTATCTTCAAGCCGCTTAAAGAGATCGGTGACATGGTCGCCCCAGGAGAGGCGGCGGCCATGGTGGATCATCTGCCGGTCAAGGCCGGCACGGGAGGCCTGGTGCGGGGCATGCTCTATCCCGGTTTGGCGGTCAAGGCGGGGATGAAAGTGGGCGATATCGATCCGCGCGGCGCCGCCGTCGATTATAAAACCGTGTCCGACAAGGCGAGAGCCGTGGGCGGCGGGGTCCTGGAAGCGATTTTAAACCGTTTTTTGCGGGACTGTTAGGAGATTTTTTTCGAGGCGTTATGCATGGAAACACATAACGCCTGGCGGAGGGATCGCGGTGGCGGGCCAAAACCCATGGGAGCAGATCAGGGATTGGGAATACTGTTACTGCCGGAGATGCAGGCGCCTCAGGGAGGCCGCGGACCTGCGCGTTACTGAAAAAGGGATCCAGTGCTCCCGTTGCGGCGGCTTTGAACTGGAAGCGCCCGGCTGGGTCATCTGCCCCCACCAGAAACTTTCCGCCGTCAAATGCGCCCGGGCCGGACGGGGCATAACTTGGAGCGAGGTGGGTTATACCTGCAACGATCGCTGCTATTTTCGGAACAAAGGCTGAAATAAACGGGGTGATCACCGGTGAAAGTGCGCTTTATGGAAACAGAAAAATCGGTGGGGAAGGTAATCTGGCACGACATTACCAAGATTGAGAAAGGCTCGTTTAAAGGGCCCCTCTTCAAAAAGGGCCATTGTATCCGGGAAGAAGATGTCCCGGTCCTGCTGGACCTGGGGAAAAACCGGATCTATTCCATTGAGCTGGAACCGGGGGATTTGCACGAGGACGAAGCCGGACTGCGCCTGGCCAGGGCCGTTTCCGGTCCCGGCCTGGAGCTGCAAGGCCCCTCCGAGGGCCGGTTCAACCTGGTCGCGGCGCGCCGCGGGCTTTTGAAGGTAGACGTGGCTAAGCTTAACCGGGTCAATCAAATCAAGGATATCGTGGTCTCCACCCTGCATACCAATATTCACGTGGAGGGCGGGGAAAAGGTGGCCGGAGCGAAGGTGATCCCGCTGGTAGTCGGCGAACCGGTCTTGCGGCGGGTCGAAGCCGCTTGCGCCGGAAGCCCGGTGCTCGCGGTTATGCCCTACAGGAAGATTAAGCCCGCCCTGGTCATTACCGGCCGTGAAGTGGCCGAAGGGAGGATCAAAGACGGTTTCGCCTCTGTCCTGGCGGAAAAGGCTTTGTTTTACGGGATGGAAGCGCCGCTGGTCGATTTTGCGGTGGATGATCCGCCGGTTATCGCCGGCAAAATCAGCGCTTTCCTGGAAAAAGGATGCAGCCTGATTATCGTCACCGGGGGCATGTCGGTCGACCCGGACGATGTCACCCCGGCGGGGATTGCCGGCGCGGGAGCGCGGGTCGTCAAATACGGCGCGCCCGTTCTCCCCGGGGCCATGTTTCTCCTGGCCTACAAGGGGACGGTGCCGGTGATCGGCCTCCCCGCCTGCGCCATGTATTTTCAGAATACCGTCCTGGACGTAATCCTGCCGCGGTTGCTGGCGGGAGAAATACTGAAAGCGCGCGATATCAGCAACCTTGGCCACGGCGGGTTGTGCCGGGGCTGCGACCGGTGCAGTTATCCGCACTGTTCTTTTGGTAAAGGAGGGGTTCGGTCATGAACAGGCAACTGCTGGAAATACTGATGCAGAAAATTGAGGCGGAGGATCCGGTGGCGCTGGTGACGGTAGTCGATTCACGGGGTTCCTCCCCGGGGAAGGCCGGTTTCAAGATGCTGGTAGACGATACTGGCGCCTTCATGGGGACCGTCGGCGGGGGGCTTCTGGAAGCAACATTAATCAACGATGCCATGGCGGCTATCGCAGCTAATGTGCCGCAGCTCAAGACCTACACCCTGGACCGCGACGCCGCGGGGGGGCTGGGGATGATTTGCGGCGGCGAAATCACCGCTTTTATCGATGTGATCGCGCCTCCCGATACGCTGGTCCTGGTCGGCGCCGGCCACATCTCCCAGCCGCTGGCGGCGATGGCCAAAACGGCCGGGTTCAGGGTCCTGGTGCTGGACGACCGGGAGGATTTCTGCAATCCCGAACGTTTCCCTACCGCCGACCGCTGCCTGGTGGGCGGATTTTCCGCTCTCCTGGAAAACCTCAAAATCAAGAGAAACTCCTATATCGCCATCGTTTCCCGCGGCCACAGTTTCGATCAGCTGGCGCTGGAGAAAACGATCCGCTCCGGGGCGGCCTATGTGGGGATGATCGGGAGCAGAAATAAGGTGGAAACCGTTTTCCGGAACATGAAAGAGATTGGCTTTACCGCGGCGGAGCTGGAGCGTATTCATGCGCCGATCGGCCTGCAGATCGGGGCCCAAACCCCGGAGGAGATCGCCGTAAGCATCCTGGCCGAAATGATCGCCGTGAAGAATAAAAGCCGGTGAGCGGCCCGGCGCTGTTCCGTTGCCTGCAGCTGGACCGGCCGGCACTAGTTGCCGTTTACGGGGCCGGGGGAAAAACGACACTGCTGCACCGCCTGGCCGGTGAATTGGCCGGCGCGGGGGAAAGGGTGGTCCTGACCACGACCACCAGGATCTACCGGCCGGAGGGGATCCCATTAGTTGTTGAAAGCGACCGGCGGAAAGCGGCGGAAAGGATAAAAAACGTCCTGGAAAAGCAGAACGTGGCGGCCCTGGGCCGGCATAATCTGCCCGGCGGTAAAATAGAGGGGATTGACCCGGGATGGGCGGCGCCGCTATTCCGGGAAACAGGGGCTTATCTCCTGGTTGAAGCCGACGGGGCCCGGGGTTTGCCGGTGAAAGGTTTTGCCCCTTTCGAACCGGTTATCCCCGCCGCTTCGGACCTGATTATCCCCCTCGCCGGGCTGGACGCCCTGGGCGCCCGGCTGGTAGAAGAAGAGGTGCACCGCCCCGATCTCCTGGCCCGGGCCACCGGCGCCGCTTGCGGCGGGCGCTTTACCATTGGGGATCTAAGCCGCTGGATCGGGCACGCCGTATCGCTGGGAGCGGCGCAGGCGCCGCAGGCCAGGGTGGTTCCCGTCCTGAACAAGGCCGATTTATTGGAATACCCCCGCACGCCGGTCTTTGATCTAGCGGGAGCCGCCGCCGGGCTCCCAGGTGCCGCGCAGATCGTTTTTACTTCTTTCCGGGAACGCTCACCGGTGCAGTTTACGTTCGACCTGGCCGCGGGCGGGGCGCTGCTCCCCGTTTGCAGTATTGTCCTGGCGGCGGGGTCGGCTTCACGCATGGGCCGCGACAAGCTGTCACTGCCCCTGGCGGGGAAAACCGTGCTGGAGCAAACCGTGGCGCAGATTTCCCGGGCCGATGTTGGAGAAATAATCGTGATTGTACAGCCCGGCAGCCCCTGGCTGAAAAATCCGCCGGCCGCCGGCAAATACACGGTGGCGGCCAATCCTGACTACCGCGAAGGGATCGCCGCCTCGATCCGGGCCGGCCTCGGCGCGCTGCGCCGCCCGGCCCAGGCGCTACTGTTCGCTCTGGGAGACCAGCCCATGATCCCGGCGGACGCTTACCGCATGCTCGTGGAAAGCTACCGGCGCAGCCCCGGGTTGGCCGCATGCCCCGCCTACAACGGCAAAAGAGGAAACCCGGTCCTTTTCGACCGGCGGGTCTGGCCTCAGCTCGAGGAGTTGACCGGTGATACCGGCGGAAAACGGCTCCTGGACAAACTTCCACCGCATGAAGTCACTCTGGTTGAGATGCCTTACAGGGAAATATTGTCTGACCTGGATACGCCCGCCGATTATGAGAGTTTGCTTGATCCGTAGGCCGGCTAAAAGGCTTTCCAGATGATACAGCTATTGCCAACCAGCCGTCTTTATACTAAAATACTTAGAGACAGCCAGTACAACCAAAGGGGTATCAGATTGCCTCCGGATTACTTTTGCCTGCAGCTGGTCATTGTCGCAATATTTGGATTAGTGATCGGCAGTTTCTTGAATGTCGTGATCTGCCGTTACCCGGCCGGAGAATCGCTGGCCAGGCCTCCTTCCCACTGCCCCGGTTGCCAGAGTAGACTGAAAATACTCGATCTGATACCGGTCCTCAGTTTTATCCTGCTGCGCGGGCGCTGCCGTTATTGCGGCGCCGCGATTTCGGGCCGCTATGCCGTCGTCGAAGCAGCCACGGCCTCTATATTTGTTACCTGCTTCTACTACTTCAGTTTTCCGATCCTTTTCCTGAAATATGCCGTCATATTTTCCATCTTGCTGGTGGTTTCATTTATCGATTGGGAGAGGCAGTATATTCCCAATCTTTTTACGGTAATCTTGCTGGCCTGGGGCCTGCTGTGGCAGCTGCTTTATCCCGGACAGACCTTTACCAGAGCCGCGGCAGGGTTGCTTGCCGGTGGGGGTATTCTACTGCTGATCTCGCTGGCCAGCAAAGGTGGTATGGGGGGGGGAGATATTAAACTACTGGCGGTGCTGGGGTTTCTTGCCGGCTGGCCTGATTTAATCATCGTCTTTCTGCTGGCTGTCTGCTCCGGAGCGGTGGCCGGTGTTATTTTGATGCTCCTGAAGCTGAAGCGGCGCAAATCAACCCTGCCGTTCGGCCCTTTCATCGCCCTGGCTTTCTTCATCACCTCTATCTGGGGGGCGCAAATATGGGGATGGTACTCGTCCCTCATCCGGCCCGTTTTTTAGGGCTTTTCCGGCCGATCCCCCTGTAAATAAATCAATCTGAAAAACCCAAAAAGCAGGCGGATCCCTGACGGTAAAATCTTTATTTTCCGGAAGGAAGTGTTTTTAATGTCCACGCATCAAACACTCGACCGGTGGGTTTCGGAAATGGCTGCCTTGTGCAGCCCTGCAGATATCGTTTGGGTAGACGGTTCCACGGAGCAGAAAAGGGCCCTGGAAGAAGAAGCCGCCGGCAAGGGAGAACTGATCCGGCTGAACCAGTCCCGCTGGCCGGGCTGTTTTTACCACCACACCGCCGCCAATGACGTGGCGCGGACGGAGCATCTGACTTATATCTGCTGCCGCAGCCGGGAAGACGCCGGGCCGACGAACAACTGGATGGCGCCGGACGAAGGATACCGGAAGGCGGGCGAATACTTCAGGGGATCCATGCGGGGGCGGACCATGTATGTGATCCCTTTTTCAATGGGTCTCCTGGGTTCCCCCTTCAGCAAAATCGGCGTGGAGCTGACGGACAGCATCTATGTGGTCCTGAACATGCTGATCATGACCCGGGCCGGGAGCAGCGTCCTGCGGGAACTCGGGGGGAACGGCGCCTTCACAAAGGGGCTGCACAGCAAGGCCGGCCTGGACGAAAATAAGCGGTTGATCCTGCATTTCCCCGAAGATAATACGATCTGGAGCGTCGGTTCGGGTTATGGCGGCAATGTCCTTTTGGGGAAAAAATGCCTCAGCCTGCGCATCGCCAGTCACCTGGGGCGAAGGGAAGGGTGGATGGCTGAACATATGCTGATCATGGGGCTGGAAGCTCCGGATGGCAAGATCAGTTACCTGGCTGCCGCTTTTCCCAGCGCCTGCGGCAAGACGAACCTGGCCATGCTGGTCCCTCCGGAACCTTTTCGCCGGCGCGGTTACAAGGTCTGGACGGTCGGAGACGACATCGCCTGGATCCGGATCGGCCCGGACGGGAGGCTGTGGGCGGTCAACCCTGAAACCGGGTTTTTCGGGGTGGCTCCGGGGACCAACTCCCGCTCCAATCCCAACGCCCTGGAAACGATCCGCCGGAACACCATTTTTACCAATGTGCTGCGCACCGAGGACGGGGATGTCTGGTGGGAGGGCGGGGAAGAGCCTTTTCCCACCGCGGGGATAAACTGGGCGGGCTTACGCTGGCGGGCCGGCATGAAAGACGAGTCAGGCAAGCCGGTGCCCGCCGCCCATCCCAACTCCCGGTATACGGCGCCCCTGTCACAGTGCCCGATCGCCTCCCCGGAATGGAATAATCCGAACGGCGTACCGCTTTCGGCGATCATTTTCGGAGGGAGAAGATCGGGCCTGGTACCCCTGGTCTACGAATCGTTCAACTGGCAGCACGGCGTATACGTCGGGGCGACGATGTCATCCGAAATCACGGCGGCCCAATACGGCAAGCAGGGGCAGGTGCGGCGGGACCCCATGGCCATGATGCCCTTCTGCGGTTACAACATGGCGGACTATTTCAGCCACTGGCTCGAGATCGGCCGCCGGTTGGAACACCCGCCGAAAATATTTCACGTCAACTGGTTCCGCAAAGATGAAAACGGCAGCTTCATCTGGCCCGGGTTCGGCGAAAACTTGAGAGTGCTTGACTGGATTATCCGCAGGACCAACGGCTCAACCGGAGCGGTGGAGACACCGCTCGGCCTTGTCCCCGCAGCCGGCGATCTGGACCTTTCGGAGCTGCCTCTTTCCGGCCGCGCCATGGAGAATCTGTTCGCCGTCAACCCGGAAGAATGGACGGACGAACTCGCAGAACGGCGCCATTTCCTGGAGCAGTTTGGGGACAAGCTGCCTTCCGGCATCATGGCCGAGCATCAGGCGCTGCGCAAAAGGCTGGGGCGGTAGCCCGCCGGCGCGCCCTGTTAAAATCACCGCTTCCGGGACACACTAACCCCGGAGGTGATGGCGATGGATTTAAAAAAGATCGCCCGGGAAACAGAAAAATGACGCGACAACCTCGAAGGCCTGGTTCAGGCCGGAGACATGGCAAACGGGGAGCTGGCGCGTAAAAGCCGGGCACTGGTAAGCATGATGGACGACCTGCTCAACACGCTCAACGAGCGGTGAAACAGAAATTTCGATTCAAGCAAAAGTTCATTTGGTGCCAGGCACCAAATGAACTTTATTTACGGGTTGCGATCGAGTTCAAAAACTACGTAACGGCGGGTAAGCATGCGCGCTTCCGCGGAAAGGGTGGCGTCATCCTTCTCGTAGAAAACAACGGCCCCCAACCTTTCCCGGAAAGACCAGCCCAGGGCGGAAAGATAGGCCGTCAGCGGTTCCTCGGGGCCTGTTTTTTGGATTAGCTTGGTCCCGGCAGAGCTAACAGGGACAATCTCCGCTCCGGTAAGCTCCAACACCAGGGCAGCCCGGATGATATGGTAAGGATTCCCCTCCTGGACGATAATCTCACCGAAGAGGATCAGGAAGGCTACAGAGAAAACGACAACGGCGAAAACGAGCAGGATCAGGGTGCGGGTAAACATGCTTTTGTTGTTCCGGGCCATCGGTCAAACCTCCCGGAAAAGCTGTCTTTTTTACAGAATAGCATATATTTACCGCTCGATCAATCCATACCACCCGCCTGTGCGAGGGGCCCGTCTTTTAATGTTTCAGGGAACTTTTATAGGAACTTTTGTTTAAAAGGCGTTTAATGAAAAACGGCGGGGCCGTAAGCCCCCGCCGTTTTTGAATTTTTCTGGTGAGCCATCCAGGACTCGAACCTGGGACACCCTGATTAAAAGTCAGGTGCTCTACCAACTGAGCTAATGGCCCGTATCTGGTGGAGAGGACTGGATTTGAACCAGTGAAGGCGTTGCCAGCAGATTTACAGTCTGCCCCCTTTGGCCAGCTTGGGTACCTCTCCACGACGCGTGGTGGAGCCGACGGTGGGACTCGAACCCGCAACCTGCTGATTACAAATCAGCTGCTCTACCGTTGAGCTACGTCGGCCGAATAACAACAGCCCCGAAAGGCAATTAATAGTATAGCGTATTTTAAGAACTGCGTCAAGCTTTCGCGATGCCGGCTGTGCGCTGTTACTGGAATTAAGCCGGCGCAGCCTTAAATTTAGACGTTCACACACGCAACGGGCGCAAGGGTGTCCCTTGCCGCATATGCGAATAGATCAAAAAAAACCGCTTTCCAGGCCTTTGACCTGAGCCGGCATAAGGAATCAAATCACCGCTGACACGGGAGGGATCGGGATGTTCTCCACTTTTACCGCTATTTTCGAAGCATTGACCGCCATCGAGACGGAACTGGCTGCCGGGATCAGCGACAGCAAACGGGAAAAGCTGATCGAAACGCTGCTATCGTTAAGGCGCACCATGGATAAATGCGTGCAGTACTGGCTGAAATTCGAAGAGCGGGTCAACGAAATCCAGGAGCGGTTTTCCATCGCTTTGCCGGACACGCTGCCTCCCGGGTTCCTGGAAGATATCGATCTGGGCGGAGAAGTCACCGCCCAAAAAGCCAAACCGGAGGCAGCCCCGGCGGAGCCGCTGAATGAAACAAAGGCGGAGCGTGAAGGGAATGAACCGGATCGTGGTTTTTATAAGTCAACCAGTGAGATTACCGTCAACTCTTTCCGGCGCGCCCTGGGCTTCTGGGAACTGGCCATGTTGAAAGAAGCGGTAGATGAATTCAAAAAAGTGGTGGAAGACGAGCCCAACCTGATCATGGGCCATTTTTGCCTGGGGCTTTCCAGCGCCCAGTTGGGCCAGGTGGAAGAAGCTTTCCGCGAGCTGAAACTGGTCCTGGCCCTGGATCAGAACCAGTTTATGCGGGCCATAGCCTTGAATACCCTGGGGATTATCCTGGCAGGCAAAGAGCAGTATGAACAGGCACAGAATTATTTCGGCCTGGCCACGGAAGCGGACCCTGAACTGGGGGAGGCCTGGTTTAACCTGGCGGCGACCAGCTACAATATGCAGAACTACCAGGAAGCCGTTGATGCTTTTATTAAAGCAAAAGAGTTTTTCCCGGAGGACTGGGAACTCGAGCTTTACCTGGGGCGGGCCGAGGCTTACCTGGGGCAATACGCGGCGGCGTCCCAAGCGCTGGAGAGGGCTTTTCAAATTAACCCGCACGAACCTTTGATCGCCTTTGAACTGGGGCTGGCTTACCGGCTGCTGGGAAAAAAGGGGCTGGCTCAATCCTATTTTCATGCCACGCTCAAGCTCATGGAGTCAAAAAACTAAAAAACGGACCGAAGCACCCGGCGTATACGGCAGGAATTGACCTGCATATTAACGAAACATTAGAGGATAATTATGCCACCCATGAAGGCAGCGGCATCAAAGACGAGTTTTTCCGAAGGAGGAGGCAGCTTGACCCAACCCAGGATAGCGATTATCGGCGGCACCGGCGTGTACAACCAGTCCCATCTCGAAGGGGCGGAAGAGCTTCTGGTGGACACCCGGTTCGGGACCGCCCTGTTGCAGCACGGGTTCATCAAAGGGCGGGAAGTATATTTTTTAACGCGGCACGGCCCCGGGCACGCCGTTCCGCCGCACCTGGTCAACTACCGGGCCAATATCGCGGCGCTGCGCCAGCTGGAAGTCAGCGCCGTCATCGCCACCGCCGCCGTCGGCTCCCTGCGCCGTGCGATTGCGCCGGGGAGCAGGGTTGTGATCGACCAGTTTATCGACTTCACCCGGGGGCGCCCATCGACTTTTTTTGAAGGAAAAGGCGGCCGGGTTGTGCATACCGATATGACCGACCCGTACTGCCCGGATTTACGGGCAGCCATAGTCAGGGCCGGAAAATCAGTGGGGCAGGAGCTGGTGGAGAGGGGGTGCTACCTTTGCACCGAGGGGCCGCGGTTTGAAACGCCGGCGGAAATCAAGATGTTTGCCTCCTGGGGGGGCGACGTGGTGGGGATGACCAATGTGCCCGAAGTGGTCCTGGCCCGGGAAGCGTCGCTCTGTTACGCCGCGATTGCCCTGGTCACCAATTACGCGGCCGGTATTGCCCCTGCTTTTCTAACCCATACTGAAGTGCTGGAAGAGATGGCGCGGGGGAAGGCCTCCCTGGATATGCTGCTGGCGGCCTGCGTGGAAGCGATCGCGGCAGAAAGAACATGCCGCTGCCGGAAAACAGGCGGCGGATTCCGGCCCCGGGAGGAGGGTGAACCCGGTGGAACGCCCTGAACCGCTGCGGACGCTTTACTGGGAGAGCGGGATGCTTTACCTCCTGGATCAGCGACTGCTCCCGGGAGAAATCCGCTACGTGAGCTGCGGCTCGGCCGGCGCGGTGGCGGAGGCGATTAAAGGGATGGCGGTCCGGGGCGCGCCGGCGATCGGGGTCGCCGCTGCATTCGGGATGGTCCTTGCCGCGCGGGAAGCGGTTTCCGCCGGGTCGAGCGGAACGCCGCTGCCGGAAAAGCTGGAAAAAGCGGCCGCTGTTTTGCTGCGCTCCCGCCCCACGGCGGTAAACCTGGCCTGGGCGCTGGAAAGGATGAGGCGGCGGATTAACGAGTCAGCCGGGGCGGGAGCAATTGAGCTGGCGGCGGCGCTGGAGCGGGAAGCCCGGGCGATCATGGCCGAAGACGAGGCGGCCAACCGGTTGATCGGAAGCTACGGGGCGGCGCTGCTCCCGGCGCGGGCCGCCGTG
>JAGUZX010000036.1 GCA_020060545.1 Desulfovibrio sp. | reverse complement strand
GGAGATCGCCCGGGCGCTGGACGGGCGGAACCCGGGCGCGGTGGGCCCCACCGCGCCGGCGCACGGCCTCTGCCTCGAAAAAGTCCTCTACTAAGACGTCCCGGCGTCGCTTTCCAAAAGGCAAGGGATCCGCAAGCCCGGTGTCGAAAAGATTAAATGAGCCGGCCGCGCCGGGGCGAGGGTTAAATACACAGGCCTCAGGCCGGAAATTTGGTCAAACAGACGGGGTGATGCCGCGTGAAGGAACAGGAGGTTTATCTGTGCGGTGCACTGCGCACGGCGATCGGCAGAATGGGAGGGGCGCTCGCCGATCTCCCCGCCGAAAGGCTGGCCGCCCTGGTGATCCGCGAACTGCTAGCGCGCAGCCGGTGTGATGCGGGCCTGGTTGACGAAGTAATCCTGGGGCAGACCAAGCAGTCCTCCGACGCGCCGAACGTCGCCCGGGTAGCCGCTCTCGCGGCCGGGCTGCCTGAAGCGGTTCCCGCCTGCACCGTGCACCGGCAGTGCGGATCCGGGCTGCAGGCGATCAATTCAGGGGTGCAGCAGATCTTAAGCGGCTATGCCGGCCTGGTTATTGCCGGCGGAGTGGAGAGCATGAGCACGGCGCCCTATTACCTGAGAAACGCCCGTTTTGGCTACCGGGCGGGCAATGCGGAGCTGCTCGATCCGAACACGGAGAGCCAGCCCCGCTCGCAGCCGGAAGAGCTTTACGGGCGCCTGACCATGGGTTTGACGGCGGAAAACCTGGCCGCAAAGTACGGTATCTCCAGGGAGGAGCAGGACCGTTTTGCTTTCTCCAGCCAGCAGCGGGCCAGGCGGGCGATCGCGGAGGGCTGTTTCGGCGAGGAGATCGTGCCTGTCGTTCTACCGCAGAAAAAAGGCCCGCCGCTTAGATTTGATACCGACGAGCATCCCCGCGCCCTTTCCCTGGACGAGCTGGCCAAGCTGCCCCCGGTGTTCAAGGAAAACGGCACCGTTACCGCCGGCAACTCCAGCGGCCGCAACGACGGGGCCGCCGCGGTAATCCTTGCTTCCGCCAAAACCGCCGCCGCCGCGGGCTTAAAACCGCTGGCCCGGGTGCTCAGCCATGCTGTTGCCGGGGTTTCGCCGGCTTGCATGGGCATCGGTCCGGTGCCGGCTACCCGGAAAGCGCTGGAGAGAGCCGGCCTCAGCCTCGCGGAGATCGATTTGCTCGAAGTCAATGAGGCTTTTGCCGCCCAGTACCTGGCGGTGGACCGGGAGCTGAAGCTAGATCCGGAAAAAGTCAACGTCAACGGCGGGGCCATTGCCTTAGGCCACCCCCTGGGCTGCACCGGCGCGCGCCTGATGACCACCCTTCTTTACGAGATGAAACGCCGCCGCAGCCGCCGCGGGCTGGTCACCATGTGCATCGGCGGCGGGATGGGAATCACCACGGTGATCGAAGCGGTGTAAAATAGAAGGGCAGGCTGGAACTGGCGGGCGGGTATCTTTCCGCTGCCGCACAGCTGCGCCCGCTTACCATTTTTATCTCTGCCGCAAGCAAATCGATGCATGCTGCGTATTACGGCTGTGCGTCAGCACTGGTTTACGCTGGTTTTGCTTGACACCGGCCGACCGGTGTATTACAATGTTACTTGTGACTGCAGCAGGAAGTAAAAGGGGAGGGAAGAAATGAGGACCACCTATATGGCCAAACCCCGGGATATTAAACGGTCATGGTATATTATCGATGCAGCGGGCCGTCCCCTGGGCCGGGTCGCCACTGAAGCGGCGCGGTTGCTCAGGGGTAAACATAAAGCCATCTTTACCCCCCATATCGATACAGGCGACCATGTGCTGGTGCTAAACGCCTCGAAAGTGATCCTGACCGGAAAGAAACCACAGCAAAAAATCTACTACCGTCATTCTGGGTACCCGGGCGGTTTGAAGAAAACGGATTACACCACCATGTTGGCCGAAAAACCCGAAAAGGCGGTTTACCTGGCCGTACGGGGCATGCTGCCTCATAACCGGCTGGGCAGGGCCATGTTGAAAAAGCTGCGGGTCTACCGTGACGACCGGCACCAGCACCAGGCCCAGCAGCCGTTAGTTTGGCGGGAAGGGCCGGCAGAATCATTGAAAGGAGGCCCTGCGGGTGAGTGAACTGCAATATCTCGGCACCGGTCGCCGCAAGGAGTCGGTGGCGCGGGTGCGCCTCGTTCCAGGCAGCGGCCGGATTGTGATCAACGGCAAACCGATGGACCAGTATTTCGGCCTGGAGACGCTGAAGCTGATCGTCCGCCAGCCCCTGGTCGCCACGGGAACACTGGATCGTTTTGATATCATCGCCAAGGTTGAGGGAGGCGGCTTTTCAGGGCAGGCCGGGGCCATCCGCCACGGCATTGCCCGGGCGCTCCTGCATGCCGATGACGGCTACCGCCCCATGCTGAAGAAAAACGGCTTTTTGACCCGGGACCCGCGGATGAAAGAGCGCAAAAAATACGGCCTGAAAAAAGCGCGCCGGGCGCCCCAGTTTTCCAAGCGGTAACCGCCGCCCGGTTCAGCCGGTTTTTCCATTTAAAGAGGGGGCAGCTTATGCCAAAAGCTGCCTTTTATTTTTCGCGTCCCAGCTGAAGAAGCCTTTTTCGAAAACATAAAGACCGGGAGCTGAGAATAAATTATGGAAGAGGTTATTCCGGGTGTGTGGCTGATCCGAGCGGAAAACGGCGGCCGTTTCCCTTATGCCCATGCCTTGTTCCTCGAAGGCGAAAGCAATATTCTGATCGATACCGGTGCGGGGCGGGGACTGCGGCAAGTGGTTGGCCGGGTGGAGAGGGTAATTTTGAGCCACTACCACCGGGATCATGTAAACGGCAACGCTCTTTTCCCGGGGGCATCTTTTTGGATCCATCCCCTGGACGCACCGGGAATTCAAACAGCCGGCGGTTTTTTCCGCTTGAGCGGCATCGATCGCGTTTTAAGCGGTTCATTTTGGGATATGGTTAAACAAATCGGTTTTCAGGCGACAGAAGTAGCCGGGCCTATTTTGGACCGGGAACGGATCGACCTGGGCCGGGCTACCCTGCAAGTGCTGCACACCCCGGGGCATACCCCCGGGCACTGCGCCTTCCTGGTTGAAGAGCATGCGCTTGTCTTCGCGGCCGATATCGACCTGACCCCTTTCGGGCCCTGGTACGGCAATGTTTCATCCGATCCGGACCGGTTCCGCGCTTCGATCCGGCTCCTGCGAGACCTCAAACCGGCCCTGTTCCTTTCCTGCCACTGCGACCCGGTCGTGGAAAAGATCGACCAACGACTGGCGGAATTTGCCGCCGTGATCGACCGGCGTGAAGAGATCATCCACGCGCTGCTGCGCCGGGAGCAGCTAAGCCTGGCGCAGATTGTCGAGCGGAAACCCTTTTACGGCCGTCACCCCTACCCGGAAAAGATCTACCGTTTCTTTGAAAGCGTCATGATTGCAAAGCACCTGGAAAGCTTGGAGAGGCGGGGGCTCGCCAGGCGGCAGGGAGAAGTCTACACGGCGGTGTAACACTCCAGAGGACCGCCTTCCCGCCGGCCGGTGTTAAATCTTTCCTGGCGGGGCGCGCATCGACTAACCTGCCGCATTGCACCATTTTAAGGCAAATCTTAGTAGTTGTCAAAAGCCGGATCAATCCATTATAATTGATTTAATCCAGCGGATTTGAATTTAGCGGAAAAGGTTCTGAAGAAATGAAAGTGCGCGAATATTTAAAAAACAAGCTGTCCCAGGGAGCGGTTCATATCACTTTGATTGACCCCTCCCGCCAGGTCCCCGAAGCGGCCGGCCGCCTTGCCGAAACTGCCCAGGAAGTAGGCAGCGACCTGATCTTTATCGGCGGTTCAACGGGCGTAAGCCAGCGGACCCTGGTGGAAACGGTTGACGCCGTAAAGCAGAGGGCTACCATTCCCGTGCTCTTTTGCCCGGCGGGAACCGAATCGATCAGCCTTAACCTGGACGGCTTTCTCTTTTTAAGTTTGCTCAATTCCCGCAATGCCCATTTTATCAGCGGGACCCACGCCCGGATCGCCTTGGTGCTGAAGCGGCTCGAAGTGGAAACCATCCCGGCCGGCTATATTTTGGTCGAACCGGGGATGAAGATTGGCGAGGTCAGCGATGCGGAGCTGATCTCCCGCGACAACTTCTGGAAGGCGATCGGTTACGCCCTCGCCGCCGAGTTTATGGGCATGGACTATGTTTACCTCGAGGCCGGCAACGGCGCCGCCCAACCCGTCCCCGCCGGGATGATCCGCGCGGTGAAACGGGAAATCTCCATCCCCCTGATCGTGGGCGGCGGGATCCGCACCGCCATCGACGCCCGCCGGGTGCGCCAGGCCGGTGCCGACATCGTCGTCACCGGCACCGTCATCGAGAACGCCGGCTACCGCGAGCGGCTCCGCTCCATCCTCAGCGCCCTCAAAGAGTGACATTGGGGACGGGGCTATTTTGTCACATTTTGGGCCGGGCCCTCGCGGCGGGGCGGTGCAAAATTGAGGCAAATGGAGCCGACGTAGACGAAGACCATCAGGTGGGGCAGTTTATCCAGGATCCACTGTTTGTCGATATTCCAGGGCAAATCGCTTAGCGGCAGGATTTCCATGCGCCCGTATACCTATTCGGTTTCCGTAATCAAGAAGCCGTTGAGTACCCCCTGGAGAGCCTCCGGCCCGGTCGACCCGGTGGTGTCGATCACGAGGATAAAGCTATCTTCTTCAACCCGGTATGGGGGGCATCGAAGGAAAATTGGCCATCCTTTAAGGCGAAATCAGGGACCTCCCTCCGGGCAGCGGCATGCAAAAATCCAAACGCTTCACGCGCTTCCAGGCTTACTTTCACAATGATCATGTCAAAGAGCGGCGTAAACAAAAGAAAAATGTAGAGAAAACTTTTACTGCCGCGGAATCTGGACAGGGCCGGGTAGGCTTTAAAATTTCATAGGCTGTCAGAAATTTGTTGAGCCAGGTTCATGACGGGACACCTCCCTGTTTTGAGAGGGATCCAGCCATCTTCTGGAATATTATACCACAGCGCTAAAAAAGATGATATCTTTTTTCAGCGGGCGCATTCGCCGCCCCGGCCGGTCAAAATCTCCAGGGCGTGGTCCAGCACCGGGGTGACCACCGCCAGGCACTCCCGCACCGCCTTCGGGCTGCCGGGCAAATTGACGATCAGCGTCCGCCCGCCGATCCCGGCCACGGCGCGGGAAAGCATCGCTTTCGGCGTAATTAAAGCTGTTTCCCGCCGCATCGCTTCGGCGATCCCCGGCACCAGGCGGTCGACCACCGCCAGCGTCGCCTCCGGCGTGATATCCCGCGGGGCGAGCCCCGTGCCGCCGGTGGTGAACACGGCATCGAACCCGTCCCGCACCATGGCGCGCATGGCTGAAGCAAGGGCCTCGCGCTCGTCGGGGACGATCACGTAATCCGCAACGTCACCCCACGGCAGCAGGACCTCGCCGATCACGGGGCCGCTTAAGTCTTCCCGTTCACCCCCGGCGCCCTTGTCGCTCGCGGTAATCACCCCGAAGCGGTAACCGTGCCTGAGCAGAAGGGTATCACCAACATTGATCTCCCCTCCCGCCAGCACTTCGGTAAAAATCCCCTCTCGGGGCATCACGCAATCGCCGGCCTGGTAGTAGATCGCGCAGCGGTTGTGGCACTCCTTGCCGATCTGGGTAACCCTTAAAATCGCCTCCCGGCCGGCGCCGAGGCGCGTCCCCACGGGCAGCGCCGTCAGGTCAATCCCGCGGGTGGTCAGGTTTTCGGCGAAATCGCCCGGGCCGACCGCCAGACCCTGTGCCTGCATCTTCTCGATGCTCTCCATGGCCAGCAAGCTGACCTGGCGGTGGGCGAAACCGGCATGGGCGTCGCCCTCAAGCCCGCGGTTTTTGACCAGCAGCCCCCGCCCGGCGTTTTTCTTCCGCTCCCCTTTATTGGCGCTGAGGCAAACGGCAATTATTTCACCCATCTTCACTGCTCCCGGCGGTAGAGGCCGGAGCGCCCCCCTTTCTTTTCCAGCAGCCTGATATTCTGAATGACCATGCCCTTATCCGCGGCCTTGCACATGTCGTAGATCGTCAGGGCGGCCACGCTCACCCCGGTCAGCGCCTCCATCTCCACCCCCGTCTGGCCGGCCAGCCTGACCCTTACCCCAATTTCGATCTTGTTTTCCGCCTCCACGAGCTCGAAGTCCACCTCCACCCCGGAAACGCCCAGCGGGTGGGCCATCGGGATCAACCGCCCCGTTTCCTTGACCGCCATGATCGCCGCCACCTGGGCCACCCCCAGGACGTCCCCCTTGGCCATAGCCCCGTCCCTGACCCGGGCCAGGGTGGCCGGGTCCATCACGATCTCGCCCCTGGCGTAGGCTTCACGCAGGGTCTGCTCTTTCGCCGAAACGTCCACCATGCGCGGCCTGCCGGAACGGTCGAAATGGGTCAGGGCCGCTTCGCTTTCCGGCCCGCCCCCGGCCGCACCGGAGAAAAATCGTTCCTCGATAAAACCGGCCAGGCCCCTGCTGTCGTCCAGGTCAAATACAGGCACCGGCACCGCGAGGTCAGCCATGTCCGTGACCACGGCGATGACATTGTCCGGCAGAAGCGGCGTTTTGTTGACCGCCGCGCGAACCACCTCGATCTTCGGGTTCGGGCTTTGCCTGTCGCCTTCGAACAGCACCAGGTCCATCTCCCGCAGCATCGCCAAGGCGGCGGCCAAACCGCCCCGCTCCCGATCCGTGCCGATCAGGATAAATTTTTCGGGGGTGGTCATCCCGGCCACCGCCGCTCCCGCCGCGGCGAACCGCCAGGTATCCTTTCCGGGCAGGTCCAGGTCGTAATGATGGATCTGGCTTTTCAGGGCGGCCACCTTCAAGCCCCGCCCGGCCAGTTCCGGCAGCAGCCTTTCTAAAATCGTTGTTTTCCCCGTGCCCGACCGGCCGGAGATGATATTGATCGTTACCGGCGCCAAAACGTTTCCCCCTTGCCGGCGGCCGCTCAACCGCCTGTCTTGTTCATTGTGCGCATCGCCCCCGGCCGCACCGGGCCCGCCCCGGCGCCGGGGCTCATGCCGTGCCGGCCGGGCTTTAACCGGAGCACCTCCTGCAGTAGCGCCTGCAGGGCGCCCGCATCGCCCAGGGCCGGGCGGACCGGATGTTCGTCCTGCCAGTAGAGGCAGCTTTTCAACCGCCCTTCCGCCGTCAGGCGCAGGCGGTTGCAGCCGGCGCAAAAGTGGGCGCTGATCGGGTGAATCAGCCCCACGGTGCCCTTCCCTCCCGGCAGGGTAAAAGATTCCGCCGGGCCCGCGCCTACCGGCGGCGCCGCGGGGGTCAGCTCCAGCCCGAGCCGGGCCGCCGTCTTCCGGATGTACTCGAGCGGCAGGTAGCGCCTGCCGTACCCCCGGTCGTGATCGCCGATGGGCATATATTCGATAAAGCGCACGTGCACCGGCTTTTCCAGCACCAGATTCAAAAAAGCGGGCACCTCGGCGTGGTTAAGCCCCTTCATTAAAACCGTGTTGATCTTGACCGGGGCCAGCCCCGCCGCCAGTGCGGCCTCGATCCCCGCCAGAACCTGCTCCAGGTCCCCGCCCCGGGTAATCCGGCTGTAAACCGCCGCGTCGAGGGAATCCAGGCTGATATTCACCCGCCTCAAGCCGGCCTGCTTCAGCTCGGCCGCGCCGCGCGGCAAAAGAATTCCGTTGGTGGTCATCGCGAGGTCCTCAATCCCCGGCACCCGGGCGATCTCGCGCACCAGGTAGAGCAAATCTTTGCGCACCAGCGGTTCGCCTCCCGTGAGCCGGATCCGCCTGATGCCAAGGGCCGCGCCGGCTTTTACCACCTGCAGGATCTCCTCGTAGCTGAGGATCTCCCGGGGCGGGATTTGCTTGACCCCGTCCGCTCCCATGCAGTAGATGCAGCGCAGGTTGCACCGGTCCGTCACCGATATGCGCAGGTAATCATGTTTTCTTCCGTAAGCATCGATTAGCGCCACGTTATATCCTTCCCCCAAAAAGTTCATTCGGTGCCTGGCACCGAATGAACTTTTTGGGGTTCACCTGGTGCCTGGCTCCGGATAAACTGACTTTAGATTTCGATCAGGCGGCCGGCTTCGCGCATGCTGTAGCCGCCCATGGATTCGACCCGTTCCTTGAAGGAGGGGTCATTGATTACCTCCAGCAGGGACTGCCCCGCCCCGGACCGGTAAAACGCCGTGCTCATGAGCAGGTCGTAGCGCTCTTCCACCAGGGGCACGAAACCCAGGCCGAAGGCGCGGGCCGCGGGCAAAATCCCCAGGCCCGCCCGGGCCGTCCCGGCGGCGACGGCGGCGGCCACGTTGAGGTGGGTGTGCTCTTCCCGCCCGTAGCCGTAAATTTGGCCCGGCGCCAGCCCGGCTTGCTTCAAAAGGTGGTCGAACAGGAGGCGGGTGCCGGCCCCTTTCTGCCGGTTCACAAAGCCCAGCTTCCCCCGGGCCAGGTCTTTAATTTCTTTTACCCCGTCGGGATTGCCATCAGGCACGATCCACCCCTGCATCCGGTAGGCCAGGTTCACCAGGCACAGCTCCAACCCGGGCAGCAGCCGGCGGATATAGGGGGCGTTGTAGTCTCCCGTTTCCGGGTCGAACAGATGCACCCCGGCCAGGTGGGCCTGCCCCTTGCCGATGGCGGCGATGCCGCCCATACTGCCCAGGTGGGCGGAGGAGAGAGAAAACTTTGAGCCGTGTTCTTTGAGTGCCGTGGCTAAAAGGTCGATGATCAGATCGTGGCTGCCGGCGGCGAGCAGGTGATGGCGCAGCGCCGCGGCGGGACGGTAAAGCTCCAGCTCCACGGTTTCGCCCTGTTCAAAGCCCAGCGACTGCTCCGGAATCACCAGCATCCCGTCCGCCCGCACCAGGGACATGGTCACCCCCGCTCCCCGCGCAAGCGGGTTGGCGATATAGCGCCCGCCCACAAACCCGACGGTCATGCGCACGTGCTCCTCCACGCCCATCTCGGAGACCACGCGCCGCCCGAGCTCGGCCGCCAGGCGCTCCCGCTCCGGTTCCGGCTGCCCCAGGCAGCCGGAAATCAGGGGCCGCACGAACCACTCCAGGCTGAGGTAAGCTGAAACGGGGTAGCCCGGCAGGCCGACCGCCGGTTTGCCCGCGATCGTACCCAGGACGGTCGGTTTCCCGGGGCGGGCGGCCACCCCGTGCAGCAGCACCTCGCCCAGTTCCTCCATCACCCGGGCGGTGTAATCTTCTCGCCCGGCGGAAGAGCCGGCGTTGATAATCACCAGGTCCCCTTCCGCCGCGGCCGCAGCCGCGGCCGCGCGCAGCCGTTCCAGGTTGTCGGGAACAATGCCGCCGGTCACCGGTTCGGCGCCCCATTCGCTCAAGTAGGCGGCGATCACGGCGCTGTTGAAGTCGGGGATGCTGCCGGGCCGGCGCGGCTCCCCGGGGGGGATCAGCTCCGTTCCCGTGGGGATAATGATTACTTTCGGGCGGGCCAGCACCGCCACTTCCGTCACTCCTCCCGCCAGGAGGGCGCCCAGATCCGCCGGGCGCAGCCGGTGATAGGCCGGCACGATCAGCTCCCCGGCGACGACGTCTTCGCCCACCGGGCGGACATGCTGCCAGGGGACGGCCGGGGCCAGGATCTCCGCCTCTCCGCCGGGCAGGAACTGGATCTCTTCGACCTTGATCACCGCGTCGCATTCCGGCGGCAGCGGGTCGCCCGTGTCCACCGCCCGGTATTCTTCTTCCGGTGCCAGCTGCAGCGGCGCCTGGTCGGAGGCGCCGAAAGTGCGCTCGGCCCGCACCGCAATGCCGTCCATGGCCGCGGCCTGGTAACCGGGCATGGAGAGGCGTGCGAAGGCCGCCTTCGCGGTGACCCGGCCCAGGGCGCCGTCGGTTGCCACCGTTTCGACCCGGCGCGGCAGCGCCGCCCTGGAGATGAACAGCCGGCGTGCCTCGTGCCGGGGGATATTGTTCAAGTATACCTTTTGCATCGACGGCCTCCTCAAGGTTCCCCCCCTGCTCAAAGGCGGGTTCGGGGGAATTTCAGTTCGGGAGACAATCCCTAGTTTCTATGAAAAGAAAAAATCGCGGGCATCATCCGCGGGTGAAAGCGCGCTTCAAGCCCCTACTCCCATAAATAAACATCCACGGTTTCTCCTGCGGCCAGCCCTTCCTTCGCCGGCGGGACGACAACGACGCCGTCGGCTGCCGCGAGGGTGCGCAGCATCCCCGAACGGCCGAAAATGGGAACGGCCTTGACCGCGCTTTCCCCCTGCTCCAGCCTGACCCGGACATAGTCGGTCCGCCCCGGCCGCGACGCGATATTGCGGGCCAGCACCGCCCGCACGGCGGGCTGAAAAAGCGGCATCTCCCCGCCGGAAAGGCGGCGCAGCATCGCCGCGCCGAAAATAGAAAAAACCACCAGGGCCGATACGGGATGTCCCGGCAGCCCCAGCACCGGTTTGCCGTCGCAGTCCGCAAGCAGGGTCGGCTTGCCGGGTTGCACGGCGATCCCTTCCGCCAGCAGTCCCGGCTTGCCCAGCGCCGCCATGGTGCGGGCGGTAAAGTCGCGGGTGCCGACGGAGCTTCCCCCCGAAAGGACCAGGAAATCCACTTCCTCCAGCAGGGCGCGGCTTTTCTCCAGGAAGTGGTCGAATGAGTCCGCAAGGATCCCCCCGCCGATTACCTGGGCGCCCGCCTGCTTGGCCAGGTAAGCCAGGGCGGTGCTGTTGCTGTCCCGGATCCGGCCCGGTGGCAGAACCGGGGTCTCAAAAGGCACCAGCTCGTCGCCCGTCGAGAGCAGCCCCATCACCGGGCGGCGGTGCACTTCCACCGCGGTCACGCCCAGTGAAGCCAAAAGCCCCAGTTCCGGGGCGCGCAGCAGCCGCCCCCGGGGCAGGGCCGTTTCGCCTCGCCGCAGGTCCTCGCCCTTGCGGATCACATTTTCGCCGGGGGCCACCTGCCGGAAGGCGTGCACCTCGGTCCCCATCACCTCGGTGTCTTCGAGCATGATCACCGCGTCGGCTCCCTCCGGCAGCGCTCCTCCGGTGTGGACCAGGCGGCACCGCCCCCGTTCCAGGGAGATAGCGGCTTCGCCCATCAGCACTTCACCGGCGCACCCGAAAACCGCCGGCAGCCCCTCCTGGGCCCCGAAACTGTCGCGGGCATAGACGGCGTAACCGTCCACGGTGGAGCGGTCGAAACCGGGGATATCTTCCGCGGCGGTCACAGCCGAAGACAGGTATCTCCCGCCGGCTTCCGCCAGGGCCGCCTTTTCCGCTCCGAGCGGGCTGAAATGCTTCCAGATCAGCGCCAGGACCGCTGCGGGATCGGTAACGCGCATCAACTTCATCCGGCTTCACCCCTGCAAAAAATAAGCCGTGCCTCCATTGGTGGAAAACACGGGCTTCATCCCTTGAAGAAGACTCCTTTCCAAGCATGGGAGGCCGGGGGATTTCTCCCCCAACCCAGACCTTTCGCCGTTGCGTGCGCCGCTTTAGGCCAAAAGGTTCGGAGTAAGTATATTTAATTTTCACTTTCGGCTGCCGCCTTAATTATATCATTTCGCCTGCAAAGTGCAATTTCCTGCTCAAAGAGAAAAAAAGCCGTGGCCAATTTAGAGGCGAGGTGCTGAGAATCTTCGCCAGGGATGACAGAACCAATCAGCCCGGGTGAAATGGCGATTATTGATGCAGGTTAGTGGCGCCAATTTTCCGGGTAGCCGGCTTGCCTTCTGTTTACGGCGGGTGACGCCGGCCGAAAGAGGAAAGTAGCCAGAAGTGCTTTTACAATGGGCGTATCGTGCTGTGCCGGCGGGTTTGAATAAGCCGATGCCTTGACATGTACAAGGGGCGAAGCATGCCTCACCCGTTCCCTGCTTGGAACCGTTTGTGCGGGAGGCGCATGCGCCGCCCGCACCGGAGAAGGGACCCTTTACAGTAATAAACTTTTTTTCCGGTCAGTCGCCTTTCAGTACGGGAAAAAAATCAATCCCAGCAGCGCGCCCGCCCCGATTAGATAAAGGGGGTTTGGTTTCCGCAGTATGCTAACAACCAGCACCGCCGCGGCGATGGCGATCGTGGTGGTGTCCACCAGCGCCGCCCGCCCCAGGTTGTACGCGGCAAGCATAATCAGCGCGATCAGCGCCGGCCGCAACCCTTTCAGGAAACGCTCCGCCCGGGGGTCCCGGATGAAACGCATCAGGAACCGGCTCAACAAAAGCAGCAGCACCAGCGACGGGGTCACCACGCCCAGGGTGGCCAAGAGCGACCCGCCGATGCCGGCCAGGCGGTAGCCGACAAAAGTGGCCGCATTAATCGATACCGGGCCCGGGGTCATCTCGGCTACCGCGATGATATCCAGGAACTCGGGGGCGGTAAGCCAGCCTTGCCGGGCGATAATCTCGGCTTCCATCAGCGGGATCATCGCATAGCCGCCGCCGATCGTAAACAACCCGATTTTGAGAAAAGTCCAGTAGAGCAGGAGCAGCAGCGCCGCCATCAAACTTCCCTCTTCCTGAAGAGAATCAAACCCGCCAGCCCGCCGGCCAGCAGGATGGCGATGGGGTGGATGTTGAGGAGCACCGCCGCCGCCAGGAGCACCGCCGCCAGGGTAATACTGGTCCACCCCCGTATCAACTCCTGCCCCAGGTGGAACGCCGCGGCGGCGATCAGCGCGACCACCGCCGGGCGGAGGCCGTAGAAAACCGCCTGCACGTAGCTGTTGTCCCGGTAAACCGGCAGAAACAGCCCGACAATCGATAAAATGATCAGCACGGACGGGGTAATTGCCCCCAGGGCGGCCAAAATCCCGCCGGGGAGGCCCCGCAGGTGCATCCCGATCTGGATGGAGCTGTTTAAGGCCAGCGCCCCGGGCATGCTTTGGGTAATGATCAGGGTGTCAAAAAAAAAGGCGCGGTCAACCCATTTCCGGGTGACGACCACCTCGCGCTGGATTACCGGCAGGATGGCGTAACCGCCGCCGAAAGTGAAAGCCCCTACCTTCAAGAAAACCAGGAAGATTCCCGGCAGCGGCACCGGTTTGGTTTGATCCGCTTCCCCCTGCTCTTTCCCGTCCAAGTGCTCACCCCGTTCTTTCCGGTTTGCCTTTAAAGCGAGCTTTGGCTTTGCCCTTCAATCCGGCCGGCGTTGTTTTTTCCCTCGCCCGGGCCCGTTTTGTCCAGCTCGGCGAATGCGCGCATCACCGACTGCAGTGAAACGATTAGCTTTTCGCGTTCCTCAGCGGAAAGGCGCTGCGCCAGGTTGTTGAAACGGAAGGAGCGGCGCTCGAATACCAGGCGGGCCAACTGCCTGCCGTAAGCGGTGGGGGTTACCCGCACCACCCGCCGGTCTTTCTCATCGCCGCGCCGTTTGACCAGATTCAAGTTCACCAGGCGGTTCACCAGGCGCGTCGCCGCGCTCTCGGCCAGGTAGATCTCCGCGCTCAACTCGCCCATGGTCAGGTTGTCGTTGAAAAACAGCACCAGCAAGGCGTTTACCTGGCTGGGTGTGATCCCCAGCCCGGTCAGCTCCCGGTTTTCTTCAGCGTTCAGGTAGTGCATCAGCTTCGGGAAGATCGCCTGGATCGCGTCGGTAAATTTCTCTACATCCCTGTATTCACTGCTCATCGGCAACGCTCCCCTTTTAACCAAGGTTGGCGGGCAGCCGATCTTTCGGCCGCCCTTGAAGTTTCTTTCTATAACGTTAGGTTATTTCCCGGGAGATGTCAAGGCAAAATGAGAAAAGAGAAAATAGCCCGGCCCGAGCACATCCCTTCTTAAAGCTGCTCGCAGATAAGACGATCAAAACCGGCCGATCCCTGCAGGACCGCATGTCCCGGCGGCTGCCAGGAAGGCGGCGCCGATGTACCAAGGTTATCATTTTAATGGCGTTCTTGTCAGCCCGTTTTTTATTGCCAAAGTGCGGAGCTGTAAGGCTTCACTAGCGCACCCTTGCCCCGGATGTCCGCCAATGGAACTGCGGAGCATCATCGCTCTTTTCTAAAACAAGCCGGCAGGGGCAGGGCTGGCCGAAAACCGGTGCCGGTTGTTTCTTTTTCCGTAATTTGGTATACTATGACTGTAAAAGCTTAAACAGAAGCGGCGGTAATGAACCCGTTTTGCGACGGGCTTTCCGGGAATAATTTATCAGTACAGGTGAAAACCATGCACTTAAAGCTAATCGGCCTCTCCCCGCACCCCCCGGTCATGATCCCGGAGATCGGCCGTGGCGATCTGAAGCAGATCGAGAAAACCGTTGCCGGCCTGCGAAAGCTTTGCGGCCGGATCAAGGCTGCGCAGCCGCAGCTGCTTGTTGTGATCACACCCCACGGCCCGGTGCTCCGTGACGGCATCGCCGTGCCGGGCATGGCGGAAATCTCAGGCAGCTTCGCTCAATTCGGCGCCCCCGCTCTCAAAATAACCATGCAGACCGACCAAGAGCTGCTCCGGCTCCTGGAACAGGAAACGCGCGGCGAACCGGTCCGGCCCGTAATCCTGCCAGCCCAGGCCCGGCGTTTCCCCGGGCTGTCTTTGGATCACGGGGCCCTGGTCCCGCTCTACTACCTGCAGCAGGCCGGAGTTTCCGTGCCCGGCCTTCATCTTACCCCCGGATTTTTGCCATACCGTGACCTTTTCCGTTTCGGGCAGGCCCTCCGCCGCGCCATCGAAAAACGGGGTTTACCGGCGGCCGTGGTCGCCAGCGGCGACCTTTCCCACCGCCTGATCCCCGGCGCTCCCGCCGGTTTCAACCCCCGCGGTGCTGAATTTGACCGCCTCCTGGTGGAGCTGCTGCGCGCCGGCCGCTTCGCGGAGGTCCTTGACCTTGACGAGTCGCTAATAGAGGCGGCCGGTGAGTGCGGCCTGCGCTCCTTCGCCATCGCCCTGGGGCTCCTCGGAGCGGAACCTTTCCAGCCGGAGATTATCTCCTACGAAGGGCCTTTCGGGGTCGGCTACCTGGTGGCGGCCCTGCAGCCTCCCGGAGCGGATTCGCCGCCAAAAAGCCGGCAAGGGGGAACCGGGCGCAAAAGGCCGCAAGAGCCCGGCGAGCCGGTCAGGCTGGCGCGGGAAGCGCTGCGCTATTACCTGGAACACGGCTCTTCTCTGACGGCGCCCCAACCGGTTCCGACCGGGCTGGCCGTGCGGGCCGGGGCTTTCGTTTCCCTCAAGAAGAGAGGCGAGCTGCGCGGGTGTATCGGCACCGTGGAGCCGGCCTGTAAAAACCTGGCGGAGGAGATTATCGCCAACGCTGTCAGCGCCGCGGTTAATGATCCCCGTTTCAGTCCCGTCCGGCTCGAAGAGCTGGACCAGCTTTCGATTAGTGTGGATATCCTGACCCCCCTTGAAAAGATCGGCGGCCCGGAAGAACTTGACCCCAAGAAATACGGGGTCCTGGTGCGCAGCGGGCATCGCAGCGGGCTGCTCCTGCCCGACCTGGAAGGGATCGACACCGTCGAAGAGCAGATCGCCATCGCCCGCCGCAAGGCCGGCATCGCCCCCCACGAGCCGGTGCAGCTCTTCCGTTTCAGCGTTACGCGCCACACGTGAGAGGTGCCGATGCATAAAGCGCGATTCTACGCCAAAGAAAAAGATCGTGTCCGCTGCCTGCTCTGCCCCCGCCGCTGCCTGCTCAAAGAAGGGCAGGAAGGGATCTGCGGCGTGCGCGCCGTGGTCGAAGGCGAACTCCGTACCGCCAATTACGGCCTCTGCGCCGCCATCCACTGGGACCCGATCGAAAAAAAACCGCTCTACCATTTTTATCCCGGCCGGGCCGTCCTTTCTTTGGGCACCTATGGCTGCAACCTTCTTTGCAGCTTCTGCCAGAACTGGACCCTGTCCCGCGGCAGGCCTTCCGCGGGCGGCGGGACGGCGATCAGCCCGGAACAGGTCCTGGAAGCGCTCCGGCGCGAAGGCGGGCCGGACGATCTCCTCGGCGCCGCCTTCACTTACAACGAACCGACCGTCTGGTACGAATTCGTGCTTGACACCGCCCGCCTCCTGCACGGGCACGGCTACCGCAACGTCCTTGTGACCAACGGCTTTATCAGCCGCGGGCCCCTTGAAACCCTGCTGCCCTATATCGACGCCCTCAACATCGACGTCAAGGCGTTCAGTGACGGCTTTTACCGGCAATACTGCCGCGGGATGCGGCGCCCGGTCCTGGAGACGGTGGAACTGGCCGCCGCCAAGGCCCATGTCGAGGTCACCTGCCTGCTCATCCCCACCCTGAACGACGGCCCCGCCGAACTGGAACAGCTTTCCGGCTGGCTGGCCGGCATCAGCCCCGACCTGCCGCTGCACTTCTCCCGTTATTTCCCCCAGTATAAGCTCGACCTGCCGCCCACCCCGGTTGAAACGATGCGGGCGGCCAGGGAAATTGCTCTCCGGAAACTGCGCCATGTCTACCTGGGCAACGTCGAACTGCCCGGCGCCTCCGATACTTTCTGTCCGGAGTGCCAAAACCTCTTAATCAGCCGCCGCGGTTACCGCACCCGTATCACCGGCCTTGACGGCAACCTCTGCCGGCGCTGCCGCAGCAAAGTAAGCCTGGTTCTCCCGCCGGCCGAAAAAGAAGAATGATTCCCCCCCACAACTTCATACTATCAATAGATAGGCGCCGCCCAATAAATTAAGCAGGCAGTTTTTAGCAGTCCGCCGTGAGTGTCTCACCCAACCCGGTCCTGCTACCTCGAGGAAGTGGGAGCATGTGGGCGCCGGACCGTAAAGCCGCTTTTTTGACAGGCGCGCTGCGGCGGCATGGAGCGGCCGCCTTAAGAAAGGAGTGAGCGCAGATCGGCGGGGATATCCTCGGCAGGTTGCATTGGTTGGGCGGCGGCTCCCTTTCCGTGGCCATGATCCTGTCCGGTCTTTACCTGACTTTTCGCTGCGGTTTCTTACCCCTGCGCCGTTTTCCGTCAATCGTCCGCCTCACCCTGGGCGCTTTTGGCAAGCGGGATAAAAGCCGGGCCCAAGGAGCGGGAATTCCCCCTTTCCAGGCCCTGACCACCGCCCTGGCTGCAACTGTGGGCACCGGCAACATTGCCGGGGTGGCCACGGCGATTACCCTGGGCGGGCCCGGGGCCGTTTTCTGGATGTGGGTCTCCGCCTTTTTCGGGATGTCCACCAAGTTCGCCGAAATTGTTTTGGCCGTCCACTACCGGCGGCGTTCCCCTGACGGGGCGCACTTTACCGGCGGCCCCATGTACACCCTGAAATACGGCCTGCGGCGCCCTTTCCTGGGCTGCCTCCTCGCCTTTTGCGGCGCCGTCGCCGCCTTCGGCATCGGCAACATGGTCCAGGCCAACTCGCTGGCCGATGTGGCGCGAAGCTCCTTCGGCATCCCCCCTCTTGCCGCCGGTGCCCTGGCGGCGCTGCTGGTGGCCCTGGTCATCCTGGGCGGCGTCCGCCGCATCGGCGCCGTCACCGCGAAGGTTGTCCCGGCCATGAGCGCCTTCTATGCGGGCGGGTGCCTGTTGATCCTGGCCCTTCATTATCCCGCTTTGCCGCAGGCGCTGACCGAAATCCTGCGCGGCGCTTTCAGCGGGCGGGCCGCCGCGGGCGGTTTTGCCGGGGCCGGGGTGCTCCAGGCCATGCGTTACGGGATTGCGCGCGGGGTTTTCAGTAACGAGGCCGGCCTGGGCAGCGCCTCGATCGCCCATGCCGCCGCCCGCACCGATCACCCCGTCCGGCAGGGATTGTGGGGGATCATCGAAGTCTTTATCGATACCCATGTCATCTGCACGCTTACCGCCCTGGTCGTGCTGGTAACCGGGGCGTGGTGCGGCATGCAGGAGGGGGCCTCCATGACGGCGGAAGCCTTCAACCGCGGCCTGCCCGGGCCGGGTGAGTTCATCGTCACCGCCGGGATGATTTTCTTTGCTTTCTCCTCGCTCCTTTCCTGGTCCTATTACGGTGAGCAGTGCTTTGCCTTCCTGGCCGGCGGGGGGCGGCTCTTCTACCGGGCAGCCTGGCTGGTGCTGATTGTTGCCGGCGCTGCGGGCAGGCTGCGTTCGGTCTGGGCGCTGGCGGATGCGCTCAACGCCCTGATGGCCGTTCCGAATCTGATCGGCCTGTTTGGTTTAAGCGGTGTCCTGGTAGAGTTAAACCGGCAGTTCTGGAAAAGGTGGCGGGATCTTCCCCCCTCAACTTTTCTGTCCGGCGGAAGGTATTTACCGCGGTGAAGGCGAATAAGCAATATTATCCGCTATAACCTGGCTGTTATAGATCTGTCGTTAAAGAAGGGGTCAACTGGAAAGTGGCTATCTGGGAAAGGATTATCGCCGCGGTATCGCAGTTTAACGTCGGCGTTTGGGATGCTGTAGACATCCTTATTGTGGCGTACGTCTTTTACCGCCTGATCTTAATTATCCGCGGCACGCGGGCGGAACAGTTAGTCAAGGGCTTGATTGTCCTTCTCCTGGCCACGATCGTCAGCGATCAGCTCGGCTTGAACACCCTGCACTGGCTCTTAAGGCAGCTGATGACGGTGGGCCTGATCGCCATCCCGATCGTTTTCCAACCGGAACTGCGCCGCGCCCTGGAGCATCTCGGGCGGGGCAAGTTTTTTCAGCGCACTTATTGGAACTGGAACCCCCAGGAGTTCGACCATCTCCTGGATGAGCTGGCCAAAGCCATCCCGGTTCTGGTGAAGAAACGGATCGGGGCGCTGATCGTCATTGAGCGGGAAACCGGCCTGAAGGAATGGGTGGAAACGGGCATCGCCGTGGATGGGGTCGTATCGGCCGAGCTCCTGATCAACATCTTTTTCCCGCGCAGCCCCCTGCACGACGGGGCCGTCGTGATCAGGGGCAGCCAGATCGTCGCCGCCGGGTGCTACCTGCCCCTGACCGATGATCCCTCTCTGAATAAGGAGCTGGGGACGCGGCACCGCGCCGGTATCGGCATCACGGAGCATTCCGATGCCGTTTCCATTATCGTCTCCGAAGAAACCGGCATCGTCTCGGTGGCGCACAACGGTATCCTCACCCGTTACCTGGACGAGAAAAAGCTGCGGGCCATCCTGACCGACCTGTGCGCACCCCCCCGGGGTGACAGCGCTGGCCTCTGGCCGTGGAGGAATTTAAAATAATATGGAAAAGTTTCTGCGCAGCAACAACTTCGCCCGGATCCTGGCCTTCTTTCTGGCCGTAATCATGTGGCTTTTTGTCTCCGGGGACAACCTGACCCGCACCACCCCTACCGAGCCGGTTAAATCGGCCCTTTTTAAGGTGCACCTTGAGTTTTTGGGCGCCCCCGCGGCGGGATGGGCCAGGCAAGACTATACCTATGACCCGGGGAGCATCCGGGTCGAGGCGCCCCGCTCCATATTTGATTTAATTGACCGGGTCGTCCTGCGCGTCGACCTGACCGGGGCGCGGGAGCAGTACCGGGCCGATCTGGTGCCGGTAGTTCTCGATGCGCAGGATCGGGAACTGGCCGGGGTGACCATAATCCCCGATCAGGTTTCCGTATGGGTAACCCTGGTCAAAGAGAAAGATTTTTCACCTTAACCCGGCTGCGGGCGTAAAAAACTCTCCGGCGCCGGGCACGGGCCGGGCGGATCGGCAATATGCTGGTTTGAGGCGCTGTTTTTATTTTTTGCCTTTAACCCGGTGGAAACCGAAAACAGCTTTAGACCGGCGTAAAAGGAGGTTCCCGCATTGGGAAAATTATTCGGCACTGACGGGATCCGGGGCGTGGCCAACCGGGATCTTACCCCCGAACTGGCTTTCCGGATCGGGCGCATCACCGCGCACCTTATGGGCCGTTCCGAAAACAACCCCGAAATTCTGGTCGGCCGCGACACCCGCCTTTCCGGAGAAATGCTGGAAGGTTCACTGATTGCCGGGATCACCTCCTCCGGGGTGACGGCGCGCCTTCTGGGCGTTGTCTCCACGCCCGCGGTCGCTTACCTGACCCGGCAGCGGCAGGCCGCGGCCGGGGTGGTCATCTCCGCCTCGCACAACCCGATCGAAGACAACGGCCTGAAAATATTCAACCGGCAGGGGGTAAAACTGCCGGAGCAGCTGGAAGAGCAAATCGAAGGCTTCTATTTTGACCATACCGATAAACTGCCCCGCCCCGAAGGGGCCGCCGTGGGACGGGCCGTTCACGACCGGGAGGCGGTGGGCGACTATCTTTCCCACCTCCGGCGCGCCGGGACCGCCCTTTCCGGCCTGCGCCTGG
>JAGUZX010000029.1 GCA_020060545.1 Desulfovibrio sp. | reverse complement strand
GATATAATGTGCAGGTTTATCTGCTCAGAAGTATATTCGGAAACGCCAACCCTTTGCGTCTTTGCGAGCCGAAGGCGCGGCAATCTCTGAGCGCCGCCAATCCGAAATCGATTGGATCATTATCCTTGGTTTACCACTCTCCGTCCTTGACTGTAGTGGGGCCGGTTTTGATTTTTTTGATCTGTTTGTTCTCTATGTTTACCGTGGTGTCGTCCTGCTGGGAGGTGAAACCTTTTTCTTGGTCCATCTCCTTGACAGACTTGACTTGGCCAAGGGCATCCGCGGGGGCCAGGTCTCCCTTGTCTTCGTCGTAGAGTTCAAACCAGGGGTACCCATATTCCGTGTACATTTTGGCGGAAACAGGTGTAGGAGGCGGTTCCAAGCCGGTGATATCCCGGAAGGCCATAATCACTTGGAGCCCCTTTATCTTTTCAAAGCCGCGGTCGGCAGTAATGATCTGTTTGATCCCGTGATTTAACATTACCGCCAGGTGAACCAGATCCCCATGCTCTCATGGGGAAAATCTTCGCTGAAGATTAAGCCTGCCTGGTTGAGGCGGGCGGTTGCCCAAACCAGGGCGTCCCAATACGAAAACTTGTGATCCCTGGCACCTCGGATAGCCTCCAAGATAATGATCTCGTTAATCTGCAGCACAGGCTGAGCCGAGGAGCATTACGCCCGGTAGTAGTTAGACCTTGCGGGGTCCCTTGGCGGCGGGGATGCCCGCTTTTTCGCCGGGCGCCGTTACATTTAGGAGGCGGGCCAGTATATCGCGCAGCTCCGCCGGAATGGCGGCCACCCTGGTTGAACCGCGTTCCAGCCTGGCCCGCCCCACCATGACCAGGGCGCGGGACCAGAGGCGCCCCAGCGGCGACGCGGGTCCTTCATCGAGCCAGAAGTAACCGTCCCCTTCCATGGAGCCAAACTTGCGGGTAACGGCGTTTAAACGGGCCCAGCCGCCCCGTTCCAAAAGATAGCAAAGCAGCTCCCGCCCGGTTTCGCCGAGCTGCTTCACCGCTTTTTTAAGCACCGTTTCCCGGGCCAGGGCAGAAGCAATCAGCTGCTCCCGCTCCCGGCGCGGTGGCCGGGCAGCATCTCCTCCATTGTTTCGAGGACTTTTCGCGCCTGGTCGTGCCGCTTCAAGTCGCGGTAGAGGGTGGCCAGGGTGAGCATGGCCGGGGGGTAAAAACGCCCCTGCTCGAAAAGCGGCTCCAGGAGGATCACGGCATCTTCGTAGAGCCCCCGTTTCCTCAGATCCCGGGCCTGCTGGTCGAGCTTGTCCAGTTCCGGGTCGGGCTCCAGGGAAACTTCCTTTTGGGTGAAGGTGATTGTCTGTTCCATACCGTCGATGATTACCGGGATGGGCTCGCCCGGTTTGAAAATGCCGCGCTGGACCAGGGCGAAAGCGGCGCAAAGCTTGAACTCCCGGGGCACACCGCCGGCTTCCAGCAAGCGCCGCCCGAAAGCCTCGCCCCATTCGCCGCCGTATAGGATCAGCGGTAACATGATCCCCTTGATTTCTTTTTCCGCGATTTCCGGGCTGAAGAGATAAGAGAGGAGGGCCATGCGCACGGCGCTGCTGCCCGCGTAGCGCGCTAGTGCGGCATCGCTTTGTTCGCGCACCGCTTCCTGGGCCATCCGCTTCAAGTCTTTTGAGTCCAAACTCTCGTACCCTAAAAAAAAGGGAGGGATCAGGCCGCGTTCCACCAGGAAGGCCACCTGCTGCATGTGCATGGCGAACCGGCCCACTTGGGCCAGGGAGCCCCACAGGGAGGCGGCGCGCCCGTAGCGGCCCAAGTTGAAGGAAGCGATGCCCGCCAGGTAGCGGTTTTCCCAGGAAACGTGGTACCGCTCCCAGCGGCGGTAGAGCTCGAACACCAGGCGGTGCTCTTCCAGGGCGGCGGCCCCTTTCATGATCGTAATGGTGTATTCATGCCATGATTTCCTGTCTATGCCCATTTCTTCAAGGTATGCTTTGCCCCGCTCGAACAAGGCTGCGGCAACATCAAGATGACGCCTCCCTTCTTCCCTGCGGCCGAGAGCGGCAAGAACCTGCGCCGCCAGGGCAAAGCTGAACGGGTTGCCCCGGGGCTGCGCCAGGTCAAGGTTGGGTTCCAGCACAGCCAGGACCCGCGCCGCGTCGCCGCAGAGGAAGATAGCCATGGCCAGATTGTTGCGGGCCGATACATCTTCCTCCAGTTCGAGGAGGGCGGTAAAAACCTGCTCGGCTCCCGGAAAATCTTTTTTTTGCAACAGTTCAATACCCTGGTCCATCGTCGGCATGCTTTTTCTTCGGCTCAAAAGCTTCAACCCCTTTCACCAGGCCGGCAGTGAGTGAATCCGGCGGATTTACGGAGGCGGGTTTTTTGACCGGGCGGACATAGTGGGTCGCGTAGAGATTTTCCATGTAGGGGCTGCCGCTTTTGCTGAAGCGTAGCCTTATTTTCTTGCCCTTGCCCCACTTGTTGTAACCGGTCCAGGATAGTTTCAGCCTCTTATGACGGGCGAAAGATCGCAGTTCTTGCAAGATGGCATTGAGTTTGCCCAGGCCGCCGCCGGTCACTTTCTCCAGGTAGGGGATTCGGCCCATGGTGAGGAAATAACGAGTCCGGCGAGGGAGCGGCAACCGGGAGGCCCGCTGTCGCTAAAGTGTGACAAAATTGCCCCGTCCCCAACTGTCACGGACGGTCTCCTCTGACTAAAATCAATTCCGCAAATGTCTTTTGAGATTTCGCTGCTTCACTTGCCGCAGTGGTAATGAGCTTTCGCAGGGTCTCGTCAAAAATCTCGGTCTGGATTAGGGAATAGGCTATCACTGCCATACGTGCATCTTTTTCGTAGTCCTGGAGCATATCCATATCCGAAAATTTCATGGGCATATTCACTCCTTTGTCATACTTTCATAATATTCCTGTAAAGCATGTGCCGCTTTTACTAATTTTTTACTCTCGCGCCTAAAGGCATCCGCGACTTGCTGGTCTACACAGTTTCCAGCATAGTAGTCACATTTGCGAGCGGTTACTTCAGTTTCACTGATGATTTTTACCAAATACATACCCTCTTTAATCCTCTGTATTGTGTTAGGGTCAAACTCCCTTAGTTGCGGTTTATCCTTATTGAGTAGTTTCAGCAAATTAATCAATGTTACCCCTCCTGCTGTTGTAGGTGTGTTATTAGGGTAACCTGTTTGGTTAGAAAATATTACTATTCACCTGTCCGGTTTACTCAACCGAGAACATTGAAACCACTTTTGCTCAGCCTTTTTAAAAGGACAGGCAACATTACCCGAAACGGGCAACAATTATTGTCACCGGCTGCGCCGATCAGCTCCAGGCGGCTGAAAGCGGTCTGCGGCGCAAAGACCCGGCGGCGCAACCGCTCGATGATGCGGTGATCCCCGGGCCGCCACAGGCGGAGCATCCGCTGATCCCGGTCGTAGATGATGCGCCAATCCAGGTTGACGTGGCATTCCCATTTACCCGGCCATGCGGACGGCGCCGCTGCCCGCGCAGCGTGTCATAACCGCTTCGCTTTGGTCCCGCGCCGCCTCCCGGGCCTCCTGATGCTCGTACCCCAGGGGATGCCCCTGCATTCTTATGGTCCGTTTCATTCCTTTACCGCCATTCCTCATTTAATAACTTCGCTTTACCCGCTCGTGGTTCCTGCACGATTGTTACCGGCCATGCTCGTAAGACACCAGATTAATCGATCAAGTAATGACTGCCTGCCACCTTCGTCGGAGAACTGAAGGTACCCCTTCGACGCCCGCCCTAAAGGCAGCCAGTTCCTGGAAGTAAGCTTCCCCCGGGTAAAAAGAAATGCACACGAGTTTAATCCCAGGTTCAAGAAAGCCGATCGTTTTCAGCCAGGTTTTTACGGAAATGATCGGGACAACTGGACCTGCTCGATCTGTTGACAGAGTGGTATAATATGGAGGAAGATTGCTTTTGCAGAAGGGGTGAACCATCTTTGCTTGGACTGCCGCAAAAGGATATCGCCAACCTGTGCTACGACGGGAACGTCTTCCTGAGGGGGCGGAAGTACTAACAGGAGGGAGCCGTTACGGAGCTGTTCTACGATGATACCGCCTAATTCGCAGTCCCTTCTAGTTTCCCTTACGCAAGGCAAATTATGGTAGCCTCTCTCCGCCCAAACGGCACATAAACCTTTAAGTCACTTATGTCAGTGCCTGACACCGATAGGTCAATATGTTTGCGCAAGGAGGATAAAAATGAGCAAATTGTTCGAACAAACGGCCTTAAACAGGATGGAATTGGCGAACCGCTTTGTCCGCTCGGCCACGTGGGAAGGGATGGCGGCCGGCGACGGAGCGGTTACCCCACCGCTGGTGGAGGCGATGGCCGCTCTCGCCAGGGGCGGCGTGGGCCTCATCATCACCAGCCATGCCTACGTCCGGCCGGAAGGCCAGGCGGGGCCGCGGCAACTCGGCATCTATAAAAACGAGCTTATTCCCGGGCTTCAGGAGCTGACCAGGGCAGTCCACGAGTTCGGCGGCAGGATCGTGATGCAACTGGCCCATGCCGGGCGGTTTGCGCCCGGCAAGCTGACCGGGTTAACGCCGCTGGCTGTTTCGGAGGAACCGGACAAACCATACCGTGAAATAACCGGGCGGGATATACCGGAGTTGATTGCCGCCTTTGCCGGCGGCGCAGGCAGGGCCAGGGCCGCCGGTTTTGACGGGGTGCAGATCCACGCGGCGCACGGCTACCTGCTCAGCCAGTTCCTTTCCCCGCTGTTCAACCGGCGGACGGACGAATACGGGGGAAAGATCGAGAACAGGGCCCGCATGCTGGTGGAAGTATACAAAGCGATCCGGAAAACGGTGGGAGAAGATTACCCGGTATTGATCAAGTTAAACTGCAGCGATTTTGCCGGGCACGGGCTGACCCTGGAAGATTCCATCGCGGCCGGCCGCATGCTGGCCGGTTTGGGCCTGGACGCGATTGAATTGAGCGGCGGCCTGCTTACCGGCGGCAGCCTTTCGCCGAGCCGGCCCGGCATCAATACCGGGGCGGACGAGGCCTATTTCAGGGAAGAGGCCCGCCAATTCAAAAGCGCCGCCGGTATTCCGCTCAGCCTGGTGGGCGGGATCAGATCTTTTTCCGTCGCCGAACGCCTGGTTGAAGACGGGATTGCCGATTATATTTCCCTGAGCCGCCCGCTGATCAGGGAGCCCAACTTGATTCAACGCTGGCAATCAGGGGACCGCCGCAGGGCGGAATGCATCTCGGATAACAGCTGCTTTAGAGCGGCGCTGGCGGACGGGCTCTCCTGTGAAGTGAAAAACAAAAAATGTTAAGACGAGCCGGGCGAATCCTCTCTTTCGGAAAAGACGAGGGCCCCGGTGGGGCAGACCGCGACACAGACCGGGCTGCCGGGTGGGACATTGTTCGGTGGCCGGACATCTCTTTTAGCCCTTCAGTCTTTCCTTAATGCCGGCAGCGGCAGTAATCGCGGCCCGGATAGCCCGGTCCATCTTTTCCCGGTTTAAGGAGCGACTGAAGCCTACGATCCAGAGGGCGGCAATCATTGATCCCCGGTTATCGAGAATAGGCACACTCACGGCGTTAACCCCCTGGATGTACTCCTCGAAATCGGTAGCATAGCCCTGCCGGCGCACTTTGTCAAGTTCTTTCCGGTATTTTCCCGGGTCAATGATCGACTCTTCGGTGTACTGGGGAAGAGGCCTCTCTGCCAGTATTTTAGCCAGCAGTTGTTCCTGGAGATGGGCAAAAAATATTTTTCCCGCAGCTCCTGCATGCACGGGAATGCGGGTCCCAATCGGTGCTGAGATTTTAAGGTCCTGTGGGCTGTCCAGTTTATCGATAATCGTAATCCCGTTTTTGTCAAAGGTCCCGATGAACACAGTTTCTTCCAATTCCTCAATCAGTTGTTCCATGAACGGCCGCACCACGGCTCGTAAATCTACCCCGGCCAAAACCTGATTGCCCAGCCTAAACAGGGTTGGGCCCAACCGGTATTTTTTTGTTTCTTTATCCTGGCGCAGTGCGCCAAGCTCGGTGAGGGCATTGGCAATGCCATAGATTGTACTTTTGGAAATCTCCAGCCGGCGGGAAAGATCACTGACTCCCAGCGCTGATTGGTTTTGAGCCACCTCTTCCAGCACGGCAAAAGCTTTAAACAGGATCGGCGCGCTGTAAGCTGAATTGCGATTCGCCACAGGTCGTTTTCTCCTTACCAGCAAATTTTACTGAAGGTATTATTCCTTAGGCCTGGCAATTTTCTTGACATTATTGTGATCATAACATATTATATTATTATAGTAAACAACTGTTTTCCATAATGAACATAGTGGTTGATTGCCGGTAGATAACGTATTGAAAGGCAGGTGTTGTCCATTGTATTTGCCAGATTTTGATTACTATGCTCCGGACAGTGTCCAGGAGGCAAGCGCCCTTTTGGACCAGTTTGGCGCCAGGGGAAAGGTCCTGGCCGGGGGGACTGATGTGCTGTCCATGATGAAGCAGGGTTTATTGGCCCCGGAAGTACTGGTGTCCCTGAAAAACCTGGCGGAATTGAAACAAATTTATGCCGATCCGGCCAGGGGAGTCGTCATCGGGGCGCTGGCCACCCACAATGACCTGGCGGACTCACCGGTCTTGCAGGAAAGATATCTTTCCCTCTGTCAGACTGCCCACCATATGGCTAATAACCAGGTTCGCAATACGGGCACTGCAGGCGGAAATCTGGTCAATGCGGTGCCCTCAGCCGACCTGCCGCCGCTGCTCATCGCGCTGGGTGCGGCGGTGACCCTGGTTAGTACCGGCGGGTCCAGAACTGTAAAGCTGGAGGAGTTTTTTACCGGACCGCGCATGACGGTAAAAAAAGATAACGAAATCCTCACCGAAATTGTCATTCCCGACAACTCATTTACCGGCAGTACTTATCACAAATTTGGTTTGCGCCGGTCGGGAGCGCTGGCGGTAGTGGGCGTAGCGGTGGCGGTGGCCATGGAAGGGGATCTGTGCAGGGATGTACGGATTGCCCTTGGGGCGGTGGCTCCCACCCCGATCAGGGCGTTTAAAGCTGAAGAGGTGCTCAAGAACCGGCCGGTTACAGACCAACTGCTGGAAGAAGTCGGCCGGTGTGCCGCCGGGGAGAGCAACCCGATCTCCGATATCCGCGGTTCGAAAGAATACCGGCAGGATATGATCCGGGTCTTCACCAGGCGGATGCTGAAGAAGGCCATCAGCGAAGGGCATGTCTAGAGGGTACGGCGCCCTGCCGGAAGCAGAATTTTCCCTGGCGGCTGCACACAATGCATGGCCTTAAATGAGATATTTCAGGGGAGGAAGGGAGAGATGAGCATGGAGGCAATTACCGACAAGCATGGGGTGAAAAGATATCTAATCACCTTGAATGTTAACGGAGACAGCTATACAAAGGTAGTGAAAGGCAATACTGTGCTGGTCAATGTGCTGCGGGACGACCTGGACTTGACCGGGACGAAAAAGGGCTGTGAGCTTGGAGACTGCGGGTCCTGTACCGTCTTGATGGACGGCAAACCGGTCAATTCCTGCCTGGTGCTGGCGGTAGAGGCGGACGGCAGGGAAATAACCACCATTGAAGGGCTGGCCCAACATGAGCAGCTTGATCGGCTGCAGGACTCGTTTGTTAACCATGCGGCGGTCCAGTGCGGTTACTGCACGCCGGGGATGATTATGTCGGCCAAGGCCCTGTTGAGCAAAAACCCGGACCCGACTGAGCAGGAAGTGCGCGAAGCCATCGCCGGGAACCTGTGCCGCTGTACCGGTTATGTGAATATTGTCAAGGCGGTATTGGCGGCAGCCAAAGCAGAAGGAGGGGCAGCGAGATGAGCGACAATTATGCAGTAATTGGTAAAAATTTACCTAAGATCGATGGCCGGGTGAAAGTAACCGGTCAGGCAAAATACACCGGGGACCTGAAGTTTCCGAACATGCTGGTGGGGAAAATCCTGACCAGCCCCCATGCCCATGCCCGGATCTTAAGCATCGACACTGCGGAGGCGGAAAAGCTGCCGGGAGTAAAAGCGGTGATTACCCACGAGGATGTGCCCGGCTTGAAGTACGGCATCAGTCCGGCTCGCTGGGATGAAAATATTTTCTGTATCGACAAGGTCCGGTTTGTGGGCGACAAAGTAGCGGCGGTGGCGGCTATCGATGAAGAAACGGTATACAAAGCCTTAAAACTGATCAAAGTTGAATACGAGGTGCTGCCGGCGGTAATGGACCCCATCGAAGCCATGCGGGAAGGGGCGCCCCAGATCCACGACGAGTACCCCGGAAACATCAACACCGAGGTTCACCAAAGTTTCGGCGATGTGGAACAGGCCTTTGCCGAGGCTTACCACGTCCGTACCGACCAATTTATCGGCCAGCGTACTTATCAGTCCCCCATCGAACCCCATTCGGCAATCTCGATCTGGGAAGGGGGCAAGTTAACCGTCTATACCAGCACCCAGTCGCCCCACTATTTTCAATATTACATTGCCCGGGAGTTCGGGTTAAAAATGGGCGACGTGAGGGTGATCAAAACTTACGTGGGCGGCGGCTTTGGCGGCAAGCTCGAGCCGACCGGATTGGAATTTGCCGGCGCCGTCCTCTCCCGGATTACCGGCCGCCCGGTGAAGATGTTCTATGACCGGCACGAAATGTTTGCCCATAACCGGGGCCGGCACAAGCAGATCATGAAGGTGACTACCGGGGTGGACAAAAACGGGAAAATCCTTGGTGTGCATGCCGATTTTATTATGGACGGCGGAGCATACACCAGCCTGGGCATTGCCACGGCCTACTATGCCGGGGCGATGCTGCCCCTGACTTATGAGTTCGACAATTACAAATTTGATATGCTCAGGGTCTATACCAACTTGCCGGCTTGCGGCGCCCAGCGGGGCCACGGCGCTCCCCAGCCCCGGTATGCCTTTGAGTGCCACCTGGATATGGTAGCCGGAGACTTAGGGATGGATCCGATGGAGCTGCGCCTGCGGAATGCCCGGCAGCCGAATACGGTGACCCCCAATGCATTTCAGGTCAATTCCTGCGAGTTGAAGGCTTGCATCGAAAAAGGGGTGGAGATTTCCGGCTGGAAGGATAAAAGAGGCAAACTGCCTCCGGGGAGGGGCATCGGCGGGGCCGTAGGCAGTTTTGTTTCCGGCGCCGGTTACCCCATTTACCGGACCAACCTTCCGCATGCCGCCGCGATCATCAAAGTGCATGAGGACGGCACGGCGGCGACTCTTTATACCGGAGCTACCGACATCGGCCAAGGCTCCGACACCATTCTTTGCCAGATGGCCGCCGAGGCGATGGGCTACAATTATGAAAATATGAAAATAGTTTCTGCCGACACCGAGACTACCCCGCATGATTTCGGGGCCTATGCCAGCAGGCAGACCCTTATGTCGGGAGCAGCGGTGAAACAAGCCGGTGAAGAGGTCAAGGCACAGCTCCTGGAAATAGCTGCCGAGATGATGGATGTTGCTGCAGAGGACCTTGATTGCAGAGAGGCTTGGATCTACAGGAAAGCAAACCCGGATGAAAGAAAACCTTTTACCGAAGTGGCCAGGGAATTCTTCGTCAGGCGAGGCCCCCTGGTGGGCCGCGGTTCCTATACTCCGCCTAAATTAGGGGGTACATTTAAGGGTGCTCCGGTGGGAACATCACCGGCCTACAGTTTTTGCACCCAGATCAGTGAGGTTGAAATTGACGAAGAAACCGGGGAAGTTGATGTTAAAGAAGTTTGGGATGTTCACGACTGCGGTAAAGTAATCAACCCGGCCCTGCTCCATGGCCAGGTGCACGGCGCCCTCTATATGGGCATGGGCGAATCGATTTGGGAAGAAGTAGTTTTTGACGATAAAGGTAAGATTGTGAATGGAAATTTAGGAGAATACAGGCTGCCGACAGCTCTGGATATGCCCAAAATTACATCGGAACTGGTAGACAGTGTTGAGCCGGCGGCGCCCTGGGGGGTGAAGGAAGTGGGTGAAGGGGCGACCATCCCCACCATGGGCTGTTTTGCCAACGCTATTTACGATGCCATGGGGGTCCGGATCCACAGCCTGCCTTTAAGCTATGAAAAAGTTTGGCGGGCCTTGAAGGATAAGCGAAAGAAAGAGGAAAAGAAATAACTAATACAGCAGCTTAGTCATTCGGGAAATGCAAAGGGTAGATCCGGCTTATTTACTGGCAGTACCCTTTCTTTGTATCATCAGAGGTGTGTCCAGGTCTGGGAAGTGAAAATCTCCTGCCGGCGGCGCCGGTCCACCGGTAGGAGAAGCGGATGCCAAAAGGGGCCGGCTTGAAAAAACCGGCCCTGCTTTTTGTCGCGGCGTTTTTTGCATCTAATTTTAGCGTCGTTGCGAGTAACGGGCTAGAAGTCCGGGGTCAGGACGATCCGCTGCGTCAGCGTGCCGGCATGGGATTCCTTGAAAGATGCTTCGATCCGGCTCATGGGGCGCGTCTCGACGAAAGGCTTCACCTGGATTTTGCCGTCCAGGACCATCTGCAGCACTTCCTTGTAATAAACGGGCAGGCAGCCCCACGAACCGATGATCTCGGCATCAAAAGCCATCAGGCGGGAAAACATGTACTCCACCTTGTGCATGCCGTAGCCGACCACCAGCATCTTCCCGGTGAAGGAAAGCAGCTCAAGGGCGATCTCCTGCCCCATCTTGCTGCCGGTGCATTCGAAGATCTTCCAGCCGTAGCCCGGCAGCCCTTTTTCGTCGCAGTGGGCCTTGTAGAGCTGGCGGACCTCTTTGACCCCCTGGTCCAGGGTGCTGATGGCGTGGGTGGCCCCGTATTGCAGCGAGCGCTCGAGCTTCTCTTTGTTCCGGGCGATGGCGATGACGGCGCTTGCGCCGAGGGCGGCGGCGATCTGGGTCATATACACCCCGATCCCTCCCGTGGCCCCGATGATCACGACCCGGTCGCCCGGCTGGAGGTCGGCCTTTTTGGCGGCCTGGTAGGGGGAGGTGATGGCATCGGCAACCACCGCGAGATGTTCCAGCGGCATCCCTTTCCGGTCATCGACGACGCAGAGGTCGCCGGCCGGGACCGGGATATGGCTGGAAAAACCGCCGTAGATGCCCATGCTGTTGCCGGGCATTTTTTGCTTGAGGCAGCGGTTCCCCCGGCCCGCAGCGCAAATGGCGCACTTGTTGCAGGGCATCACCGCCGGAATAATCACTTCTTTGCCGATCAGCTCTTTTTCACCGGCCACCACGCGCCCGCTGATTTCGTGGCCGAGGGTCAGCGGGGGTTTTTGCACGGTGGGGACGCCGTCATAAAAGTAGCCGACATCCGTATGGCAAACCCCGCAACCCGCCACTTCAACCAGCACCTCGCCGGGGTTGAGCTCCGGGACGGCGATGCCGGTGCGCACCAGCTTACCGGGTTCGGACATCTGCCATGTTTCGATCTTTGAGGGAACGCTCATAAAGGAAGACCTCCTTGGGAAGATTATTTTCCCTTCCAAACCGGTTTCCGCTTTTCCATGAACGCCTGCAGGCCTTCCACGGCGTCATGCGTCTTCATCAGCTCCTGCAGGTAAATCTCGTCTATTATTTTCAGGCCTTCGGCGAAATCCTTGCCCGCGCCGGCCCGGGCCGCCTTTTTGGTCAGCGCCAGGACCACGGGGCTCAATTTGGAAAACAGCTTCAAATAGCTCGTGGCGTCGCCGCCAAAATTGTCCGCCGGGAACACCTTGTTGACGAGGCCGATCTGTGCGGCCCGCGCCGCGTCAAACACTTCGCCGCCCAGGAGAATCTCCATGGCCAGCGGCCAGGAGAGCAGGCGGGGCAGCAGGTAGCAGGCAATCGGCGGAAAAACGCCCACCTTTACTTCCGGCTGGCCCAGCTTGGCCTTTTCCGAAGCCACCACGAGGTCGCAGAAAAGGACCAGCTCGAAGCCTCCGCCGAGGGCGGCCCCGTTGACGAGGGCGGCGATGGGCTTCTCTATCTCGGACATGGTCAGAAAAAGGCGGTCGAAAACGTCGATCATGGCGTGGACCTGATCCGGTGTGTGGTCCGCGATATCAACACCGGCGGAAAAAGCTTTGCCCTCGGCGCCGAGCACCACCAGGGAACCGGGTTCTTCCCCGGCCCACCTGAAGGCGCGGATTAACTCTTCCATCATCTTGATGTTGAGGACATTGAGCGGCGGATGATCCAGGATAATCTTAACGATCCCGTCCTCGCTGCCGGTTTTTAAAAACTGGTAAGCCAAACCTGATCACCCCGTTTATGAGCCTGCAAATTTAATGAAATGCATGGCCGGTGCTCCCCGCCGTCCTTAACTCACAACCAGCCTCCCGCCTGGTTAAGAACACCGGCCGTTTAAACCGGTTACACCGCTTTAGCAGAAGACGGGCGCTTATCCAAGCCGCGGCGCCATGACCGCGTCGATGAGCTCCTGGTCAAAGGTTTTCCCTTCGGCCAGCAGCTGGCGGTACTTGACGAAATCAATGACGTCTTTTCCGGTAATCTTCTTGTTGTTGAAAGCGTTAAAGCCCAGGTAAGCTTCCGTCTGCATATTGGCGGAGAGCCAATGGCGGCTGGACAGCTTGGACTGATCCCAGAAGAACTTCTTCTTGGCCCGGATCCCGTCGATGGACATCATCAGGCAGTTGGGGAAAAGGTTGGTCAGGGTCCAAAGGATCTTGTTGACCTCCTGGTCCAGCAGCGTGAAATCGGTCGTGGCGTTTGCGATCATCTCCTTGGCCTTGGCGGCGGCATCGCCCCTGACGTTCTCGCCGTAGACGATCTCCCCGTTGTCGATATACTTGTCGGTAATGACCAGGGGGTTGCGGACAAATGTGCCGTCAACCTTCAGCACGGGCACCGCCTTGGAGATAAGGCCCAGGCGCTGCATCTTGTAGGCGCTCCAAACCTCGCAGGAGATGCAGCTCCACATGGCTTGCTCCATGGTTAAGAAGGCAGGGAGAAAGTCGGTGGAACCGCCGACCGGGGCGGAGCCGTGCCTGGGGCCGGCCTGGCCGAAAACGGCCAGGTCGGAGGCGACGGCGATATCGCAGGCCATCCCGATCTCCTGCCCGCCGGCCACCCGCATGCCGTTTACCCGGCAGATTACCGGCTTTTTGCACATCAGGATGGAGTCGACCATCCCGTTGAACAGGTCCATGTACAGGCCGTATTCGCTGGGGTTGCCGCTGTAATATTCGGCATATTCCTTGGTATTCCCGCCGGTGCAGAAGGCCCTGTCGCCAACCGCGGTAAAGACTACCGCCACCACGGAGCGGTCCATGGCGGCCCTGTTCATACCGGCGATCACGCCTTTGACCATCTCGGTGGTATAGGAGTTGTACTGGGCGGGGTTGTTTAAAGTAACCCAGGCCGAGTAAAGCCCATCCACCGGTTTACCCGCGGCGTCAAGCACCGGTTTCTTTTCATACAGCACGCAAGGCGCTTCGGTTCCAAAAAACTCGTCTCCAAAAAGATCGTGGTTCTTCAGGCCCACCTGGCGGGGCCACTTGTTTAAATCCATGCTAATCCTCCTTCAAATCATTTTCATCAAGCATAAATCTACCGCAATCTTGCTAAAACTTAACCGGACAACCGCCACCGTTCTCAATCCCGGTAAAAAAAGATTAAAGGGCGTATCTTTTCAACAACTTGTTTCTCTCCGGGATTTACAGCGTCTCCTGGCGGCTTCACCTCCTTTCCTCGCTAAAGGTTTCTTCCTTGGAAACCCTCTTCAGGTCAAGAAAAACCGCCCTACGCCGGAACAAACTCATAGCTGATCTGGCCGGCGGGAAGAGATACGGTTTTTACCTGAACATCCATCCCGGGCTGCAGTTCATCCAGGGAGATACCCGCTTTAAGGCGCCCGAATACTTTCACCGTGTTGAAATCGGCTACCGCAAGCACATAGGGCACGTCTTCTTCAAAACCGGTAGGCGCGTAGCAGGCCCTGGTGAAGCTGATGAGCTTACCCTTGTCAGCTACTTTAACCCACTCCATGTCGCTGCTCAGGCAGGAAGCACAATCCGCCCGCGGCGGGAAAAAGGCCTGCCCGCAGGTGCGGCATTTCGTATAACGCAACTCCTCTTTTTCCAGGTAGTCGACAAAAGCGGCCGCTTTTGTCTGGGAAGTGAAACTGATCCTTCCGAACCGCTCAAAACCCATTTAAGCTTTCCTCCCGCGTCATGATCTGGCGATGTATCTAAAACCGGCTGCCGCAAAAGTCTGCCGGTAAAAAAAATTTAATCATGCGCCAACATTAAATACTGCTTCAATAATTCTACAAGGAAACGGCAAAGACCTCTTTTTTGTGCTCATCTTCACAATGGCCTGCATGACTTTGAAACGGGGCTTTCCCTGAAAGAGATTTAGCTTTAGCTTAATCGAAGCGGGTTTAAAAAAAAATCCCTTAAAAGCATGGAAACAAGGTTAAAAAAGAGTGAAATCGGAGCTAACCCTTTGGAACGAACACCGGTGCCGTACGTAACATTGTGACATTAAATACTAACAATAACCATAATTGAGATCACTTGAGATTTAATGTCACAATGGCACGTACGGCACCAGAGGCTTATGGCACGTGCGACACCAGAGGCCTGACAATCTCCCGGAACACCCGGGTATGAGTATCGATGTCTTCCAGCGTGGTCTGGGGTGAAATCAGGGCCATATTGTGAAAAGGCGTCATCAGGATGCCGCGATTCAGCGCCGCCAGGTGCATGTAGCGATCCAGCTCCGCATTTACCGCGGCGGCGGCTTCGGCGCCGTTGCGGGCCTGCTCGGGCCTGAACCAGTATTCCGCCCGGCAACCAAGTTGGGTGACGCTCCAGGGTAAATTATATTCTTGAATGACGTGCCGGACACCGGCCACAAAACGCTCCGCCAGCGGGATAGTTTTGGCGTAAGCTTCCCGGGTTAACCCGTTTTCCAGAGTGGCCCGCATGGCCGCGATTGAGAGGGCGTTCCCGGCCAAAGTCCCGCCGATCCCTCCGGTGTCCGAGTCTTCCACGGTTGTGGAGGCCTGAATCCGTTCGGCAACCTCCCCCGTAAATCCGTAGACGGCGGCGGGAATGCCGCTGGCAATGGGTTTGCCCAGGGTAAGGATGTCCGGCTCCAATTGATGCAGGCCGGTGCATCCCCCGGGTCCCGCGCAAATGGTGTGTGTTTCGTCAATGATTAACAGGGTGCCCGTTTTCCTGGTCATTTCGCGCAGGGCTTGATGATAACCCGGTTCCGGATGAATGATCCCGATGTTGGTCATGACAGGCTCCGCCAGCACGCAGGCCACGTCTTTGTCCCGGAGCGCTTTCTCCAGCGCCGGCAGGTCGTTAAATTCGACCACCTTTGTCGTGACGGCCGGATTGATCGGGGGGCCCAGGTTGCCTTGCCGCGGCGAGACGCTGCCGTCACGATGAAGGGTAATGAAGGTTTCATCCACGGTGCCGTGGTAGCACCAGTTAAATACGAGGATTTTGACGCGGCCGGTAATGTGCCGCGCCAGCCGGATGGAAAAGCGGTTGGCATCGGTGGCGGTCAAAGCAAACTGCCAGTAGGGCAGGCCGAAACGCCGCTGCAGTTCGGCCCCGACATAAAGCGCGTCTTCCGTAGGCAGCATCAAGGTGGTCCCCTTCCTGACCCGCCGGATGATCGCTTCAATGGAAGCTTCCGGGGCGTGGCCGGTCATGGCGCCGGTATCCCCCAAACACAGGTCCAGGTAGCGGTAACCGTCCACATCGCTAAAATGGGCGCCTGCGGCCTCCGTCACAAAGATCGGGAAGTCGCCGGCCCATTTCACCATCCAGTTCATCGGCACTCCGCCCAGCAGGCTTTTTTTTGCTTTTTCAAACAAGAACCTGGAACGGGGATGGCGGTCAATGAAATCCTGGCGTTCTTTGGCAAGCAGGAGCCGCACTTTGTCCTGGTCCATTTTTTCGATCGCTCCTTACGCATTGGATTGACCGGCTCTGCCGCCACTGCGGCAGGATCCCGTCTGGAGGCAACGGCAGGCGCCGGGAGTAAGCCAAGTCCGGGCGGCAGGCTTGCGCCTCCGGCCGGACGCAACCTTTTCACGGCGTCCCTTCGCGTCCCTTTCAGCCGGGGGGTGCGGGTAAGTACTTGATGACTTAACCGCCGGTAACCGGGGGAAACACGACGATCCGTTCGCCTCCTTGTAAAATGTAATCCGGATCCCGCTTAATCCCGTCGACAGATACGAAAGCTTTGGCGGTGGCGGGAATCCCGATCTGTGCAAGCAGCTCTTCCACTGTGCATCGATCCGCCGCCATCTCCCATTCAAAAACACCGGTTCCCCGGCCGTATTTCGCGAACGGGCCCTGTAAGCGCAGCGCTATCTTCAACGTTCCCATCCCCTCTCACGGTGATGCGCTAGAGCCCCAGTTCCTTGATCTTGGCCCCGGTTACACGTCCGCCTTCGTCCCAACCCCGGAGAGTATAATATTCCGCCAGTATTTTTACAAATTCCTCACGCGGCAGCAGCCTGCCTTCGGAGGGGCCGCCGGGGAGTTTTTCGTTGAAGATCCGCGCCGGCAGGGTATCGTCCTTGATGCCGAAGCCTTCCCGCTGGTTGAACAACCGGGCCAGGTTGTAAATCCGCTCGCCGATCTTTTTTAGCTCCGCCGCGGTGACCTCCCGGCCCAGGGCGGCGCTTAAGATCCGGGCCTGGGTTTCGCCGTCCACGGCCCAAAAATCGCAGAAGATGGCCGAAAACTTGGCCGCGTTGTCGTCCTGCATCTCCTTGACCAGCCCGGCTTTCCCTTCCGCGGTAAAGGGATCCATCTCCCCGAAAGCCTCCACGGCGATCGGCCAGGCCCGCATGTGGCAGGCGCCGCGGTCGGCGGTGGCGTAGGCCAGGCCCATCCCCCAGGATCCCCGGGGTTCGTAACCGGGGAACTCCAACCCCTTCACCTGCATGGCGAACTCCTTGCCGCCGTATTTCTCCGCCAGGGCCCGCACCCCCAGGGCCAAATCGGCGCCAATCCCTTCCCGGCGGGCAATCAGAGCCGGAACCTTCAGATATCCCGCCACATCCCCGAAACGCAGGCCGAAATCATAAATCCCCTTTTCGGCCATCTCCATGGCGAAGGCGGCGGTATTGCCGGCAGAGATCGTATCAAGACCGCAGTCGTCACAGAGCCGGTTGAACTCGATCACCGCCTCCAGGTCGCCGATGCCGCAGTTCGCGCCACACAGGGCCAGGGTTTCATACTCCGGCCCTTCCACCGCCGCCCGCCCGGTGCGGCTGTAGTTGCCGCAGGCCAGGGGGCAGGCGAAGCAGGCTTTTTTCGCCGCCCGCACTTTCTTCAGCGCCTCGGAGCCGATCTTCTCCCAGTCCTCGAAGACGGCCTGCTGGAAATTGCGGGTGGGCAGGGTCCCGGTGGTCTGGGTGAGCTCCACGATCATCGGGGTGCCGTCGGTGTAAACCCACATGTTGGCGTCGCTCATGGTGTTCTCCCGCCGGAGCTTGTTTATGGCAGCCATGAAGGTGCGGATATCCGGAACGACAACGCCGCCGCCGCCCTTGACCGCCACGGCCTTGAGATTTTTAGAACCCATCACCGCGCCGATGCCGCCTCTCCCGGCCTGGCGGTAGAGTTCGCTGCTGATGCAGGCCATGGGGACCAAATGCTCACCCGCCTGGCCGATGACCAGGAACTTGAAGCCGTCCATCGCTTCCTGCAAGGCCAGCTCCGTTTCATGGGCGCCCCTGCCCCAGCAGGCTACGGCATCCTGCAGCCTCACCTTGCCGCCGGCAATGCTTAAAATGACGGGCTGTTTGGCTTTACCCTCGATGATCACCGCGTCGTAACCGGCGTACTTGAGTTCGAAAGCAAAATGACCGCCGATCGAGCAGTCCAAAATGGTGCCGGTAGCCGGGGATTTGGCGGCCACGGACAGCTTTCCGGTGGCGGGGACGATCGTTCCGGTCAGGGGCCCCGTCATCAGGACCAGCTTGTTTGCCGCGGACAAGGGGTCCAATCCGGGTTTGAGCTCCTCGTAGAGGTATTTGATCGCGAGGCCCTTGCCGCCCAGGTACTCCCGGGCCCATTTCTCGTTCAGCGGCTCGCTTTGCGCCTTGCCGCTGGAAAGGTTCACCCTTAAGATCCGGCCGGTGTAAGCCATCAGTTGCTCACCTCCTCAAAGGTCAGGGCTTCGGTGGGGCACCAGCCGGCGCAGGTGCGGCACTGCACGCAGACCCCCACGCCGCGATCTTTTTCAACGATGACCTGGTTGGGGCAAACGCTCACGCAGAGGCCGCAATCGGTACAAGCTTCCAGGTTAAACTTAAGGCGCCCTTTTTTCTCGGCAATCGCTCCCGCCGGGCAGGCCCTGACGCAGGCCAGGTCGAGGTTGCATGTCCGCCCGCTTACCGCCAACCCGTCCCGGGTGTAGCAGGATGTCACCTGCAACCGGGCCAGCCGCGGATTAAACTGCCCTTCGTTGTGGCCGCTGCAGGCCAGGTGGCACAGTTTGCAGCCGATGCATTTATCGGGGTGAAAAGTTAACGCTTTCAACTTGGCTTCGCTCCTTTTCAAAAAGATGGTTAACCGCTATCTTTTTGCTGATACCTCTTGCAAAACTTTCTCCAAAACCGCTACAACTTGATCCATTTCGTCGACGGTAATGGTCAGGGCCGGCTCGATGCGGATCGTCACGGCGCTGATCAAGGTGCCGGCGACCAAAATGCCGTTTTCAAACAGGCCTTTGGCCACCGCGTAGCCGGTTTCATCATCGACGAACTCGAGCCCGATCAGCAGCCCCTTGCCCCGCGCTTCTTTTAATATGGGGTAGCGCCCGGCCAGGCGCTGCAGCTTCGGCAGGAAGTAAGCCCCTTTTTCCGCGGCTTGCTCTACCAGGCCTTCTTCGAGCGTGACCCGGATAGCGGCGATGGCGGCGGCGCAGGCGAGCGGGTTGCCGCCGAAGGTCGTGGTGTGGATGAAGGGGTTGGGGATCATCTTCTGCCAGATTTCCGCCGTGGATACGAAAGCGCCGATGGGCATCACGCCGCCGCCAAAAGCCTTGGCCAGGCAGAGGATGTCAGGCACAACACTGTAATGCTCCACGGCGAAAAGTTTGCCGGTGCGGCCCATGCCGGTCTGCACCTCGTCGGCGATCAAAAGGACGCCATATGCGTCGCAGATCTCCCGCACCCGGGGGAAATAATCGCCCGGCGGAATGATTACGCCGCCTTCACCCTGGATCGGTTCGAGGATCACCGCCGCGATCTCATGGCCCACGGCGAAAGAGCTGGCGATGACCGCCTTTAAAGTAGCGGCGTCTCCAAAGGGTACATGCTGGACAAAGGGGAGCAGGGGCAGGTAAGGCTTGCGGAAGACCGCCTTGGCGGTGGTGCTCAAAGAACCGAGGGACTTGCCGTGAAAGCCGCCCACCGCGGCGATGATCCCGGGACGGCCGGTGTGGAGGCGGGCCAGTTTCAGGGCCCCTTCCACCGATTCGGTACCGCTGTTGGTAAAGAAAGAAAACTGCAGATCGCCGGGAGTGATCATCGCGACCAGCTTGGCCAGCATGGCCCGCAGCGGATCAAGCAGCTCCTGGCTGTGCAGCGCCTGCCGGTTCATCTGGTTTTTCACGGCTTCCAGAACTTTAGGATGGCGGTGCCCGACGTTGTAAATACCGTAGCCTCCCAGGCAGTCGATAAATTTGCGGCCGTAAATATCGGTAAAGCCGGTGCCGCTGTCTTCCCACTCCACGGCCGCGTAATTGGTGGAGACAGACTTGCGGTACTCCAGGAAGCCCGGGTTATAGTTATCCCGGAATCCTTCCAGGGTTTCCAGCGCCACCCAATCTTTCTCTTCCCTGGTCAGCTCTTTTTTGGCGATAAAGTCGAGCACTTTTTGCGAGTAATTGAGAATTGTGTTTATGTCTCTGTGCACTGTATCATCCTCCTGGCGGCAAAAATATCAATCCAAGCAAAAATATTGCAAGAGTAATGCCAATTACAGCCGCCGCGTGCCGTTAAAGCCTTTATCCTTTATCCTGACTCCTAAACACCCGTGGTGTTGCCGGCTCCACGGCTGCCGGGGATAATATTCTCAGGCTTCAGGTGAGCAAAACAGCCGCCGCGGCCGGATAAGGCCAAGTGAGATGCAGGTCAATCTCAAAAATGAGATCATTCCTGCTATTTTATATAATCGACAGGGGCGGCACATGTGCCGCCCCTGCGAGTGTCTGTAAACAGCTTTTTATTTGACGCACTGCCTCCCGCCTGTGGCAGGCAGCCCTTAGAGGGGCGAAGGCAAGCTGCGCCTGCGGGTGAGGCATGCCTCGCCCCCACAGAATAACCGAACCCTTAGAGGTGAAAGCTATTATCCGGGTACAGTTAACCGGCGATGGGCTTTTTAAAGCCCCAGCCGCCCCAATTGACCAGTTTCAACGGGTTCCCGTCCATGTCGGTCAGCGGTTTGGCGGCGTCGACCTTCCGGGTCAGGAGCGATACGATGACCATCAAGGCGATGGAGATTACAAACGCCGGGACCGAGCCGATGTAGACGGCGTCCCAGATGGCCCACTCGGTATAGACGGCCCCTTCTTCAATGATTCCGATATTGGCCCCGGCCGTTTCGGCGAAATAGTAGTACCAGCTGAAGGCGACCCAGGAGAAAAACCCGCCGACCAGGGCGGCGATGGCGCCGCACTGGTTGCACTTTTTCCAGAAGTAGCCAGCGGCGTACGGGGCAAAGAGCCCGACCAGGATTACTGACCAAGCGATCACGACAAGCATGTAGATGGTCTCGAAGTAGAGCGCCAGCAGCAGTGAAAAGACGGCGATCAGGGGGATGCAGAGCCGGGTCACTTTAAGCGTCGTCTCCTGGCTCGCGCCGGGCCTGATATATTTCACCCCGTTGCAGCCGATCACGGAAGAGGCAGCCAGGAGCGCGCTGTCGGAGCTCGACATCAGGGCGGCCACCAGGGCGGCCACGAAAACCACGGTCAGCACCGGCGGCAGGAAGTTAATCGCCAGCCAGGGCAGGATCATCTCGGTTTCCGCAATGGTAAGGTTCGCGTTAATTTCGAACATGGCGATGCCCAGGATGACCGGGATCATCCCGATCACCAGGTAGAGGATACCGGAGAGGTATGAACTGTAAGCGGCGACCTTTTCATTTTTAGCCGAAAGGACGCGCTGCATCAGGTCTTGAGCCGGGATGCTGCCGAACCCGATCGCCATCCACGCCCCGATATAATAGAACCAGCCGGGAACTCCGAAGTAGCCGAGATAGCCTTCCCCGGCCGTGGGCGCCATGGCGAAGCTGGGCAGCTCGGCCCAGTTGCCGGCATGGGCGAAGAGGTACTCCCACCCCCCGATGCGCGAGACGGCCACCGGCAGCATGATTACCACCCCGGCGATGAGGATAAACATCTGCACCACATCGGTAAGGGTGACGGACCACATCCCGCCCATTGTGGTGTAGATAATGAGCACCGCGCAGGAGATGACGATGCCGGCCCACAGGGGCAGGCCGGTAAAGATCTGCAGAATCGTGCCGAAGGCGACCAGCTGCGCTCCGACCCAACCGATTTCGGCCACCACAAGGACGATCGACGACAAAAGACCCATTGATTTGCCGTAGCGCAAGTCGAAGAAGTCCACCACGGTAAGATAACCGCCCCGTCGCATCAGGCGGGCGAAAAAGAGCCCGGTCAGCACCAGGCAGAGCGCCGCCCCCCAGGGGTCGAAAATAACCCCCTGGTTGCCGAACAGGTAAGCCTGCGCCGTCCCCCCCATCAGCGTGCCGGCGCAGAACCAGGTGGCAAACAGTGTTCCCGTAGTTAAAAACAGCGAGAGGCGCCTGCCGGCGACAATAAAATCGGTACTGCTTTTGATCTGCCGGGAGCTCCACCATCCGATGGCGAGCATGCCCAGCATATAAATGATTACTCCGATCAACACCATCCCTGCATGCGGATATGATTCCTGACCCAAATGAAAGGACCTCCTTTAATCTTTGATGATTATAACATTAAGATGCGGGGTTTAGACAGTGCTATCCACCTCCCCATCTTGCACATACTGCTTTTAATTCAAAAGATTCCAATTCTTATATTGATTACGCAAAAAATATGCCAATAGCATAAAATCCATGCTTATTTGCGGGCGCAGCCTGGCTTTCGCCCCTTGGCCGGGGGCCGCTATATTCAGGGCAGTCGCCTGCCGCCCGCCTGCGGCGGGCGGCGCCGGCAGCGGCGGAAACATGGGGTTTTTCCCCCTTTTCAAAAGGGCCGGGGGATTCTATTTAAGCCGCAAGCTACAGATTTAAGCGGAGATACCGTGTCTCAATCTTGAAAATAATCACCCGGCCCGTCTTATTTTTGAGACTGGAGCAAAACAACTTTACTTATACCGGCCGCGATCCAGTTCCGCCAGCTTGCGGTATAATGTGGCCCTGCTGACAGCCAGCACACGGGCAATGGCGCTCTTGCCTTCAGGGGAGTGTCCAAACTGTTCGAGATAATCCTGCAATATTTCCTGCTCAAATTTTTTAACCCTGATCTTTAACGAGCTTCCCGGTTCCCGGTCTTGATTCTGCTGGCTTGTCTTGATGCGCGGCGGGAGTTGTTCCAGGGTTATTTCACCGTTATCCGTCATATTGACGGCGTATTCCAAAACGTTCTCCAACTCCCTGACATTGCCGGGCCAGGAGTATTGGAGCAAGCTTTCCATTACCTCCGGCGCAAGATTGGAAATCTTCTTATGCAGCATGGCGCTATATTTATCCAGGCAGTATGAGGTCAAAACCGGAATATCCTCCAGGCGCTCCCGCAGCGGGGGAATGTGCAGCGGAATGACGCTTAAGCGGAAATAGAGATCTTTTCTGAATTTACCCTCCTGCATCATCAGTTCCAGGTCCCTGTTCGTGGCGGCAATGATTCTTACATTAACCAGGATTTTCTTGGATCCGCCAATTCGTTCCACTTCCCGGTTCTGCAGCACGTGGAGCAGCTTCACCTGGAGATGCAAGGGCATCTCCCCGATTTCATCCAGAAAAAGGGTGCCTCCATCGGCAAGTTCAAATTTACCGGCTTTTCCTTCTTTGCGCGCGCCGGTAAAAGCACCTCCTTCATAACCAAAAAGCTCGCTTTCAAGCAAGGTTTCCGGAATCGCGCCGCAGTTGATGCTGATAAAAGGCCCGTTCACCAGGGCGCCGGCCTGGTGGATGGCGCGGGCGAAGATCTCCTTGCCGGTCCCGCTCTCCCCCGTGATCAAAACAGTGGAATTCCCGCCGGCCACCCTTGCAGCCTGCTCTTTCACCTGCCGGATGGCTTTGCTTTGCCCGAGAATATCTTCAAAGGTGTACTCGATGGTATTTTCACGCAAATCATAAATTAACCGGCGGGCCTCCGCGATATCCCGGAACGAAATTACCGCTCCCGCCGGACCGTCTTGGCCGGGAATCGGGCGAACGGTGACGATAAAGTGCATCCTGGGACCTCTGGTGCGGTAGATTTCTTCCTTTTCGATATACTCCCGGCCGGTTTTCAGCACCTCCAGGGCCGGGGCGCCGGGCCAAAAGAGATCCAGCGGCTTGCCGAGGATTTGCTTGCGGCTTATTCTTAACAGCTTCACCGCCGTGGAATTACAGTGAGTTACCAAACCGCGGGCATCAACGGCCAGGGCTCCCTCATGGATGGTCTCAAGAATAGTGGTTAACTCTTTTGAAAGCAGGGTTACACGCTCCATCGCTTCACTTTCCGCAACCTTGGCCGCCAGGAGCCTGCTCATATGCTTCAAGAAAAGCATCACCGCTTCGCTTTTTCCCATCAGCTGGTGATTTTGCGCGGGGGTCATCGAAGAAAGGCCGATCACCCCGATGATCTCGTCTCCCAACTTGATCGGGCAGCAGATTTCGCCCAGCTCTTTCGTCGTCCCTTCCAGGGATGAAGGATCGTACCAGGGATCCTGCCGGGGATCTTTTACAATATGCGCTTCACCGGTCCGGAGAATCCGGGCGTAGAGGAAATTACCCTCCAACTGCCCGAATTCGAGTTGTGCGCCAATCATCTCCTGGTAAGCGCTGCTGCCGGCAACTACCGTCAGCCGGTCATCCACGATCTCAACTTCAATGCCCAGCGCCGCGGAGATAGCTTCGGCCACATCCTGAACCATGGTCTGGATCCGCATTAGCCTCGACATGCTCATCCATCCTTTTGAATAGCCGGCGGGCTTTACTTCGCGATCGATTGATGATATCCCTGCCTGGCACCGGCTGAATTGATCCTTAAAAAGGGCGCCGGCTTGTTTCCGGCCAAACCGTTGCCGTAACGCTTTATCTCTTTTTTAAGGATCGTCTTTCTCATTTTTAAGACTGCGGAAAAACGTACAGGCTGCCGGAAGCTTTTTTGGATGTGATCCCGGCACACAGGCGCTTTATATTTCAAGCAAAATAATGCTAGAGGATGGCATCAATATTGCAATTTGTATGATTGGAATAACTTATACTGAAACATTAACCGGGAGGTATTGATATGTCTTTTGATTGGGTTCCTTCGATCAGAACAGAAATCCCCGGGCCGAAATCAAGAGAGCTGCTGGCCCTGAAGGATAAGTACGTGTCGCGCGGGCCG
>JAGUZX010000048.1 GCA_020060545.1 Desulfovibrio sp. | reverse complement strand
CGGGGCGGCCGGTCGATTCCGGCCGCGACCTTCCGCCACAGCCTGTCGGGGGATCCTCCCCACCGGCTCCCCCGGTGCAGCACGTCGCGCAGCCGCTGCTCCAGCGCTTCATCGGAGCCCGGCGGGTGCTTGCCGGCGCCGTTTCCGGTATCTTTGACCTTCACCATACTAGAAAAGCCCTCCTGTCGCCCCTGACAGGGCTTTTTTCAGCTGCTGCCGGGCCACGTAAAGCCGCGATTTGACCGTGGAAAGCGGTAAACCCAGGACCGACGCCGTTTCGGCCTCCGACAGCTCGGCCAAATATTTGAGCTGGATCGGGAGCCGGTATTTCTGATCGAGCGCCATCACCGCCTCCCAAAGGGTATCCCGCCCTTCTTGCCGCAGGGCGGCTTCTTCCGGCGTGCAACACCCCGCGGCCATCCCCTCCGCGGCGGCCATGGGCAGAGTATACCGCCGCCGCTGCACCGCCGTGCGCGCCCGGTTAACCACGATCTTGGTGAACCACGGGCCGAAGGACCCATCGTCCCGTATGGTATGCAGCGAACGGAAAGCGCGGATGAATGCTTCCTGGACCGCGTCTTCCGCCGCCGCCCAATCCCGGATAATCAAATAAGCCAGGCTGACGGACCGGTCCACGTAGAGGCGAAACAGCGCCTCCATGGCTTCCCTGTCTCCCCGGCGGGCCGCATCAAGCAGCTGTCGCTCATTGCCTGACACTGAACCACCATCCTGCAGGTCCCCTGCTCTAGATACCCCCGGCCGGAATAAAAAGTCTAGCCGCCAGGGCTTTATTTTAAAAATTAATTTCAATATTAAAAAGGTGATTTCCTGCAGGGCGGTTTGCCAACGCGGATGGATCATTTGAACAAAAAAACACGGCGGGCCGAAGCCCGCCCCGATGTATGATGATGAAAGAAACATGGCACAAGCTAGATGGGCTTGGGCCCGCCCTTGCCCGACAGGGAACTTTCGGCTGCCTGGATCATCCTTTTAACCATGATCCCGCCGACATACCCGTTCTGGCGGGACGAAAGGGCGCCCGGATCGGTGCCGTTGTAGTTGACCCCCAGTTCACTGGCCACTTCATACTTGAAATTTTCCAGAGCCTGGGCCGCCTCCCGCACCAAAACACGATTATTTCTCCGCGGCATAATTTTTTCACCTCCTTTCTCGATGCACTGCTAGTTTGGCGCCGGGAGCGACAATTATACCGAGAATTGTTTTCCTGCACCCATTTTTTTTGTATCTGTGATCAAACAAGACCTCCGCTTCCAGCGGATGGTTGTAAATTTTGGTTGTTTATAAAAAAATAAATTACCCTTCCAGAACTGTTTTGTTTATTATAAAATGGATGCATTGGCAAATGCGCCGGCGCTGCCGCCGGGGGGAGGCTACATCGAAGTCCTTGAAAAAACACCTGGCCCTGCTGTCCTACCTCACCGTCTGTATCGTCTGGGGTTCGACCTACCTGGCGATCCGGGTAGGCGTGACCGACATGCCGTTTATGCTCTTCGCCGGAATCCGCTTCACGGCGGCCGGCTCCCTGATCTTGATTTTATCCCGCCTCTGCCGGATGCCTTTTCCCGCCACCCGGCAGGGCTTGCTCACCCAGATCCTCATCGGCCTGCTGCTGCTTTTCGTCAGCAACGGGCTGATCTGCTGGGCGGAGCAGTGGCTAGAATCGGGAATGACGGCCCTGCTCGTTGCCGCCACCCCTTTGTTCATGGCGTCAATCGATAACATTCTCCCGGGCGGCCAGCGCACCAGCCCCCTGGGCTGGTGCGGCTTGTTTATCGGCTTCGGCGGCGTGGCCGCCCTGGTCAGCCCCGGCTTCGGCCTGGAAGGCTATATTTTTCCGGCCATGCTGGCCGTACTGGGTGCTTCCCTGGTTTGGTCCGTCGGCTCGGTTTGGTTGAGAAGGCGCCCTGCGGGCGGTTCACTGCTGCCCTCCGTGGGCCTCCAGATGCTGACCGCCGGGATCGCTTTTCTTTTTTTGGCGGCGCTTTCCGGAAATTTTTCCCTTGCCGGGGCTTCTCCGAAAGGCCTGGCCGCCTTACTCTACCTGATCTTCATCGGCTCCATCCTCGCCTACAGCGCTTTCATTTACATGATTAAAATTTTTCCTGCCGCCAAGGCGGGCACGTACGCCTATATCAATCCCGTCGTGGCGGTAATCCTCGGTGCGTTGATCCTGCGGGAAGAGGTTGCCCTGCGGACTGTCCTGGGAGCCGCCGTTATTCTCGGCGGTGTGGTGCTGGTTCAATTTTCGAAGGTTTCCCCGGCCGCAAAAGCGCCGGCCCAGCCAAAACAGGAGCGGCGCCCGGCCGCGCGATCATGACACCTTGCCTCCGGCTCACTCGCACTGAGGCAGACATGACACGAGTATACTTTCACGGCATCATGAGTGGCAGTTTCTCAATTTCAGCAGATGGGACGGGCTTGCTAAAATAGTAGCCCTGCAGCAAGTCGCATGCTCTTTCTTTTAAGAAAGCAAGCTGTGCCTCTGTTTCCACCCCTTCCGCGACTACAATCAAATTCATCTTTTTCCCCAACATGATGATCATCTCCACCACGGCGGCGGTATTCGGATCCGTGGTGATATCCCGGATAAAGGAGTAGTCGATTTTCAGCTCATCGAGGGGCAGCCGCTGCAAATATTTGAGGGAACAGTAACCGGTCCCGAAGTCGTCAATCGAGATTTTGACCCCGAGCTTTTTCATGGCCGTCAATACTTGCACCGTAAAATTAATGTCCTGCATGGCCAGGTTTTCAGTAATCTCCAAAGTGAGGCACGGGGGCGCCAGGCGCGTATCCCGCAACACCCGCTCCACAACCTCGGGCAGCTCTTGTTGTTGAAACTGCGTGGCGGAAAGGTTTACACTTAAGTTGAGGGAGGGGAAACCTTTTTCCTGCCAGGCTTTCACCTGGGCGCAAGCCGCCTGCAGCACCCATTCCCCGATGGGGATGATCAACCCGGTTTCGTCAGCCAGGGGGATAAAATCCTGCGGCGGCACTAAACCTCTTTCCGGGTGCTGCCAGCGCAGCAGGGCTTCAACACCGGTAATCCGGCTTGTGGCGATTTTTACCTGGGGCTGGTAGCAGACCAGCAGTTCACGGCGTTCCAGGGCCCGGCTCAAGCTGTTTTCCAAGACAATCCTGTCGAAAGCGCTGACGGCCATGCTTTGCGTAAAAAAACGGCAGCTGTTGTTGCCAAGTTCCCTGGCGCGCAGCATCGCCGTCTCTGCATTTTGCAGCAGGGCTTGGCCGTCTCTGCCGTCGTCGGGATAAAGAGCGACCCCAATGTTGCAGCTGACGGTTATTTCCTGGCCGTCGATCGTCCAGGGCCGCTTAAATACGGACGATCGCCACCAGCGAGGTCGTCGGCCTCCTCGTATATCAGGGGGACAGTTCTCTTGATCTAAATAGATCAAGAGAACCGTCCCCCTGATATATCCCTTTGACACACTAATCCTCCCGAATGTGTCAATAGCTCCGTCCCCTTGACACGAGCTTCTGCCTGGCCTGAAAGACAAGGCTTTGGATTAACTCTTCCCGGTTGGCGTTGTCCCTGCCGTCATAATAGATGGTGGTGATCGGGATGCCAAGCGCCTCGCCGAGCGCTCTCTGCTGCGCCTCGACCACGGAAGCGGGCAGGCAGTTAAAGGGGGCCACGAAGATCGCCCCGGCCACCCTTTCCCGCCCGGCGAAAGCAGCCGCCCGCCCGATGGTCTGCGGGGGCTCCCCGGCGTAGTGATCCGAGACAAAGGGCCGGGCCCGGTCCATGATTTCCCGGGGCGAGGGTTCCTCCTGGCCCCGCAGCAGGCCCGCCGCGGCGCGCGCCAGGCGGTGTTCGTCGCGCAGGGCCAAGCGATAAACGGCATCCTTGCCCAGCCGGGAAAGCCAGTGGGGCAGGTTTTTCTTGAAGGCAAAAAGACGCATCGCCTCGCAGTAGTCGGTATAAGCCGTGTAAAGAAAAAGTTCCGCCGCGGGGGCAAGGCAAACCTCGCCGCCGGCGGCCTCGATCTGCTCAATCACGCCCTGGTTGCAGCGGTCATCGAGGCGCACGTAAAATTCGCCGCCCAACAGGATCCGGGGGCGCCTTTCCCCGTTGCGGCAAATCGAGGCAAAGCGCTCCGCCGCCCGGGCCAGCAGCGTTTCGAGCGGCGCCAGGTGGCTGCCGGCAAGAAGCTGCGGCCAGTTAAAGCGGCGGCCGCGCACGACCCGGCACAGTTCCGCGCAGGATGCTTCAAACAGCGCTGCGGCGGCGCCGGGTTTGCGCTCGTAAGGCCGGGTCGAATGAAGCATTTTGTAGAGCAGGTCGACGGCCACCGTTCCGTCGAAGGCGGCGACTACAAATTCGGGGCCGAACCGCTTCATGAGATCCGCCATCTTGACGGCACAGATTTTCCCCGGGCCGTATCCGGCCTGGTTGATGATCAGCGCCTGCGTCTGCGCATAAAGGCCGTAGCGGCAGGGACCGCAGGCGTAGCCCTGCAGGAAGACTGCCCCGCCGCCTTCAAGCAAGGCGCCGTTTTGCCCGGCGTAATCGAGGAAGTCCTGCATATTCTGGATAAACGGCAGGCATTCTTCACCGTTGAGATAGCGGCGCGCCAGGGTCAGGTCCGGATCGCCGCTGCGGGGGAGCGGCGCAGCCTCGACGCCGCAACTCTCAAGCAAGGCGGCCAAAACAGGGGTCAACCTGGTGGCGTCGGGGATTAAAATTTTACTCCACCCCGTGTCGGCGGCGGAAACGGTTTTGGCCGAGTAAAAAGAGAAAACGACGCTCTTTTTCCGGGAACGGCAGGTGTTTTTAAATGCTTCCAGCCTGGTAATCATCCCGGCGGCGGCGGTGTGCTCGTCCAGGGTCAGGCGTAAAAAGCCGCCCACATTGCCCAGGTAGTGGCGGAGCATGGCGTTGGGGCCGCACTTGAAGGGATCCTGGAGCACCAGGTGCAGCTGCGGAAGGCCGCTCTCGTTCGCTCTTTCATTGAAAAATTGCGCCGCCAGCGCGGCCGAGAGGATATTCTGGGACTGGGCGGGGTAAATGTTATCCATCTGCTCTATTTTCTGTTCCATGAAACGCTTGAACTCGCCGCGGCGGGGCTCCAGGAAAGGAGAATTAATCCTTCCCTCGTACCAGCCGCGCAGGTATTCGAGCAAAAAATCCTGCGGCAGCGCGATCAGGCCTTTTTGCCCGGCGTGATAGAACAGACCCTTGGAGACAAAAGAGTCGTAAAGGGTATATGAGCGTCCCAAAATGAGGGCCACCACCGCTCCGGGGTTGGCCGGCAGCCCTTCGATGATCCGGCGGCCGGCCGCTTCAATTTCCCGGTTGAAGTTTTCCAGCGCCCGGTAGCCCGCATCCACGGCCTGTTGCAGCGCCTCCCGGGAAAATCTACCGCCGAGCAGCCGTTTGGCCGCCGGCAACAGCTGTTCGGCGACCCGTGCCGGGCCGTCGCGAAAATTGAGCTGGGCGTAGAGCACCCGCTCCTCCGGCAGCTTCAGGGAGTTGACCACAACCCCCCGAATCAGCTGCAGCAGGGGGCAGCTGAAAGAGCGCGGCCACCGGGCCGCCCAGGGGAGAGGCTCCAGGCTGACTACTTCCGGGATAAAGATATAGTCCAACTCTTGATCCGCCAGTTCCCGGTAGTGGCCAATCAGCACCTCGAGCGGGTAGCACATCTCCGCGCCGAGCTCCGCCTTCCCCCGTTCCAGGATCTCTTCACCGGAGTCGCCGCTTAAGGCCACGCTCACCCCCAGGGAGCTGAAAAAAGCCGCCCAAAACGGGTAGAGTTCAAAGAAAAGCCCACCGCGGGCCAGGCCCACCCGCGCCCCGCCGGGGCGCGGGGCGCCGCCGGCCTCCCAAAATTTGTCCTCCCTGAGGCGCAGGTAGCCGGGAAGGTCGCCGGCCGTCTTTTTTTTCTCGATGCCGGAATAGCGGCCGCAGCGGTCGCCGTAGATGAATTTCGACCCGTCGGCGAATTTAATCACGTCAAGCCGGCAGTTGTGCTCATGGCTGCAGGATGCCCGGCAGCCCCGCTTGGAAAGGGTGTAGCCGTTGAGGCTGTCCAGGCCGTGAAAGGCATATTCGGCCCGCTCCCCGTCCAGGTGAAACGACCTGGCCGCCAGCGCCGCCCCGATGGCCCCGGTCAGCTCGGGACGGGGCGGGACATAAACCTCTTTACCGCACTCGGCGGCAAAGGCGGCGGCTAAGGCATGGTTTCTGGCGGTTGCGCCGGTGAAGACCAGCTTCCCCTCGAGGGTCCGGTTTTCGACAGTTTTTTTAAGATAATTGCGGGCGGAGGAGTAAGCCAGGCTGGCCAGCTGCGCCTCCAGGGGCAGCCCCCGGGCAGAGGCGGCAACGAGGGTCGACTGCGAAAGAAGGGTGCAGGTGTCCCCCAGGTCGATGGCGTAATCCGCCCGGAAGGCTTTGCTCGAAAATTCTTCTTCGATTTTAACATCAAGAAGCCCGGCTAAATTTTCGAGGAAGGTTCCCGTCCCCGCCGCGCAAACCGGGTTCATGCTGTAGTCGGAGAGGACGCCGTTTTTGATCTGGACAAACTTCGAGTCTTCGCCGCCGATCTCGATAATGGAGAGCGTTTTATCGCCGTAAAGCGATTTCACCCCTTCGGCCTGGCAGGTAATTTCGTCCACGGCGTACTCGGCGCCCAGGATCTTCTGGGCCAGGAAACGCCCGGAACCGGTGGTACAGGCCAGGATCCGCGCCCCGCCCAGGAGACTGCCATACTGCCGTTCCACTTTTTTCATTAGCTCCAGCACCTGGAGGGCGGGACGCCCGGCGGTCGGCAGGTAAATCCCGCCGATAAACCGGCCGCCGCCGTCCAGGATCGCGCACTTGGTGGACACCGACCCGCAGTCCACGCCGAGGTAAACCGCAGACAGGTCGAAACCGGTTTCGCGCCCCTCGCCTTCCCCGGCGTAGTACACCAGGCCCGCTTCTAGAGGCGGCAGCGGCTTTTCGGGTATGTACCGCTCCGCTAACAGCCGGCCCGGCTTAAGGGCTGCCAGCGGCACCGCGACCCCCTTTTGCGCCGCCCCCAGGGCGTTGATATATTCATGCCCGGGGGGCACCGCCACCTCCACCGCGCGCTCCCGGCAGTAAGCCCGCAGGTGTTTGAGAATCGCCTTGTTGTTGGCCACGCCGCCCACCGTAAGCAGGGTGCCCGGCCCCTTGATCCTGTTTTGGGCCACCCCTGTCACCACCAGGTCGACGAGGGCCCGGGCCATGCCGTTGGCCACCGCCGCCTGGGAGGCGCCCTCGTTAATGGCATGGGTCATGTCGGACTTGGCGAAAACGGCGCAGCGGCCCGATATCTTTACCGCGGAACCGGCGGCCAGGGCCACTTCGGCCAGCTCCCGGTCGTTGTATCCCATGCGGGTGGACTGCTGGTACCAGAAGGAGCCGCTTCCCGCGGCGCACTGGCCGTTGCGGTTGAAAAAGCTGACCGCGCCGGCGGGATCGAGCTCCAGGTAATACATGTTTTCATGGCCGAGCGACAGCACGGCGCCGGCCTCGATCGAGCGGCAAGCCAACCCGGCCTGCAGCGCTTCGACTTCGAGGGTCGGGCTGATACCGATCTCCCCGGCTGCCAGCCTGGCGTTGTGGCCGGTAAGGCCGAGGTAAGCCTCCGGGGCCTCGATCATTTCCAGCAGTTGGACGAGGCATTCCCTGGCTGCCGCGGCGGGGTTGCCGGCGGTAAGGCGGTAAACTTTCCGGACCGGGCCGCCATCCACCAGCACCCCCTTTACCGCAAAAACCCCGATGTCAAGGCCAATCCGGGGCAGATTAGGCGTTTGCTGTGGTGGTAACATAATGGAAAATCACCTCTTATTAAACTTCTTCGGCAAAAAATGTGCAATTTCCTTTTTTATGAACATAAATTGGGAAGCAAGGGGACGGGTTGCAGCTTCCCCACTCTAGCCTTGCTTCCTTGGCTAATCTAAAGATGCCTAGATTTTAGCACAATTAACGACACCTCGGGCCGGTTAAAGAGGCGGAAAGGAACCACCGAATTGCCGAGGCCCGTACTGACATGCATTTTTGCCGTTCCGAGGGTGTATAAGCCGGCGCTGTATTCCGGGAAAAAGGTGAGATCTGGCGAAAAGATACCTCCGGCAAAAGGCAACCGTACCACCCCGCCATGGACGTGGCCCGCGAAAATAAGATCGGCGCCCCACCTGGCGTACTCTCGAAAATATTTGGGGTTGTGAGCCAGTAAAACGGCAATTTCACCTTCCGCAGGCCGGCCTAATTTCTCTTCGATAAAGTCCGCTCCCAGTGCCGCGCCTTCCCATTCGGCTGTGTTGCTGCCGGTATAATGGTAAAGCATCGAGGTAAACCCGTAAACGGCGATCGGTGTACCGCCTCTACTTATCTCTACTCTTTCGTTGTCAAGCAAGATGCATCCGGCTTCGCGAACCCGCCGCGCAAAGTCGTTGTAAAGTTCCGTTTCTGTTATATCCACGATTTGCTCATGGTTGCCCAGCGAGCAGTAGATAGGATAACGGCCTGCCAGTTGGTGAAGCAAATCGATGAACGCGCTTCCGTCATCGTCCCGGGAGTCGATCATATCACCGGATACAAAAATAAAGTCCGGGTTTTCCCCTTCGATCACCCGGGCCAGGCGCCTGTTGTTCAATCCGAATTCCTTTCCGTGAATGTCGCTGATATGCACGATCCTGAGACCGTCCATCTCTTCGGAAAGCCCTTCCAGCACGACTTCATAGCGGGATACCTTTATTAAATTATTGCCCGCGAGCAGGAACACCAACCCTCCGATGATTACTCCAACCACTACAACCACTGCTTTAAGGGCTTGTTTTATCCGCAAACTCCCATTCTCCTCTTTTTGCACAAATACGCCGCACTCCGATGGATCATACTGTAATATGGTATTAATTCCTGTTTATAGATGAGAATGCCGGACAGCCGAGGGTCATAGCAGTCGCCGCTACCATCCTGATCCCCCTGGTTTATTCCCATCGAAAAAACCGGATCCCGAGCACCAGGGAGACGACCAGCCATCCGCCCAGGACCAACAGGTTGGTAGCCGGGGTATTGAGCGGCGCCCAACCGGTCACCTCCTGGCGCAGCAGGTCGGCCAGGTAGGTGAGGGGAATCGCTTTCATGATCGGCTTGAGAAACACCGGCATCACCTCGACGGGGAAGAAGATGCCGGAGAGAAACATCATTGGGAACTGGACCAGCTGAATAACCCCCTGGCCGCTCTCTTCGGACTTGACGAAGGAAACCAGCATGTAGCCGAGGCTGACGAACACCGCCGCGCCCAAGAGCACGAGGCCGATCAGCACCGGCCAGCTGCCCGCCACTTGGACATTGAAAACGAGGCGGCCGATGACCAGGATCAGCATGGCCTGGACCAGGGCCATGAACAGGCGGACCGTGACCTCGCTCGCGATGAGGAGGCTTCGCGGCAGCGGCGTCACGTTCAGCTGCCTCAGGATCTTGCGTTCCCGCAAGCCCACGAACTGCAGCGACCCGAACAGGCCGAGCTGCATCAGGGCCATGGCCAGAACGCCGGGGAGCAGGAAGTCAATACTCCTGAGGTCGGAAGCCTGGACGGACTCGGAACGGATGGCAAATATCCGCGGCCTTCCGGTCATCGCCCGCTCCATCTCCTGGAGGACCTCGCTGATCGAGGAGATGAGAACCTGGTTCACCGCCTGGTGCTGTTGATCGTAGTAGAAAATCACGTCGACCTGCTGCCCCCGGGCCAGGAGCGCATCGGTCCCCGGAGGGAGGACAATCACCAGCCGCCGGTCGCCCGCCCGCAGCGCCTCCATCTCATCCTCCTCGGAACCGGTCTGGACGGTAAAAGCCCCGGTTTGGCCGAGGGTCGAGGCAAGGGCATGGGCCACCTCGCCGCCGTCCGCTACAAGGCCGATCGGGAAAGCGGATACGGTCATCTCGTTGGAGAAGATAGTCCCGAAAAGCAAAATGAACAACACGGGAAAGGCGAGGAACCAAAAGAGGGTCATGCGATCCCGGAACAGGTTTTTGGCGTTGGCCTTGACCAGCTCGATGTAGGTTTTCATTCCCTGATCCTCCTCCCGGTGAGCCGGAGAAAAACGTCCTCCAGGGTGGCACGCCGCACCATGAAATCCCGTACCGCCATGCCGTTTGACCCGGCCAGGGCCAGGAGAGCCTCCACGGTCTGGCTTACCTGGTCCGTATAAAGGGTAATCGTATCGCCGTCGCGTTCGACCCGGCTGATCCCGGGTATCTCCCCGAGCGCCGCCTCGCCGGAAAAGCCGGGGGCTTCGAACTCGACCGCCTGTTCCCGGAAATGCTGCGCCACCAGCTCCCGCGGGCTCCCGAGGGCGATGATGCGGCCGTAGTCGATCACGGCCACCCGGTCGCAGAGGCGTTCGGCTTCTTCCATGTAGTGAGTGGTGAGTACAACGGTCTTGCCTGCCTGCTTCAGATCAAGGATTACCTCCCAGAGCATCCGCCTGGCCTGGGGGTCAAGCCCGGTTGTCGGTTCGTCGAGGAACAGCATCTCTCCGTCGCCGATCATGGCGAGGGCGATGGCCAGGCGCTGGGCCTGCCCGCCCGACAACTGGTTCGTCAGGGCGCCGGCCTTCTCCCGGAGGTCGACACGGTCCAGCACGGCGAGCGGATCCAGGGGGCGGCTGTAAAAGCTGGCGAACAGCCTGAGGACCTCCAGCACCTTGAGCCGCGGGTAGAGCGACACGCTCTGCAGCTGCATGCCGATCCTCGATTTCAACTGAGCGGCGTCGACCCCCGGGTCCATGCCCAGGACCTTTACCTGCCCCGCGTCGCGACGGCGCAGGCCGGCCAGGATCTCCACGGTGGTGCTCTTGCCGGCCCCGTTGGGCCCGAGCATCCCGAACACCTCGCCGCTTTGCACGGTAAAGTCAACCCCGGCCACCGCCTTCACCGCACCATAGCTTTTCCAGAGGCCGGAAACAACGATACTCTCATCCGAAGAAACGCTCACCTGTGCCTCGCCACCTTTCGCTCCCGTCCCCAGCGGCATCACCCTGGACCGCAGGTGACAAGGGGCCGGGGCCATTTTGTCACTCAACCCAGCCGCTAGTGTCTTCCGTTAAAAAAGGGCATACGGTCCGAAGATGCAGGGCAAGGCAGACCTCGCCCTTTATGCAGGTCGCCATAGTTGTCCCGTCACCGAGTGTCAGGTTAAATGTACAAAATAAATTGGCTCCCCAGGCAGGACTCGAACCTGCAACCTACCGGTTAACAGCCGGCCGCTCTGCCATTGAGCTACTGAGGAACCTTATCGGCAATATTCATTATACTGAATGCGGTTCAGCCAGTCAAGGGTTACTTGCACGCACCGTCGGCTAATATTTAGGTTGCCCGCTGCGGTTGTTTTTAATAATCCAGTTTAATTTCGCCCGGGAGAGGGCTACGGGCGACGCATGCGTCGCCCGTACATTATTTTCCAACGATAATTCAGGGTAACGCCAAGGGTAGACATGCCTGCCCCTTTAACCGTCCAGGAGGTGATTCCCGGATTTCACCCTGTAGAAGGTGATAAAAAGCGGGCGCGGCCCGGCTTTCGCCCCTACGCGCAAGAAGCAAGATACAAGATTCAGGAAGCAGGAGAAACTATCGAGGCTAGACGATCTTGCATTTTAAATATCCTGCTTCTTGTTTCCTGCTTCGTGCTTCTTGTTTACTCGAGGTAGTCCTTGAGGCGCTTGCTGCGCATGGGATGGCGCAGCTTGCGCAGGGCTTTGGCCTCGATCTGGCGGATCCGCTCGCGGGTAACGCCGAAATACTGGCCCACCTCTTCCAGGGTGCGGGAGCGGCCGTCGTCCAGGCCGAAGCGCAGGCGCAGCACCTTCTCCTCGCGCGGCGTCAGGGTGTCGAGGACATCCTCCAGCTGCTCCTTGAGCAGTTCGAAGGCGGCGGCTTCCGCCGGGGCCTGGGCTTCCTGGTCCTCGATGAAATCGCCGAGGTGGCTGTCGTCCTCTTCGCCGATGGGCGTCTCCAGGGAGACGGGCTCCTGGGCGATCTTCAAAATCTCGCGGACCCGCTCTTCGCTGACGTTCATTTCCCGGGCAATCTCTTCCGGCAGCGGTTCGCGCCCCAGCTCCTGTACCAGCTGCCGGGAGACCCGGACCAGCTTGTTAATCGTTTCAACCATGTGCACCGGGATGCGGATGGTCCGGGCCTGGTCGGCGATGGCCCTGGTGATGGCCTGGCGGATCCACCAGGTGGCATAGGTGCTGAACTTATACCCTTTGCGGTAGTCGAATTTTTCGACCGCCTTGATCAGCCCCAGGTTGCCTTCCTGGATCAGGTCCAGGAAGAGCATCCCCCGGCCGACGTATTTCTTGGCGATGCTGACCACCAGGCGCAGGTTGGCCTCGGCCAACCGGCGGCGGGCATCTTCACTGTTGTTTTCGATGGAGCGGGCCAGCTCCACCTCTTCATCGGAGGTAAGGAGCGGGATCTTCCCGATTTCCTTTAGGTACATGCGGACCGGATCGTTGATCGCCACCCCTTCGGGCAATGAAAGGTCTTCCTCGTCTTCGACCTTTATTTCTTCATCCGCTTCGGCCGGCACTGCGGCCTGGCCGTCGATGATGGTCTCGTCGACAATATCAATGCCGTGCTGGGCCAGCTTGTCGTAGAAATTATCCAGGGCATCAACAGAAAGATCGTACGGTTGAAGAGTATCAATAATTTCTTTGTACGTGATCGAACCCTTGCTTTTGCTGCGATCAAGCAAGTCCTGCTGGATATCTTCCAGAGAAACAGTTTTTTCTATTTCTTTAGCCATTGAACTCCTCTCCTCCTCCGGAACGGCAAGAACTGCGTTTAATTCTCGTAATCACTTGTTGATGCTCCCGTAGTAATTTTCTGGCCTGTTCATCCAGGCCGCTTTTTTGCCTGTCTTTTTCCTGCAGCCTCTGCTGGCCCAGCTGCTGCTGCCGGGACAGTTTAGTATGCCAAATTTTGTTGATACAATCTTTGACCATGCGCTCCATTGTTTCGGGGGGCAAGTCTTGTAAACTGGGATCGGTAGCCGCCCCGGCGATAAAGGCATGCATTGACGGTTCGTCAAAAAGATTGATCAGTCTTTCCCCGCTGATCGGTTCACCCCTGGCGGCCAGGGTGAAAATGGCGCCGGCTGCCCGGCGCGCCGGTTCGCTTTCAAAATCATCCGCCGCCAGGGAGCCGCTAACCAGCACGGCTGTTTCCGGATCCAGGATCATCAGGGACACCAGCATTTTTTCCGCCGGGTTTACCTTTATCTGACTAATATTATTAGTTTGGTCTTTTAACGCCAGATTATGACCGGTGCCGCCTTTTTGCCTTTTCTGCTTGATTTCATCCCGCAGCGCCCCTTCCGAAACGCCCAGCTCTTCCGCCATTCTTTTCAAGTATAAATCCCGTTCCACCGGGCTGGAAAGGGCGCCGAGCAGCGCTAAAGCTTCTTCGATATAGCGGAGCCTGCCTTCCTCCACGGCCGGGTTGCAGCGTCTTTTCAGCAGCCCCAGCTGGTATTCCACCAGCGGTTTGGCGCGATTGGCCAGCTCCCGGAAGGCTCCCGCACCGGCTTCCCGGATTAGATCGTCGGGGTCGCTCCCCGGCGGCAGGTCGAGGACCTGCACCGTGCAGCCGGCGTCCCGCAGCAGTTTCAGGCCCCGCCAGGTGGCCGCCTCGCCGGCGCTGTCGGCGTCATAGGCGATGTACACCTTTTCCGCCTGGGAGCGCAGCAACCGCGCCTGAACTTGCGTGAGCGACGTTCCCAGGGAGGCCACCGCGTTTCGCAGGCCCGCCTGGTGGGCCGTAATGACGTCGGTATAGCCTTCCATCACCACCGCTGTTTTTTCCTGCCGGATTTGCTCCCGGGCGAGATGCAGCCCGTAGAGGACGGCGCCTTTTTCGAATACGCTCGTTTCCGGAGAGTTCAGGTACTTCGGGCCGGCCTTCTCTCCTACATCCAGGGCCCGGCCGCCAAACCCGATTACTCTTCCACCGGGGTCCAGGATCGGAAATATAATCCGGTGCCGGAAGCGGTCGTAACAGCTCCCGTCACCCCGGGAGGAAGCCAGCCCCGCCTTCAGCAGCAGTTCGGGCGAAAAACCTTTTTTTTGGGCAAACCGGCTGAAGTTTTCCCATCCCGGTGGGGCATAGCCCAGCATAAACATTTCGCTGGAAGCCCCGGTAATTCCTCTTTCATGCAAATATTCGGCCGCTTTTTTTCCACCGGGCGATTCTCGGAGCAGGTAAGCGTAATAGCGCGCCGCCAGCCGGTTAAGCGCCAGGATCTGCTCTTTCAGGCTGTCTTCCGCCGAACAGGGGGCCTTTCGCTCCGGGATCGCTACGCCGGCTCGTTTCGCCAGGAATCGCACCGCCTCCGGGAAGGGGAGGTTCTCCAATTTCATGATGAAGCTGAACGCGTTCCCGGAGGCGCCGCACCCGAAACAGTGAAACAGCTGTTTGTCCGGTGATACCGTAAACGAAGGGGTTTTTTCACTGTGGAAAGGACAGAGGCCCAGTAAATTTTTGCCCCTTTTTTCCAGCGTCAGATATTCCCCCACCAGGGCGGCCAGGTCGCAGCGCTGCCTGATTTCGTCGATGATATGTTCCGGTATCCCTTGCGGCAAAAAAACCACCTTCATATTCCGCGGCCAGATAATAAAAACCTCATCCCGATGCTAGAGACGAGGCAATCCTGGATACATACCTCTTTGCAGTATTCCAAAATCGGCGGGATGGTTCCTCTCCTCGCAGAAAATAAATAGTTGCTTTTATTTATACTATATTCTACACCCTCCTGGAGATTCCTGCAGGGACCAAAATAATTTCTTTAACCGGTAATCATGAATATTATTGTCAATAACTTACATTTCAATGCGGCCAATGTCTTACCGTTAGAAGGGCTTTCAAGCCTGTAGAAAAACTGCACCGGTCGCCGGCGGTGTCCTTTGAAAAGGACAGGGACCAGGCCCTGGGCCCTGCCCCTGATTGTCTTAACGCAGCGGAGAGGGCCCCGCTTCCTTGAACTGCCCGACCGCTTCGGACAGAACCGCACCGAACTTGTTAATCTCCGATCCGGCAAGTTCGGTAAAGAAAATCCGCTCGCCGCCCAGGCCCACCTCAGAGAGCAGCTTCCGGGTATGCTCGACCCGTTTCGGGATCCAGTAACCGGCCTCCTTGTAAGGACAATCGAAATGATCATCATCCTTGCAGCCGACGACCAGGATCCCGTCCACCCCCAGCTCCACGGCCTTCAACAGGTGGAGCGAGTCGACTTTCCCCACGCAGGGGAAGCGGACCACGGCCAGGTTGCCGGCCTTGAATTCACGGAACTCAGGTAAAGCGAAACCGCCGTAACCGCAGGTAACGGCGAGGACAAACGGCTCGCCGCTCGCCCGCTCGAGCAGGCCGGCAACGGCGGGTTCGATCCCGGCGGCGGCCTTCTCCACGTAGGGGGAGCGGAATTTGATCGCGTAAGCCGGGCAGATGGAGAGGCAGAGGCCGCAGGATTGACACTGCTCGCTGCGGATGCTTACCGTGCCCTCATCGTTAATCACCGGGACATGGTAGGGGCAAACCCGCACGCAGGTCAGGCAGTTGGCGCACAGTTCGTCGATCCGCTCGGCGCCGGCGAAGCAGGTCAGGCAGCGCCTGGCTTCGCAGACGGCGGCGGCGGTATCAAAGCCGAGTTCGGCCTGGTTGAAGTGGCTGACCCGTTCTTCCGGGCCGAGCATCGGGATCTCATGGCGCGGCACCCGCTTGACCGCTTCCAGCACTGCCGGTTCGAGCTTCTCCAGGGGTTTCACTTCGGCCAGGTCGGCGCGGTCAAAAGCGCCTCCTTCCAGGTAACGCAGGATGGCCTGCGCCGCCAGCCGGCCGTTGGCCATGGACTGCACGGCGGTCCCCGGGCCCATCACCACCTCGCCGCAGGCGAAGACCCCGGGACGGCTGGTGGCCATGGTCCGGTTGTTGAAAACGAAGCGGCCGCGGTCGTCGATCTCGATCTCGCCGCGCACCGGCTCGGGATCGCCTCCCTGGCCGATGGAGAAGATGACGATATCGCCGCTCACTACCTTTTTGCAATCTTGATTCAGGGTCGGGTTGAACCGCCCCTGTTCGTCAAACACGCAGGTGCACTCCACCGTTTCCAGGCCGGTGACCCGCCCGCTGTCGCGGATAACGGCATGGGGGCCCCAGGAGGTGTTGAACTCCACGCCCTCTTCCTTCGCCTCTTCGATTTCCCACGAGAAAGCGGGCATCTCGCGATCGGATTCGAGGCAGACAATCTTGACCTTGCCCGCGCCGCAGCGCACCGCGGAGCGGGCCACGTCCATGGCCACGTTGCCGCCGCCGATCACGATCACGGTCGGGCGGCCCTCGAACTTGAAGCCTTCGCGTTTGACCTGCTTGAGAAAGGGCAGGGCGTACATGATCCCTTTCCCGTCCGTCCCGGGTATATTCAAACCCCGGCTTACCGGCAGCCCCAGGGCCAACAGGATCGCCTGGAAACCTTCTTTTTCCAGTTGGGCAATGGTGATGTCACGCCCCAGCGCCACGCCGGTTTTCAATTCCACCCCCTGGGCGGCGATCTCCGCGATGTCCAGGTCGACGGCGGGGTCGGGGAGGCGGTAGAGGGGAATATAATGGCGGACGGCGCCGCCCATGAAGGGCTCGCGTTCATAGACGGTAACCGCGCAGCCCCGGCGGGCGAGATCGAAAGCAGCGGTCAGGCCGCTGGGGCCGCCCCCGATCACGGCCACCTTGCCGGCGTTCCCGGAGGCGGCGCCGGCGGGGGGCGCCTTGGCCGAACCTTTCTCCACGGCAAAGCGTTTCAACCCGCGGATGGAAACCGGTTTGTCCACGTCGTTGCGGCGGCATTTGTCTTCGCAGTGGTGGGCGCAGATGGTGCCGCAGATCGAGGGCAGCGGGTTGGTTTCTTTGATCACGGCCAGCGCCCGGTCAAAGTTGCCTGTGGCGATAGCCAGAAGATAATCGCGCACATCCTGGTGCAGCGGGCAGGCCGCCTGGCAGGGAGGAGCGGCATTGTCCGGGGCAAAGGCCTTGTTTTGTTGCTGTGTCACGGGTATCACTCCTTGTCGCTAAAAGTCTACCGTGCTTTTATTTCGCTGCCAACACCTTTATTCCTCTCTCGGGAAGAGGGGAATTACGCGGCCAGGGATTTTTTTCTTAAAGGAGTTTCGTATGGACTGTCGAATATCACTTTGTTATATAATAAACGGTTTACCCCGCTTCAGGGGAGCGGTAACCCGCGCCACTTCCACAACGCGGCGGGCCAGGACCTGGACCCTTTGAAGAGCGTCCCGGTCACCGGCGGCGGGCCTATGGGCGCACGCGCCGAGATGGCCGCAGTCGGCGGTGTGGTGGCCGTCACCGACCAGGATCATGCCGTGCACCAGCATCATGTCATAAATGGCATGCAGGACGGTCTCCTGGCCGCCGAACCGCGACGCCCCCACGGTGACGGCCGCGCCGACGGTGTTCAGGAGCGCCATGGCGGCGCGCAGTTTGCGGGTTTTGTCCCAAAACCCCTTTAACTGGCCGGATACCGTGCCGAAGTAGACGGGGCTGCCGGCGATGACGGCGGATGCTTCGGCCAGCCGCCGGTAGGTCGTTTCCAAGGCGGTGCCCCGGTAACAGCTTCCCGGGCAGGGGGAAGCGCAGGCCCGGCAGTAAGGGTATTTTTGAGAAGCGAGAATTTCTTCCACATGCACCAGTTCCGTTTCCGCCCCTTCGCGGTGGGCTGTTTCCAGGGCCAGGTTGACCAGGTAAGCGGTGTTGCCGTCCTTATTGGGACTGCCGTTTAAACCGATTACGAGCAATTAAAGTCATCCTTTCTTTCTCTTGTTTAATCGCACTGCACCCTAACTATAACACAACAAGGGGGAATAAGACTTGCACGCGATAAAAAAATGGACCGCCGCTTTCCTGCTGCTAATCATCCTGGCCGGTTTGCCGGGTCTACCGGCGGCAGCCGCGCCAGGAGTGGAACTTGAACTCAGCGCCAGGGCGGCGGTGCTGATCGAGGCGGAAACAGGAGCGGTGCTCTATGCCAAAAACGCCGCCGAGCCGCTGCCCCCCGCCAGCCTGACTAAAATCATGACGCTGCTCCTGGCCATGGAGGAGCTGAAGCGCGGTGTTGTTGATTGGGATACCGTGATTACCGTCAGCACACGGGCCTGGGAAGCAAGCATGGGCGGCGAAGCCTCCACCATGTTCCTTAACATCAACCAGCAGGTCACCCTTGAAGAGCTGATCAAGGGCATCGCCATCATCTCCGCCGGCGATGCCTGCGTGGCTGTGGCCGAACATCTTTACGGCTCCGAGGTGGCTTTCGTTCAGAAGATGAATCAGCGGGCGGCGGAGTTGGGGCTGGCCAACACAAATTTTGTCAACTCGCACGGCCTGCACGATCCGGACCAATATATGAGCGCCCTTGACGTCGCCCGCCTGGCCGCCTTTTTTGTGCAGACCCAGCCCGAAGCCGCTGCGTTCCAGTCGGAACGCGAATTTACCTTTAACGGCATTAAACAGTTTAACCGCAACCCGCTGCTCGGCCGTTATCCCGGCGCGGACGGGATTAAAACCGGTTATACCCCGCAAGCCGGCTACAACCTCGCCTCCACCAGCCGGCAGAACGGGATGCGCCTGGTCTCCGTGGTAATGGGCACGCCCGGCGACGAAGCCCGTGCCCTGGACAGCGAGGTGCTGCTCAACTATGGCTTCCGGGAGTTCACGCTCGCCACCCTCTACGAACCGGGAGCGGTGGTCGCCTCGGTGCCGGTGAACCGCGGGCGGAAGAGAACGCTGGACCTGGTTGCAAACAGGCCGGTTAAGGCCGCCGTCCCCCGGGGTGAAAGCGGCGACAGTATCGGGCGGCGCCTGGAGCTGCCCGCCGCCGTGTCAGCCCCGGTGCAGGCGGGCGAAAGCGTCGGCATGCTCTACCTGGTCGATCCGTCCGGTGAAACGCTGGGCGGGTTCGAGCTGTTTGCCGCGGAAAAAGTCGAGCGGCTGGGGCTAATCCCCTTCGTGTTTAGGTCCATCGGCGATTTCTTTGCCGGCTTGTGGCGGCGCGGCCGGAACGGCGGCGAGTAAACCGCGGGCGGCCGGTCAAATTTTTATACTTTCCTTGGGATCTTTCCTCTCCCCGCACGGGAGAGGATTTTTTTTCTCGTGTTAAAAGCATATTAGATAAACGGATGCATTATGCGATCTTTTCCGCTGCTTCCTCAGCGCGTGTGTCAGGGGGACGGAGTTATTGACACATATAAGGAGAACAGAATGACAGGGCACCATCATGACAGAGGTATCTCGCCATTTGAAGTGTCTATTTTGTCAGGGCAAGCTCAAATTCACGAATTTTGTGTCAACACCCCCGTCCCCTTGACACACTACTCGCTTCGTAATACGGCGCGGGCGGCGGCGAGGCGGGCGATGGGCAGCTTGAGCGGCGCGCAGCTGACATAGTCCAGCCCGATGGCATGGCAAAATTCAATCGAGGCGGGGTTGCCGCCGTGCTCCCCGCAAATACCCATTTTCAGGCCGGGCCGGGCGGCGCGCCCTTTTTCCACGGCGATCCGGATCAGCTCGCCCACCCCGTCCCGGTCGATCTCGACGAAGGGGTTTTCCGGGAGGATCTTGTTTTCCAGGTAGAAGGGCAGGATTTTCCCCTCCACGTCGTCGCGGCTGTAGCCCAGGGCTGTCTGGGTAAGGTCATTGGTCCCGAAGGAGAAAAACGCCGCGCTGCCGGCGATCCGGTCCGCCGTGACGCAGGCCCGGGGCAGCTCGATCATCGTGCCGACCAGGTAGGGCAGCTCCCGCCCGTGCGCCTGCAGGACCGCGGCGGCGACCTGCTCGATTTCCCGTTTCATCAGCTGCAGCTCTTCCACGTGCCCGACCAGGGGAACCATGATTTCCAGCTGCAGGCTTTCCGCGGGCAGCCCTTCCGCCAGCAGCTCCACGGCAGCCAAAAAGATTGCCTGCACCTGCATGCGGTAAATCTCGGGGTAAACCAGCCCCAGGCGGCAGCCGCGGTGGCCCAGCATCGGGTTGAACTCGGAAAGGGCGCGCACCTTCTGCAGCAACGCTTCTTTCTTTTTTTGCAAGGCGAGATCGCCTTTTTCCCAGCGCAGCCGGTTAACCTCCAGCAGTAGTTCATCCCGGTTGGGCAAAAACTCGTGCAGCGGGGGATCGAGCAGGCGGATCGTCACGGGGTAGCCGGCCATAGCCTTTAAAATCCCCTTAAAATCCTCTTTCTGCATCGGCAAAAGCGCCGCGAGCGCCGCTTCGCGCTCCTCCCGTCCGGCGGCAAGGATCATTTGCTGCACCACCGGGAGCCGCTCCTTGTCCATGAACATATGCTCGGTGCGGCAGAGACCGATCCCGCAAGCCCCCATTTCAAGAGCCAGGCGGGCCTGCTGCGGGGTGTCGGCGTTGGCCCGCACCCCCAACCGCCTGATCCCGTCGGCCCAGTCCAGCAGCTCCCGGAACTCCGGCGTCAGTTCCGGATCGATCAGGGGTACCTCCCCCAGGATGACCTGGCCGGTGGAGCCGTTGATGGAAAGGATCTCCCCCTCCCGGTATTCTTGATCGCCGATAAAAAATAAGCCGTTAGCTTCGTCGATGCGCAGCGCTTCACAGCCGCAGACGCAGGGTTTGTCCATCTGGCGGGCGACCACCGCGGCATGGCTGGTCATCCCGCCGCGGCTGGTAAGGACACCCCGGGCGGCGTTAATGCCGTGAATATCGTCAGGCGTGGTCTCGGGGCGGACCAGGAGTACCTTCTCCCCCGCCTGGTCCATCGCCTGGGCCTTGTCGGAGTTGAAAATCACCTTCCCCGTGGCCGCGCCCGGGGACGCGGGCAGCCCCTTGGCGAGCACATCAAGGCTGGCCGCCGGGTCGATGCACCGGTGCAGCAGCTGTTCGAGCTGGGACGGCTCCACCCGCTGCAGCGCCGTGGCCTTGTCGATCATCCCTTCCCTGGCCAGGTCGACGGCGATCTTTACCGCCGCGGCCGCGGTGCGCTTCCCGGTCCTGGTCTGCAGCAGGTAAAGCTTTCCCCGCTCGATGGTAAACTCGATATCCTGCATCTCCCGGTAGTGATTTTCGAGAATGCGGCAGAGATCGACAAAACGGCTGTAGACATCCGGCAGGTCCCGCTGCAGCCCCTCCAGCGGGTGCGGGGTGCGGATCCCGGCCACCACGTCTTCCCCCTGGGCGTTGAGCAGGTATTCGCCGTAAATCTTGCGTTCCCCGGTGGAAGGGTTCCGGGTAAAAGCCACGCCGGTGCCGCTGTCGGGACCCAAGTTGCCGAAAACCATCGCCTGCACATTGACGGCGGTCCCCAGGTTGTCGGGGATGCGGTTGATCTGGCGGTAAACGGCGGCCCGCGGCGTATGCCAGGAGTCAAAGACAGCCTGCACGGCCAGGAACAGCTGCTCCCGCGGGTCCATGGGGAAATCGGCGCCGCTGTCAAGGCGCACCCTTTTCAGATAAGCCTCGATGACCGCTTCGAGATCTCCCTCTTCCAGCCCGGCATCGTTTTTAACCTGCCGGCGCCGGCGGGCCTCTTCCAGAATATTCTCAAAATGATGGTGTTCGACTTTAAGCACTACCTGGGCAAACATCTGGATAAAGCGGCGGAAGCAGTCCAGGGCGAAACGGCGGTCGGCAGTCTCCCGGGCCAGGCCCTCCGCCGCCTGCGGGTTCAAGCCCAGGTTCAGGATGGTATCCATCATCCCCGGCATGGAAACAACGGCGCCCGAGCGGACGGAAACCAATAGCGGCTTCTCGCCCCCGAAAACGCGGCCGGTTTGCCGCTCCAGGAGGCCAAGGTTGGCCAGCACCTCCTCTTCCAGCGCGGGCCAGATCCGCCGGCCGGCTTCATAGTAGGCGCTGCACACCTCGGTGGTGATTATAAATCCGGGCGGCACCGGCAAACCAATCCGGCACATTTCCGCAAGGTTGGCCCCCTTGCCGCCCAGCAATTTCTTCATCTCCGCGCCGCCCTGGGAAAGTTGGTAGACCAGCTGCCTGTTGCTCATCGCTCATCCTCCATTAATCATCTGCATGATTTGATTGGCTACTTCCTCCACGGCCTTATGGGAAACATCGAACACGGTGCAGCCCAGCTGCTTCATAATCCGCCGGGCGTGCTCCAGCTCCGTCACGATGCGCTCCATGGAAGCATAGCTGGCGTGCGCATCCAAGCCGAGGGCGTTTAACCGTTCCTGGCGGATGGAGCGGAGCTGTTTCGGGTCGATTACCAGTCCGACTATTTTTTTGGGCGGGATCCAGAAAAGCTCCTCCGGGGGATCCACCTCCGGCACCAGGGGCAGGTTGGCCGCCAGCAGGCGCCGGTGCGCGAGATACATGCTTAGAGGGGTTTTTGAAGTGCGGGAAACACCGATCAGGACAACCTCGGCCAGCAGCAGGCCGCGCGGATCCTTGCCGTCATCGTATTTTACCGCGAATTCCACCGCCTCGACCCTGCGGAAATATTCCTCATCCATGCGCCGCACCCGTCCCGGTTCCAGGTAGGGGTCCTTATGCATAATCCGGGCGAAGGCGTCCATGGTCGGCCCCATAATGTCCGCCGTGGGGATACCGTGGCGGGCGGCTTCCTCCTCCACCACGCGGCGCAGCTCGGGCAGCACCAGCGTATAGGCCACCATGCCGCCGGCCTGGTGCGCCTCTTCCATGACCTGCCGCACTTTTTCGGTGTCGATGACGAAAGGGACCCGCCGGATCTCGACGTTGCCGGAGTCATACTGGCTGGCAACCGCCTTGACTACGAACTCCGCAGTCTCGCCGATTGAATCGGAAATAATGTAGACAATCGGCTTGCCCGAAACACCGTCCATCAATCAATTGTCCTCCTTGCCTAACTGTCGATTTCCGCAAGCAAACGGGCCAGGGTCGTTTTGGTCACTTTGCCGATTACTTTCAGTTTTCCCTTTTCCGTTTCTTTGACCACCGGCAGAGCGTCGATCTGGTAATCAACGATTTTTTTGGCCGCCGACAGCATATCTTCATCGGGCGCCACGGTCACGATATTCGGCATCCTGGTCATAATCACCGCCACGGGGATCCGCGACAGGTCGGTCGAGCCGATGGCCGATTTCAGCAGGTCTTTGCGTGAAACGACCCCCTGCAGGAAACCTTCTTCATCAACCACGAACAGTGTCCCCACGTCTTCGATAAACAAGGTCACGATGGCGTCGTAGACCGAGGTATCTTCCCGCACCACCGCCGGCACCGCCTTGATCTCACCGACCGTGTAGCGCCGGAAAAAGTCGGCAAACAGGCTCTTGGCCTCCTTGCCGGCAAAATAGTAGCCGACGCGGGGCCGGGCCGCCAGCAGTCCGGACATGGTCAAGATGGCCAGGTACGGGCGCAGGGCGGCCCGCGACACATTCAACCGGGCGGCGATCTCTTCGCCGGAAATTGGACCCGCGGTCTTGACAATATCGAGGATATCCTTCTGTCTTTCGCTTAAATCGATCCCCGCCACCCCCCGGTATCGATCGGCTGCGCAACATAAAATCGAGTAAATGTATAATATACTTGATCGAACTTAGATCTTCCTGCTTGATCCGGTCAAAATCAGCTGGAAAGTTGCAGCAGGGAGAAATCGGCCAGGTTGTTAAAGAGCTTTTTCACGGCCAGAAGCAGGTTGAGCCTGTTTTCGCGCTGCTTTTCATCCTCTGCCATCACCAGGACACTGTCAAAAAAACGGTCGATCCCCGGCTTCATCGCCTGGAAAAGCTGCAGGCAGTCCAGGTAGCGCTGGCCCTGCAGCATTTTTGCCACTTTTGGCTCCATCTCGGCCAGGATCCGGTAGAGTCCGGTTTCAGCGGGATCCGTAAAAAGAGACGGATCTACAGCCGTACCCTGGGCATGCCGGGAAAGGTTGGCCACCCGGTTATAAGCCGTAGCCACCTCCGCCAGGACGGCGCTGTGCAGCTGCCCCTGCAGGGCCGCGGCCCGCCGGGCCAGCTCGGCAGCCGGACCGGCGGAAACGGTGAGGACCGCTTCGAGCACATCAAAGGAAAGCCCCTTTTCCTGCAAAACAAAGCGGAGCCGCTGGTTTAAAAATTCCTGCAGGCTGCTCTGGACCTCCCTGCGCTCGGAGGGGGTAAGCTCCACTGCCGGGGCCAGCGCTTCGAGCGCTTCTTCAACCAGGAACCCCGGCGCCAGCTCCAACTCCCGCCCGATCAGGATGGAGACAAGACCTAAAGCCTGGCGCCGCAGGCCGTACGGATCCTGGGAACCGGTGGGCAGGATCCCGGCGGCGAAGCAGCCCGCCAGGGTATCGATGCGGTCGGCCAGGGAAACGATCGCCCCTTCCATGGTCGCGGGGAGCCGGTCCCCGGCGAAACGGGGCAGGTAATGTTCAAAAACGGCAGCGGCCACCGCCGGGGGCTCGCCGGCCAGGAGGGCGTATTCCCGCCCCATCACCCCCTGCAGTTCGGGGAACTCCCCGACCATATGGGTTACCAGGTCGGCCTTGCACAGGTGGGCGGCCCGCTCGGCCCGCTCGATCTCCCCGGGCAAAAGGCTTAACTTCTCGCCGATGGCTCTCGCCAGGCGGATCAGGCGCCGCCTTTTCTGATCGAGGCTGCCCAGGTTTTCCTGGAAAATCACCCCCTGGAGCCGCTCCACGTAACTTTCCAGGGGTATTTTACGGTCTTCGTCGAAAAAGAAGCGGGCGTCCGCCAGGCGGGCCTGGAGCACTTTTTCATAACCTTTCCTGATTCGATCATTTAAGCCGTTGTTGCTGATGCCGATAAAGAAGGGCAGCAGGTTGCCGCCGCCGGTTGCCGCCACCGGGACGTAGCGCTGGTGCGCCTGCATGGTGGTGATGAGCACCTCCCGGGGCAGCTCCAGGTAGGCGCGGTCGAAGGCGCCGGTAACCGCGGTGGGGTATTCCACCAGAAAGTCAATCTCTTCCAGCAGGTCATCGTTAATCAGGGCCTCGCCGCCGCAGGCCGCCGCGGCCTCGTTCAACTGGTGCCGGATTACCTCGCGGCGGCGGTTATGATTGAGCAGGACGCCGTTTTCTTTTAAACAGTTAAAATAATGGATAGGGTCATCCGCGGTGAAAGGCCCGGGGGAAAGGAAGCGGTGCCCGTAGGTGCGCCGGTCCGACGTAATCCCGGCGAAGGTAAAGGGGATCGTCTCCGTCCCGTAAAGCGCCAGCAGCCAGCGGATGGGGCGGGCGAAACGGTGATCCTTGCTTTCCCAGTACATCGGGCGGGGGAAGCTGAGGCTTTTCAGCAGCCGCTGCAGCAAATCCGGCAGCAGCTCCCGGGCCGGGCGGCCGGCCGTTTCCTTCAGCGCCACCACATACTCGGCGTCCTTGACCGTCTCCACCCCGACCTGCGCCGGCGTCACCCCCTGGCTGCGCATAAAGCCGAGCAGCGCCTCCGTGGGTTGGCCCTGGCTGTCATAAGCCCGGCTGCGGGGGGGGCCTTTCACTTTTTGCTGCCGGTCCGGCTGGTGCGACTCCAGCCGGCTTACCAGGAGGGTCAAGCGCCGGGGCGTCCCCCAGGCGTCAATACTGTCGCAGCCGAGGAGCGCCTCCGCGCAGAGAGCAGCCGCCGCCTCTTTCAGCTGGTTGATCGCCCCTCCGATCAAGCGGGACGGAATCTCCTCGCAGCCGATCTCCAAAAGCAGATCATGCGCCGCCACGGGCGGCACCTCCTTCCAGGAGCGGGTGGCCGGACGCTTCGCGCCGGCTTAAGTACTCCCTGGCCGAGTCCCGCGCCAGGTTGCGCACCCGGGCGATGTAGCCGGTCCGCTCGGTCACGCTGATCGCCCCGCGGGCTTCCAGCAGGTTGAACGCGTGGGAGCACTTGAGCACGTAATCGTAAGCGGGTAGGACCAGCCCCGCCCGGAGCAGCCGCTCCGCCTCCGCCTCGTAAAGGGAGAAAAGCCGGAAAAGGAGCTCCCGGTCCGCTTCTTCAAAACTGTAGGTCGAATGCTCCCACTCGGCCCGGCGGAATACTTCGCCGTAGGTGACTTTTCCGGTCCAGACCAGGTCGAAGACATTGTCGCAATCCTGGATATACATGGCAATCCGCTCCAGCCCGTAAGTGATCTCCACCGGGACAAGCTCCACGTCGAAGCCGCCGACCTGCTGGAAGTAGGTAAACTGCGTGATCTCCATCCCGTCCAGCCAGACCTCCCAGCCCAGGCCCCACGCCCCCAGGGTGGGCGATTCCCAGTTGTCTTCCACGAAGCGGATGTCGTGCTCCCGCGGGTTAATCCCCAGGCCGGAGAGGCTGTCGAGGTAGAGGGCCTGGATATCGGGCGGGGCCGGCTTGATGATCACCTGGTACTGCAGGTGCTGGTAAAGCCGGTTGGGGTTCTCCCCGTATCTCCCGTCCACGGGGCGGCGGGACGGTTCCACGTAAGCGGCCGACCACGGTTCGGGCCCCAGGGACCTTAAAAAGGTGGCCGGATTCATGGTCCCGGCGCCCTTTTCCACGTCGTAGGGCTGCCAGATCAGGCAACCCCGGGCGGCCCAGTAGGCCTGCAGGTTAAGGATAATCGACTGTAAATCCATGATCGCGCTCATCCCTTCGGATAACCGAATGTCAATTGTGCAAGGGGCGAAAGCGTGGCTTTCGCCTGGGGACACACACGTTGTGTAGTCGTGTAATCTTGTAGGGGCGCGGCATGCCGCGCCCGCGGGCGGCGTATGCGTCGCCCCTACCGAAGAACGGACCCGTAAAATAAAACCTCCCGCCCCCGGCTGTAAAAACAGCATAGGGACGGGAGGCGGCTCCCGCGGTTCCACCCTACTTGACCCTTTTTAAGGGTCCACTTGATTTAAAGGAAAGCTCCGGAACGCCTTTCACCGTTACCCTGGCCGGGCTTGCACCTCCCCCGGCTCGCTGGATCAGGATCGCACGGCTACTTCTTTCCATCATTGCCGCTGCTATATCGCTGATCAAGATCCTATCAGACCGCCCGGCCCTTTGTCAAGATTGAACCCCACACCGTTGATCGCCTGACCAGTAATAACGGGGCCGCGGCGCGGCGGAATTAATGTTCAACCGGTTCCGTTTCGGCCTCCGCCATCTCACCGGCCGGGAGCCCGCCGACCTCCAGCGAACCCCTTGACACGAGCAGGCCGATTATCCCCAGGGCGGCGATCTTGGGAAAGAGGGCGGCCCCCAAGGCGCCGGCGGTGACCGGCAGCTCGACCAGGGTGCTGTCTCTGACCTTGATTTTGACCTTGGTCTGATGGAGGTCGCTTGCCACTTTCCGGGCCCGCCGGTAAAACTCCTTGCCCCGCTCTGAAGCGTGGCGCATGATCCTGCCGCTGTTTTCTTCCACGTAAATCAACGCTTCCACCAGGTCCCCGCCCGTCTCCTCCAGTATCTCCTTGGCCTGGCGGTAACTGAGATTGGCCCGTTCCCGCAGCTTGTCAATCGCCTCAACCGTGATTTCCAACCGGATCAGCCTCCTTTCCCTTATTTTAACGATTTCACCGTTTTTTATCCCGGCCTAACCGGGAAGCCACCGGTATGCCGTAGCCTTCATATTACGAGATAAAAAAGTATGAGTTTATGATTGAGTGTTTCAAAGTAGCTGCATAATGACCTGCGCTTTATTACTAATATCACCCAAGGAGCAGGCCTGTCAGCGCAACTTGATCAGATCGTCAAGGTCGAAGTGGTAGCGGAGGAAGGTTGCAGTAACCTGGGCCAGCTCCCGCTTCTGCCGCGGCCCGGGGCGGAGCATCCTGGCCTGCGCCAGCGGAGCGCCGATCAGCCGCACGGCGAGGGCAATGCTGCCCGGATCAAGCTCCATCCCGTCTCCGCCGGCGCACTGCCGGCAGAAAACGCCGCCCTGGCGGGGGCTGAAAATATGAGCGCCCCCGGCGCCGCATCCCAGGCACCCCTCGAAATGGGGGCGGTGGCCGGCCAGATCCGTCAGCTTCAGTTCGAAAGCCCGGCAGAGCAGATCCCGGTCCAGTTCCCCGTCCAGGAGCCGCCAGCTGTCCAGGAGCAGCCGGCAGGAGGCGGGACAGGGCTCCGTCCCGGCGATCAAGCGGTCGGTCAGGCCGGCCAGGAAGAGGCCATACGGGTAAAGATCCGGGTCCTCCCGGAAGCGGATAAAGTGCTCCTTGACCTCCTGCCCGGTGATGATGGCGAAGCTCCGGCCCTGGTGAAGCAGGTAATGCCCGTAGGTGAAAAGGTCCACCCCGGCGGCGAGCCTGCTTTTGGTCTTGCGGGCGCCCCTGGCCACCGCCGCAATCTTCCCCTTTTCCCAGGTCAGCAAGGTAATCAGGCGATCGGCCTCACCCAGGGGACGGCTGTTCAGGACCAGGGCATCGGTTTTATAACTGCGCTCGGCCAAGCACCCACCTCTTTTTACAGCCGGTCGTAGCCGAAATCATGCAGGTTCGCGTCCCGGTTGCGCCAGTTGGGCTTTACCTTCACCCGGAGGTCAAGAAAAACCCGCAGCCCCAGCAGCGCTTCCAACTCCCGCCGCGCTTCCGTGCCAGCTTTTTTAAGCAGCAAGCCGTCCTTGCCGACCACGATCCCGACCTGCGATTGCCGCTCCACGAAGATCGCCGCGTAAATGTCGATCAAGCCGTTTCCCTTGCGCAGGGCCATCTCCTCCACAACCACGGCCACCGAAAAAGGTATTTCTTCCCTGGTCAGGTGGATAATCTTTTCCCGGATTATTTCCGCGGCGATAAAGCGTTCCGGCTGGTCGGTTACCATGTCGGGTGGGTAGTACTGGGGGCCTTCGGGAAGCAGCCCGACCACAGCCTCCACCAGCTCCGCCAGGTGCTGCTTCTTCAAAGCCGACAGTGCGAAGACACCGCTGAAAGAATGCAGCGCCCGGTAGAGATCCGCCCGCCTGGCCGGCAGCGCCGGCTTGGCCAGGTCGATCTTGTTCATGATTAAAAAAACCGGCACGGTGCTCCCCTTGAGCAGTTCCGCGATATAGCGATCCCCGGGCCCGGGCTCCCGGTTCGCCTCCACGAGAAAACAGACCAGGTCCACTTCCTGCAGCGTCGCCCGCGCCGCCCGGACCATGGCCTCGCCCAGTTTGTGTTTCGGCTTGTGCAGGCCGGGCGTATCGATAAAGATGACCTGGGCCTGTTCCAGGGTCAAGACGGCGCGAATCCGGTTGCGCGTCGTCTGCGGTTTATCGGACACAATGGCCACCTTTTCACCCAGCAGGGCATTGAGCAGGGTCGACTTGCCGACATTGGGCCGGCCGATCAGCGCGACGAAACCGGAACGGTGCATCAGCAGCGTTTCTCCTTTGGGGGAGCCGAAACTTTTAGGTAAATGTAGTCTTCCCGGCAGCCTTTTCTTATTGTATAATGCATATGAAGAATTTTAAACCGGGGTGAAAGAATGGAACACCAGCCTGGCGTTGAACCGCAGCCGGAGAAGCAAAAGCTGAAGAAAATGGGTAAGAGGGCCTTGTTAATCAACATCATCTTTTTTGTGGTCCTTTTCGGAGCAATGTTCCTGGTGCCCTTTTCCGGTATTTATGTGGCCGCGGCCGTAATTGCATTGGCTTTCGCGGTTTCGATGCTCTATATTTACCTTTTTTAACGGTTAAATCCTCAAGGGGCCGTTTTTGGTTCTTCCGGCGGAAGAACCGTTTTTATGTCCAGCACAGGGGTCCCGTTGAGCAGGTCCAGGCCCCGCACGGTCAGAACCGGGCCTTGCCGTTCCACCAGTTCCACCTCGGATTGAGCAATATGGTTGGGCCGCCGGGGATCCCGGCAGGCAAACACGCCGTAAACCTCCCCGCCCCTGCCGCTGCGGCGCTCCTTCAAAGCGTAACCCTTCGCCCGGTCCAGGTAGCCGATGATGATAATCCTCTTCTCCTCTTCCAGCCGGTGCAGCCCCTCTTCCAGGTCCGCGTCGATTACAACTTGCGAAAGCGCCCTTTTGTAGCGCGCCTGGATCGCGGCACGATCGTTGAATTCATTCCTGACATAACCGATCGGGCGCAAAGAGGCGGGCAGCCGCCATATTTCAGCTGCCGCGTCGGTCGCAGCATCAAAAGCCGGTTCCGGCGCCACTCCGCCGAAAGGCTCCGGGAGCAGCCCGGACAGGGAGCGGCGCACAACCTCCCCCGCCAGGTTTCCCATGATCACGCCGATATCCCCCGCCAGCTCCCACAGCGCCTGGAGGCAGGCGCCACAAGGGGTGGGAGGCGGCGAGCAATCAGCCGCTACGGCCAGCAGGCTGAAGCTGCGGCAGCCGGCATGCACCGCGGACCAGAGAGCCACCCGCTCGGCGCAGACGGTCAGGCCAAAAGAAGCGTTTTCCATATTGGAGCCGGTAAAAAGGTCGCCGTCTGCCGTGAGCAGGGCGGCGCCTACCGCGAAACGCGAATACGGGGCGTAGGCGCGGCTCCGGGCCGCCCTCGCCGTGGCCAGCAATGTCTCATCCCGCAAAAAATCAATCCCTTCCGCCGCCGCAACACCGCTTGAATATCGTTACCCGCGGGCGCGGCACGCTGCGCCCCTGCAATTCCGGGCGCGACATCAAATCCAATTTCCAACAGCCACCTGCCAACATCCAGGAGGGCACGGCATCGAACCCAATTTCCAGCAGCCAACTTCCTGCCTCCATTACTGGGTGGTCCGGGTAAAGGCGGGAAGCTTAATCGAGTCGGACGGGGCAATCACGAAGCGGATGCCCCGCTTGAGCTCCATGCTGGTCCGGATGATATCGAGGCCACTGATCAGCAAATCGGGGTTGCCGACAGCCTGGATGGTTACGGGGTTAACCGTAATTAATTTATCATTAACTTTAATCAAAGAGCCGCTGCAGCGGATGTGCGAGGTAACCGTCAAACGCTGGCCGCCGACGCTGATCCCCAGGGCGCCGGAGCCGAACAGCTCATTGACCACGTCCCGGATATCGGCATCGTGGATGATCGACGTGGTCGTGGTCCCGCCCACTTCATCGTAAAGATTGACTGTAATACCCGGGCCGGTCATTTCCGCCAGGCCCGAGGCCACCCTTAATTCATGCAACCTCAGGCGGATGGAGTCAAGCTCCACGGAAATCACTTGCAGCTGCTCTACCGGGTTGTAGGGAACGGAGCGCCGCCCCACCCCGTCGACGATATCAATTTCGAGCACCTGGTCCGAGGTTAGGCGCCCCTGGGGGATTAGCTGCCGGATCCGGTAAATCGTCGTCGGCCCCAGGAAACCGCCCGGCACGGTGCTTACTTCTTTTTCGGATATCCGGACGGAAAGGTGCGTTATTTCGTCGACTTTGCGCACGTTTTCGTCCTGGTTGATCACCGCCAGCACCTGGTCCAGCAGCTTGGCGTCCGCTTCCCGTAGGATTATCTCCTGCACCCGCCGGCCCTGGGTTAAAATAATCTGGGTCAGCTCGTCGCTGCTGGAGGCGACCTCCACCTCGTAGTTGAAACCCGCCAGCGCCTCCTTTACCGCGGAGCGTTCCAGAACGCCCAGTTCGGAAGCCAGGCGGTAATTGTAGTCGGCAAGGTCACGGGCCACTTCCTGCTTGTAGCCGAGCCTGGCCGCGGTGCCCGGAAACGAGAGCCGAAAAGCATGGTACATCCAGCCGACGAGGATAGTATTTGAAACCAGCAACACCAGAAGTAGCAGCTGCAATTTTTGATTGAAAAGCGGTTGACGTTGACCCGTTACCCTCTTGATCATCTATATTATAAAACCTCCATCGGAATTTCTCGCCTATTAATCTATTAAATTTTCGGACCGCTAATTCCTATTATTATAACGTAATCTATGATTAAATATACTTAATATTTACAATTGAAAGAATAACTGCCATAACCGCGGCCCGAATATGATCAGCCCCACCAGCAAGGCCAGCAGCGACGTCAGTAAAACGGCTCCGGCGGCGACATCCTTGGCGATGTGAGCCAGGTTGTTTTGATCCCTGGTGGCCAGATCCACGGCTTTCTCCAAAGCGGTATTAAAAGTTTCCGCCACCAGGACGGCGGAGATCACCGACAAAAGCAGGACCAGCTCCAGCATTGTCACCCGCAGCAGGTAAGCGAGCACCATGACCAGGCCGCCCAGCGCGGCGTGAATACCCATGTTGCGCTGGGTGGAGAAGCAGTAATACAGCCCGGTAAAAGCATCTTTAAAACTGCGTCCCAAACTGTGCATCCGGCGCTTCCGGGCCGGTATTAATCCACCAGCCCGAGAATTTCCGCCTCCTTTTTTTGCATCTTTTCCCGCCCCGCCTCGTCGGCATGGTCAAACCCGAGAAGATGCAAAATCCCGTGAGCGGCCAGGATCAGGATCTCGCGGTGCAGGTGGTGCCCCGCCTCCAGGGCTTGCTCCCGGGCCCGCTCGAGGGAAATGTATACATCACCGACAAGCACCTCTCCCTGCTCCCGGGAGGCCTGCGGCAAATTTTCCGGTTCAATCATGCCGAAAGCCAGCACATCGGTAGGTTTGTCCAGCCCGCGGTAGTTTCGATTCAACTGCTGCAGGTAACCGTCACCGGCCAAAATGATCCCCACTTCGCCGTGATCCAGCCGGTGCTCCTTCAAGAGCAGGCGGGCCAGTTCCATCAGCCTGGCGGACAGCTCCTCAGGCAGAGGTTGCCCTTCAACCAGGTTGTTGATGGTGACGCTCATCTGGCAGTACTCCTCTCGATTTCGGCTTTCAAGTCTGTCTCCGGGTACTCGATCCGGGAATGATAGATCCCCGCCATGATCTTGACGAAAGCATCGCCGATCTGATCCAGTTCCTTTAAAGTGAGGTTGCATTCGTCCATCTGGCCGTCGTTTAGCTTCTCCTTGATAATCCGCCGGATCAAGGTCTCCACGCGGCTGCCCGCCGGTTTGGCCAGGGAGCGGACCCCGGCTTCCACCGCGTCGGCCAGCATAATGATCGCCGCCTCCTTGGTCTGAGGCAGCGGGCCTTCATAGCGGAACTTCTCCATCGGGATATTTTCCTGGTTTTTGTTTTGCACCGCCTGCTGGTAAAAAAACGAAATCAAACTGGTCCCGTGATGCTGCCTGATAATCTCCGTGATCACCGACGGCAGGCGGTGTTTCCGGCCGAGCTCCGCCCCGTCTTTTACATGCGCCCCGATGATCAGGGCGCTCAAGTTCGGTGAAATCTTATGGTGGGGGTTGCGGCCCGACAGCTGGTTCTCCGTAAAAAAGTAGGGCCGCTTCAGCTTGCCGATATCGTGATAGTAGGCACCCACCCGGGTCAACAGCGCATCGGCGTTGACCGCCTCGGCGGCGGCTTCGGCCAGGTTGCATACCATCATGCTGTGGTAATAAGTGCCCGGGGCTTTGGTCAACAGCTGGCGCAGCAGGGGGTGATTCGGATTTGAAAGCTCCAGCAGGGTAATCGCCGTGGTTACCCCGAAGCCGCTCTCCAGGTACGGCAGCATCCCGATCGCGATAATCGAAGACAGCAAGCCGTTTGTAATGCCGGCAACCAGTGCGTAGCTGAGATCCTTGAGGAAACCGTACTCCAGGCTTAAGTTGCCCATGAATAGAAAGTAGGCGATAATAACCGCTGTATTGGTGGCCGCCACATAGAGCCCCGCCTTGGCCAGGTCGCTGCGCTGGCTGACCCTGGAAACGGCATAGATCGCTACCAGTCCCCCGGTCAGGGCTACCAGCAGATAAGCAAACTCACCTCCGGTAATAAAAGCGACCAGCAGGGCAAAGATTAGGTTCATCAGCACCGCCAAACGGTATCCAAACATCACCGTAATCAGGATCACCCCCATGGCCACGGGGATCCAGTAGCCGGAAAAATAATTGGCCGCTACGGCAAACAGAAGCGTGATAATCGCTACCAGGCCCAGCAGGGTTAACAGGGCCAGGCTGTTATAAACATTTTTGACAAATATGGATAAATATATGCTTGTGATGGTTAAAAGAATCAGCAATAGCAGGAATAGTCCGATAAAACCGGGGTAATCGGCATGGCGCCCCCGGATCAAGCCAAGGCTTTCCAGCTGGGCCAGGTGTTTCTCCGTGACCGGTTCCCCTTCGCTGATAATGAGGGTGTTGCGCAGCAGCAGGACCGGTTCCACGGCCGCGCGCGCCGCATTCCGGTTGCGCTCCGTCGCGTCAGGGTTGGAAAGCATGTTGGGCACTACCAGCGGTCCCACCAATACTCCCGCCACCCGTTTCAGGTCGGAGCTGAAAGGAAAGAGCGCGATCTCCTGGTTGATATGGCGCAGGGCCGTTTCGACGCCGCCGCTCTTGATCCCCTGTTCCAAAACTTCCTTGATTGTATTTTCCATCAGCTCCCGAAATGCCTGCAGGGTTTCGGCGTCGGTGGAGAGGATCGCCGCCGCCGGACCGGGTATTTCCTCACCCAGCAGCGCCTCCAGGGCGGCTTCTTTTTCAGCGGCGGCCTTATCTGTGTCGTCCTGCAGCTCCAGCAAGGTCTCAAAGAAGGTGTTGATGGCGGCAAGACCGTTGTCCAGCACCGCCGGATTATAGTCAAAAACTTCGGGGACGGCCTCTGCGGCGGCCTTGCGGAGCTGCTCAGTCGAGTATTCGTCAATCATATCCCGCGGGGCGTAGAGCGTCTTGGGGCTGGGTTTCCCCAGCTCCACGGAAATCCGGGCCGGTATGCTTACGAGCACCAGGACCAGGTAGATCACGGTGAAGACCGCCACCGCCAGGATAATCTTTTGCACGCGGCTGTCCCAGCGCAAATGGAAAGGTTTACTTAAAATGTCCTTGATTTTCAGCGCGGTTTTCATGTTTACTCTCCCTGAAAGCCTCGTAAGCTTCGTAGGCCTTGATTATATTTTGCACCAGGGGATGCCTCACGACATCCTTCTCCGTAAGATAAACCAGGGCGATCCCCTCGATGCCAGCCAGGATCCGCGGTGCTTCTTCCAGGCCCGAATAACGGCCGCGCGGCAGGTCGATCTGGGTGATGTCGCCCGTAATCACCGCCTTGGAACCGAAACCGAGGCGGGTTAAAAACATTTTCATCTGTTCCGAGGTGGCGTTCTGGCCTTCGTCCAGAATGACAAAAGAATCGTCAAGAGTGCGCCCCCGCATGTAAGCAAGGGGCGCCACTTCAATTATACCCCTTTCACGGTATTTTTGAAATATCTCCACGCCAAGCAGATCGTAAAGCCCGTCATAGAGCGGGCGCAGGTAGGGATCGACCTTCTCCTGGAAATCACCCGGCAGGAACCCCAGATGCTCTCCCGCTTCCACGGCGGGACGGGTGAGGATCAGGCGCTGCACCTGCTTGTTTTTCAGGGCGTCGATCGCCATGGCCAGGGCCAGGTATGTTTTTCCGGTACCGGCCGGTCCGATGCACAAGACGATGTCGTAGCGGCGGATCGCCTCCAGGTAACTTTTTTGGCCGACCGTCTTGGGCCGGATCTGTTTCCCCCGGTGGGTAACCAGGACCAGGTCGCTGAACAGCTCGCGGACCGACCGGACGTTCCCTTCCCGGGTCAGTTTCAGGGCGTATTCAAACTCGCGGCCGGTGAGAAGATGTCCCTTGCGGATATGCCCCAGCAGCTCCTGGAACATCTGCTGCAGCGGTTCCACTTCTTCCGGCGGCCCTTCAATGGTCAGTTCGTGGCCCCTGGGGATCAAGCGGACTGCAAAATTCTCTTCCACAAGGTTGAAATGCTGGTCAAATTTGCCTAATAATTGGACGGATTCGTCGCCGCTCTGCAGCAAAACCGTCCGGCTTGCCACCTCTTTATCCAATAATTTAAGGCCTCCCTGGAATATTTATGACCCGTGCAGTCTGATCTCGGCAATGTTTTCCCTTGTTTCAATCACCGCCCGGGTCCATGTCCCGTCTTCATCATCGTATTCCTGGAAATAAAGCTGCTCCAGCGGCGCACCTGGCGGGAGCTGCTGCCGGACTTTGAGCAGGGCCGTGTCGCGGGCCCGCTGCAGCGCTTCGTCCCAGGAGTGTGTTTTTTCCTCCAGCAACACTTCGCAAAAAGTAACAATGACTAGTTCGACAGGGAGCGATAGATTCCTCCATCGCCAGCTCCATTTTCTGATCTCCTGCCGTGAATACAGGAATTGGATTGGCCGGAAGCCATGGAACTCCAGCCCCCCGCCCGGCCACCGCAGGGCATATGCCCTCCGGCTTCGCCCGGTATCGGTTTGGATCACCTCTCTGAGGACGACCGGCTCCCGGGCTTCATACCAAACCCGGGCCTCCACCTCGCCCCTGGCCCGGATTCCCGCGGGGGGAGGCTGCTGATCCGGAGGCAATGTGCTGTCGCGATAAGTGAAGATTCCCCTGATCAGGATATCCCCCTTGGAAACCGTGGCGCCCGGAGCGACGGCGGCCTCCCCTTCAAGCACCAGAACCCGGATGACAAGCCCGTCTTTGGCCGCCACCAGGTCAGCCGGACGGTCGTCCACTTCCGGTTCGGGAAGATGTTCGGCAATTTCGATCTCCAGAAGAATGCCCCGCAGGCGGAGGCCTACCCAGGCGATATCGCCGTGCCGGCGGGCCATCTCTTCCTCCAGCTCCGGGAGATCGAGCTTCCTTTTCCAGACACCGGGGCAAATCCCCAGTTCTCCGGCCAACTGCAAAATTTCAGCTTCTTCCAGGTGCTTAACCCCGGTTACGCGGAGGAACCAGACTATGGAAGTGGCGGTATAGAGGGAAGCAATAAAAATAAATACCCCTATAACCAGCCCCCAGCGGCGCCGCAGCCGGTGCGCCCAAAACGGCAGGCCGGCCTTGTACTGGATGTGCAGCCGGCAGCGGGTTTGTCTCACCAGGGGGTGCAGCGCGTTAAAAGATGAAAGATAGATGGTCAGCTTCGCCCCACCCGGTTCTTTCCGCAGGTCCCAGAAACCGATGCCGCGCATAATCGCCAGGTTGAGTAGCCTCTCCACACCTCGTCCTTTTAACGAGATCACTAAAAAGCCGCGGCAGTAGCGCCACCATTTTAGTATAAACACCGGTAATTCCTCCTATGCGGCCGGCTAGCCCTCATATTCCAGCCCCTCGATGATCCCCTTGATTAGAAGCTCCTCGGCGAGGAGGTTTTTAATCTCCAGCTCCCGCCCCCTGATAATAATCTCCCCGCTGTTGACACCGATCCGGACCTGCCGCTCGTCATAGGCGATCACCCCGCGGTGGTTCTCCAGGTAAATCTGGACGTTGCCGACCAGGGTCATGCGCGGCAGGTCCATCATCACTTCCCGGGGCAGTTCAAACAGATCGGCGATAATCGACTTAAAGCCGCCCTTATCCTTTTTCGAAGGCATAAACAAAACAACTCCCCTTACGGTCAAAGTTGGACTTGTTTAAATCTATGCGCCGGGGCTGTGAAATACCACATCAGAAATGAGAGGGATAGATCCAGCCGGCGGAGTAAAATATGGGTAAGCCGATGCAAATTGTCAAAAAGTTCATTTGGTGCCAGGCACCAAATGAACTTTTCGGTTTATCCGGTGCCAGCCACCGGATAAACTTGTGTTGCTATTTAGGCCGTCCTTCCATCCTAAGCGTAATCAAATTATGATAGCCGTACACATTTCTTAAAATATGCATATGATGATGTAATAAACTCAACCGGGAGGGATGACTATGTCCAGCTATACCCCGGGGCCTGCGGCGGACCGTTATATCAAGACAACGCTCTTTAACGCGGCGCATCCCCGGGTTTCATCGCCAGCCGTTTCGCGGGCGGCAGGCGCCGGAGCGTTGCGTCTACAATTCCAAAACGGCGGCGATTTTCTGAACTGGCAGTTAAGCGGCTTGTTTATGATTCCGGCAACGGGGCTGCCCCTGACCATGTTTCTCTATGTGAGCAGCCAGCTCGACACTGCCGAGAGCGTTCAGCTGCAGGTCAACAAGGTCGCCGCCGCTGGCAAGGTCACCATTTTTCAAACCGCTGTGGCGGTGCCCGCCCAGGGAGCCGTGCAGATCCAGTTCGACCTGGTCGCTCTGGAGCTGCCGGGGCAGACCGTGGAGGTGCTGCTGCGTTCCGCCGAATTCCTGAACATCTTTCAGCTGTTCCCTTCGGTGAATATCGTGCAAACTTTTCCGGCCGACGGATCCACCCTGCCCCTGCTGTTTGTCCCGCCGGCGAATTTTCAACAGATCTTTCCTGTCGACGAAGTCAACCAACCCTTCCAACCGGGTGGGGTAAACAATGATTTGCCGCCCTTAAGTTTTACCACCGGTGTCCTGGATGTGCCCCAAGGGGTTTTTGCCGTCCGGCCTCTGGTCCAGCTGGAGCTTAGCAGCTTTTTCGATGAAACGTTGACGGCGGAGGTGCAGGTGAACAAACTGGTGCGGGGCACCACCACCAAGGAGCTGGTCTTGCAGGAAACCGTCGCAGTTCCTCCCCATGGGGCAAGGCAGCTGGCGATCGGCAGTGTGGAAGGCCTGCCGGTGGAGGTTAACTTAACCCTGTCGCGCAGCGCGCAGGGCGGCACGCTGCAGCCGGCGGTAAACGTGGCCAACGTCTTCATGGTCGCCGAGCAGATCAATTTGGTCCTGTTTATCCCGGCGGGTCAGTTCATGGGGATATTCATCCCCAATACGGGAGCGACCCCATTTACCGGGACGGCCGTTCGCCAGCTGAAGAGAGAAAGGGGGGCTATAAAATGAGCAATGTTTACAGCGCCGGCTCCACCCGAATTGTCGACACTTTTACCGGCGGCGGGTTGCTCATCCCCAGAGTAGCCGAACCGTTGAGCCTGCGGCTCTATCTCAGCAACCTGTCACCGGAGACGGAAAGCGTCGCTTTTCAGTTCAACCGGCTTACGGATACCGCGAAATTTCCGCTGATTTCCGGGAGTGTCGCCATTCCCGGGTCGGGAGCGGCCACCATTTCGCTTAACCCGGCGCAACTGGGCCTGCCGGGTAGCACGGTCGAAGCGGTGGTGGAGCTGCCCTTGATCGAACCCCCGGGCACCTTCTCAATCCACCCGTCGTTGAATCTTTTACAGGGCGGGCTAAATACCGTTCTCTTACCGCTGGCCATTCTCACAACCGGAGACTTCGCCCGGGTCAAGGAAGAGCAGCTGTTTTCCGTATCAGCCCACCCGCGGCGGTGCGGGTTTCGGGATATACCCTCCAATTTGTTTGCGCTGACCTGGGGCCTTATTGACATTCCCGCACCCGAACCCGGGATGCGGACGGAAGTAAGCCTGTGGCTGAGCAGCCTCTCCAACCAGGCGGAAGACGCGGTTGTGACCGTAAACAGCCTGATCCCGGGGACAACTCAAAAGCGGCATGTCCTGACCCAGCCGGTCACCGTTCCCGCCGGCCAGGCCGAGGAGGTGCGCATCGAAGGGGTGGAGGGGCTGGCCATCGAGGCGATCATGGAGATTCCGTTCGCCGCCCCCCCGCTGACCGTGCTGCCCCTGCTGACGCCATCGATGACCGTCAAGCGCATCAACAGCAACACCGGTGCGGTACAGACGGTAAGTTTCATTTCGCCCGGCCAGGCGCTCTTCGCCGACAGATAACAAATTGTCACTGCGTTAATCCTTGCTAAGGCTTTCCTGTACAAGGGAAGCCTTAGGTATTTCCTTGTTTTTTCAGGCAGGAGAGCAAGCTGCCTGGAGCCAACCATACAGCCGGTTTTCGCAGAGGCGATCCCCCACTCAGCTCAGCCCGGGGCTGAGTACGGAATGCCGCCCGCGGGCGAAAGCCACACCTGCGCTCCTGCCACCGAATCTTTATACAGATCTAATCCCGAGTATCTGGCCATAGTCCATTGTACTGGCCTCCTTTGTATGCAGCTCTGCAATGGGTTATGCTTAACCACAGTAACCTATGGTTTGCAAAGCTAGGCCAGCATTATTATGTCTAAAATGCGTTCCATATTTCGGTGAAGGGGGAGAGCTCCAGGGTGAGATGCGACTGTTCCAATTACTGAGATGTGAGTGCTCTCAATCACTTGATCTCGCGGAGATTTTGATGGCCGGGCACTGCACCCTACGACGGCGAGTAGAACCGCTACAAGTAAAAGTGCCGCAACCTGCTTTCTCATATGTCATCCCTCCCAATGTTAATGGAGAACAGTTCAATTGTAATTCCTCAGGAACCGGACCAGCCTGTTAGTGTCACTGGGATCGGTGTGTAGCAGGTTATTTCTTTCATATTTATTTATTTACTAAAGATTTGTACTTTTTCTACCATATTTTACTATATTAACCAGCAAGGCGACGGCAGATTGTTTCAACGGGAATGCCCCGCTGAAACTGGTCGTAGACCCAGAT
>JAGUZX010000098.1 GCA_020060545.1 Desulfovibrio sp. | reverse complement strand
TTTCTTCCTCGATCTCCGCTTCGACCTCGAGAATCTTGGCTAAAACTACCGCTTTAGCGGCACCCCTGGAGGCGATATACTCCCGTAAAAGGCTTTCTCTGCTTTCTTCCAGGTTGAAAACTTTGGGCATCTTGATTTACCTCGCTTGGTTTTTATTCTGGACAGGTAAAATTAAGGATTCAAAGTATTGAGCCCACGGCCACTATTTACCCCGCCAGCTTGTTATTTAATTCACTAATTCAATAAATCCGACTTTATTCCTTTTTTTAAAAACATAAAAATATAATCAAACCTTGACCCTTTGCCGCAAAAGCCAGTAAATAAAGGATTTTTGGTTACCCGGAACCCCGGGGTATAATAAATAAGTATAGCTATAACAATTTTATATAATAAAATAGTTGCTTAAAGGCCGATTATGATTAATGAATTCCGCCCCAATAATGATTGTAAACATAAAGAAGGCTGCTTTATAAGCAGCCTTCCCGTCATCTCGCTGGAGCCGGCAAGAGGACTCGAACCCCCAACATGCTGATTACGATTCAGCTGCTCTACCGATTGAGCTATGCCGGCGCTACCTTAATATTATACCCCGGAACGGCTTAATGCTCAAGGGTGTTTTAACCGGGGAAAAGCCTGTTGACAAATCAATTTATAGATCAAGAGAACCGTCCCCTTGATATATGGATGTCGCCCCAGGCCGCCAGACGGTCGCGGCAGATAAGCAGCGCGCCGGTAAGCCCATCCAAACCGCGGGCGAAACCAAGGGCCCGCTCCAGGTCCGCCGGCTCACGGACCAGGTTGCCCAGCGCCGTCGCCGCGGCGTCCGCCAGCGCCACGGAAGGGGAAAGCGCCACCGCCGCGTCGGCCCGCCCGCGGCTGAAAGAGGGGCCAACGGTCCCCGAGGAGGTGCAAATGCCCAGCGGGGTCCGGCCCGGTTCGACAGAAAGCGCAATTTTGCCGCTTAAAGGAGAGTTTCCGGCAAAAATCCCCACGTTCACCGGTTCGACAATTTTTAAAAAGATGTCGCCGCCGTTTTCGACAATTACCGCGGGGAGATCCTCGAGCAGGCGGATACCGACAGTTTCCGCCAGAGCCCCCGCCACCGCGGCCATCGGCCCGACCCCGGCCCGGTTGCCGGCCCGGACCATCGCCAGGACGATCTCCGGTGCCGGCCCTTCAATTAAATATGGTTCCAGGGTGGTTCCAAAAAAGGGGTGCCGCTTGATATAGTCTTCGAGCTCCCGGCGCTTTCTCCAAACCAGCTGCTCGACCGCGGCCGGAAGCGTTTCACGCCAATTGCGGCGCGGCACGGCGATCCAGAGATCTGTTTCTTTGACCGTAATACTAAAAGAGCGAAACCGCCCGCCGTCCGGAAACTGCCGGTAAAAGCGGCGTGCGCTCATTTGGCGTTTTCAAGGAGCGTCTCCATGGCCCGGGCCGGGCAAGCCTTCAAGCAGAGCTCGCAAACCACGCATTTAGCCTCGTCGAAATGGACGGTCATTTCAGGCCGGCTCAAGATCAGCGCTCCCGACGGGCAGATCACGGAACAGGCGCCGCAGTGCGTACATCGCCCTTCGTTCCAGGTAATCTGCTGCTTCAGGTTCATCACGGTTAAACCTTGCGCCTGGAGCCAGTCCAGGGCGCGGCGGTAATCGGCTTCGCCGCCGCTCAGCTCGAGCATCAGGCGCCCCTCTTTTTTCGGGTTGATGTCAGCCCGCAGGATGTTAACCATCAGGTCATAATCCTTGACCAGGTGATAAATGACCGGCTGCTCGACCAGGGTTGACGGGAAACGAAGCACGAGCTTTTGTTTGACCATGATTAAAACCCTCCCTCTTCCGGATGCCGCTGGGGCAGCGTTTTAAAGGTGATGCCGGCCTCAACCGACGGCAGCGGAGCGGCCGGTACGGCCAGGGTGAATTTTCCGGCTCTAATCCATTCCTTGAGGGTGGCGGCGATTTCCCTGGCACCGGCATAACTGGAGAGAGGCGCGGTGGGGACCCTGGTGCCGTTAACCGAGATCTCCCCGCTTTTGAGCTGGGCGTAGCTGACCAGGCCCAGGTTTCCGCCTTCCCGGTAGGGATAGGAACGGCTGTAGTCCACAACGGGGGCAAGGATGGCGTCGTCGTTCACGGCGCAGTAGGCCATAATCTCCTCGCTGAGAATGGGAATGGGAATGCCCAATCCGACCTGAAGGGTAACGCCGTAACCGAGGAAGCTCAAACCCCGCAGCCAGCGCGGCTGCATCTGTTTCAAATCGCCGATTACGGCCAGCGTCCCCGCGGGGTACCGCGGTACGCCGTTATCCCCTCTCTCGACCCCCGGGTTGTGCTGCGTGCCGTGCCAGGCGACATAGCCGATCCCGCCGCCCAAAAAAATGCGCGTGCCGATACCGATCGTTTTCAACAGCGGGTCGTTTAAGAGCGGGCTCAACTGCCCGGCGGAACTGTAATTGGCGTTGCCAAGGCGGGGCTTCAGAATGCCCATATAGGTATAAATGGTTTTATCGCCGCGGTTAACCGCCACGTTGTAATTCTGGTACGCGTTGCGGGGATTGAAAAGGGTGGCTTCGTTAATTTCGGACAGGCGGAAAACGGTTTCGATTTTTTTTAAAGGGTAGCAGTCGGTGCCGTAGGAGGAGGCCTCAAGCCGTATTTCCCGCCCGGCAACCAGTGCCTCGATCACGTGGCCGCCGCCGTAATTAAAAGCGCCGGGGTAGTTCCGGTTACCCGGGTCCGAGAGGGGGATCGCCGTGGCGCCCAGGTAAGCGTCCACCGCCGCCACCCCGCTGTAAGCGGGCACGCCGTTTAAATATACTTCGTTCATCTTGATCCGCGGCTGCGGATGGCCGAAATTGAGGAAAACACCGGAAGAGCACATCGGGCCAAACGTCCCCGTCGTGACCACGTCAACGGAGGCGGCGGCCTCCGCGATTCCTTTTTCTTCGACCAGGCCGATTACTTCTTCCGCCGTCAGCACCACAGCCTGCCCCGACTTGATTTTGGCATTGATTTCTTCGTAGGTTCGTTGAACACCCATCGAAGCACCTCCTTCGGGATTTTTTTACCGCGGGCGGAAAGCCCGGGGCTCGGCCGGCCCTTTCCTCTATGCCGGGGCCGGCCGCGATTTATTTTATAATTATATCACCACTGTCAAAGAGCGGGCACCTTATTTTTGGGGATCCCTTTGCGGCGGTTAAGGTAGCTGTGCCGGCAGGAAGGATTTGTTAACATGGGTGTAGAATTAAGAGGAAACCTGATCTTTGATCTCCAGCGTTTTTCCCTGCATGACGGGCCCGGCATCAGAACAACTATTTTTTTTAAAGGCTGCTTGCTGAGGTGCCCCTGGTGCCAGAATCCCGAATCACACCGCGGCGAACCGCCCATATCGCTCCCAATTACGAAAACTTTAACGCTGGGCACGGATGGGATCAAAGCGGAAGCCGCCGCGCTGCAGCAGGATGTGCCGGAGTGCTCGGCGCAGTGGTATTTTTATGAATTGGCAAAGCTAATTCTCGAAGCCCTGGCCCGGTTTGGCGAGCGCTATGCCTTTCTGGCCGAAGCCATGGCTTAAAGCGAGCCTGACCCCGTCCGGAGACTTGAATTAAAAGAAAGCGCCTAAGTTTGCCGGAGGGGCCCTAGAAAAGGCGCCGCCACTTGCAGGAGGCGCTGCAGACGTTGTTTTTTGCCCAGATTGCCATCAACCTCGAAAGCCTGAATAACGCGCTCTACCCGGGCAGAGCGGACCAGTAATGCGGCGGGCCGATTCACGGCGCCGGGAGAGGCGCCGTCTGAAAAGGATGCGCAGGCGCCGCGGGGAGGCAAGATTGTTTCATGCGGCTTGCAATTTGCGCCTGCTGTTATTTCCTGGCGGCACGTTCCCGCAAGTTCCGGTCGAGTATTTTCTTGCGCATGCGGATCGCCGCCGGGGTTACTTCCACCAGTTCGTCATCCTCGATATACTCCATGGCCTGCTCCAGGCTGAATTCGAGCGGCGGGGCCAGGCGGATCCCTTCTTTGGCGGTGCTGGAGCGGATATTGGTCAGGTGTTTTTTCTTGCAAACATTGACATCCAGGTCTGCTTCCCGCGCGTGTTCCCCCACGATCATTCCGGCGTAGACTTTGTCGCTCGGGCGGATAAAAAGCGTGCCCCGGTCTTCCACGTTATGGATCCCGTAAGCGTTCGCCTCGCCGGTTTCAAAAGCGACCAGCACCCCGCGGCGCCTGCCGGGAATCTCTCCCTTCCAGGGGCCGTAACGGTCAAAGAGATAATGCATGATCCCTTCGCCCCTGGTGTCGGCCAGCAGCTCGGAGCGGAAACCGATCAGGCCCCGGGCCGGGATCAGGAACTCCAACTTGACGCTGCTCTCTCCGGCCTGTAAATTAATCATCTCACCGCGCCGCCCGCCCAGGTTTTCGATCACGCGGCCCGCGTATACTTCCGGCAGGTTGATGAAAAGCCGCTCGTACGGTTCGCATAACACCCCGTTAATTGTCTTTAAAATTGGCTTTGGCTTGGAGATCTGCAGTTCAAATCCTTCCCGCCTCATGTTTTCAATCAAAATTCCCAGATGCAGCTCGCCGCGGCCCGATACCTGGAACGAGTCCGGCGAATCGGTTTCGCCCACCCGCAGGCTGACATTGGTCTCCGCTTCTTTCCACAACCGGGCGCGCAGCTGGCGGGAGGTGACATACTTGCCTTCCCGCCCGGCGTAGGGGCTGTCGTTGACCATGAAGGTCATCGCCAGCGTCGGCTCGTCGATGGAGAGCAGCGGCAGCGGGGACGGGTTCGCGGGGTCGCTGACCGTCTCCCCGATGTTTACCTCTCCCAGCCCGGCCACGGCAACGATGTCGCCCGTGGCGGCCAGCTCCGTCTCCCGGCGTTTCAACCCTTCATAGCTCCACAGCTTGCCGACCTTTACCGTTTCAACCCGCCCGTCCCGCTTGCAGAGGCTGACCAATTGCCCGGCGCGCAGGCAGCCGTTCCGGATCCGCCCGATGCCGACGCGGCCCACATAATCGTCGTAATCCAGGGTGTTGATCTGGAACTGCAGCACGCCGTCGGGATCCCCTGCCGGGGCGGGGATCTCCGCCACGATCAGGTCAAACAGCGGCTGCAGGTCGGCGCCAGCTGCGCCGGGATCAACGGTGGCGGTACCCTGCCGGGACGAGGTATAGATCACCGGGAAATCGAGCTGCCAGTCAGCCGCTTCCAGCTCCACAAAAAGATCGAAAACTTCGTTCACGACCTCCTCCGGCCTGGCGTCGGAGCGGTCGATCTTATTGATGACGACGATAATCCTCAATCCGACTTCCAGCGCCTTGCGCAGGACGAACTTGGTCTGGGCCATCGGCCCTTCAAAGGCGTCCACCAGCAGCAGCGCCCCGTCCACCATGCGCAGCACCCGCTCGACCTCGCCGCCGAAATCGGCATGACCCGGGGTGTCGACGATGTTAATCTTGGTTTGGCCGTAACGCACGGCGGTGTTTTTCGACAGGATGGTGATGCCGCGCTCCCGCTCCAGGTCGGTCGAATCCATCACCCGTTCGAGCACCCGCTCGTTTTCCCGGAAGATGCCGGCCTGCCGCAGCAGCCCGTCCACCAGGGTGGTTTTGCCGTGGTCGACATGGGCGATAATGGCGACGTTGCGGAGGTAGTCCTGTGTCTTGACAACCATTTGACTTCACCTTTACTTTCCGTCCAGCTTTACGAAGGATCAATTAAACCATGAACGGACCAGGAATGCAAGGAAATCGCCTTTACCCTTACTGTGCAGCGCGGCAACAAATTAAAGAGGACCCGCGCCAAAACAGGTCCTCAAGCCGGAAATGAAAGCCCTTATTTCTAAGTGACCGCCAAACCGTGCAGGTAGTTTTCAAACACGGCCCGGTAGTTCTCAGGGTAGAGCAGGTAATTAAAGGCTTCGTGATCCTGCTGGAAAACGCGGTAAAGGGGGAGGCCGGTAATCAGGCTTAGCTCGGAGACGGGTGTAACCGGGCAGCGCTGCAGCGGGGGCACTTTACGATAGCTTTTATTGGCAATGAATTCAGGGCCTTCCTCGGCTTGCAGTTCAAAATAGGCACCTCCGCCATGCCGCTTGAGGGGATCATAGATCGAGGCAAACTCTCCGGCTACCCAGTTACTCATAATCAGGTAATCGTCACCGGGGTTGATCGTGATGTGGCCGAATCCGGGGGGTATGAGCACCTTGTCTCCGGGTTTCGCCGCGATCAAAATCACCGCTTCCAGCTGGCTGGCCAACTCGGGGTGGGGGCGTTGCAGCAGGTAATGGGCCCTGCCGTGCAGCACCTCGTAGACCTCCGGATAAGTAAACCCGGTCCCCGGTTTTTCGGGATGATAATGCCCCGCTGTTTTAATATATTCCCGGCCCAGCGTGCCGGGACGGATGACGGTGATGTCATAGCGCAGCCCTTTGCTCTCGATCTGATCATGATCCTGGGAAAGCGCCACCCCGCGGTACATATAATAAAGCTCTTCAAAATCCGCCGCTTCGCGATCGTAGAGCACCTCCAGCATATCCTGGCGGCGGCGGACATCCGGCGGGGGGTTTAAATGCCCGATCTCCTCTTTAAAGAAAAGCCGTTTGGTCGAAGTATTCCACTGGATCGGCAATCCGCTTTGTTTGCTAAGATCGATCACTTTATCCGGCTCCTTTGCCTTCGGGCGGCAGCACGGCACGGCTTAAGCAGCATCACCGCCCATAGAAGATAACGGAGGAGCGCATCGCGGCCTCCCCCTAAATTAGGCCCGTTAAAAAGCCTGGCTCAACCCGCCGCGGCGATCAGGACGGTCAAGTCTACCACCCGGTTGGAATACGCCCATTCGTTGTCGTACCAGGCCAAAACCCGGGCCAGGTTGCCGCCGAGCACCATCGTGGAAAGCCCGTCGATAACAGAGGAGTAACGATTGCTCCTGAAGTCGGCGGAAACCAGGGGCTCGTCGCTGTAGGCCAGGTACCTGTTCCCATGAGCCGCTTTGCGGAAAGCTTCGTTTATGGCCGCCGCGGTGGTCTCCCGTTCCAGCTCGGCCACAAAGTCCACCAGGGATACCGTTGCGGTGGGCACCCGTACGGCCAATCCGTCAATTTTCCCCTTTAACTCGGGAATAACCACCCCCACTGTCTTGGCCGCTCCGGTTGAGGTAGGAATAATCGACAGACCCGCGGCGCGGGCCCGCCGCAGATCGTCGTGAGGGATATCGAGCAGGACCTGGTCATTGGTATAGGCATGGGTGGTGTTCATTAAGCCTTTTCTGATTCCAAAATGCTCATGCAGTACCTTCACCACCGGCGCCAGGGCGTTGGTGGTGCAAGACGCGTTGGAGATAAGAAAGTGCTCGGCGGGATTGTAAAGATGCTCGTTTACCCCCAGGACAATGACAACGTCCGCTTCGCCCGGCGCGGTAATGATCACGCGGCGGACCCCCGCTTTCAGATGGGCTGAAGCGGTCTCGCGGGTGCGAAACCGCCCGGTAGATTCAATGACCAGGTCGACGCCGCTCTCTTTCCAGGGAATTTTGGCCGGGTCTCTTTCCGAATACACCCTGATCAGATCCCCCCCGACCAGAATCCTTTTATCCGCGGCTTTCACCTCGGCATCGATTTTGCCATAAACTGAATCGTACTTGAGCAGATGGGCCAGAGTGGCGCTGTCCACAAGGTCGTTCACGGCGACTACTTTAAATTTGTCCTGCTCCAGGGAAGCACGCATGGTCAAGCGGCCGATCCGGCCAAATCCATTAATTCCGACTTTAAACACGAAAAAAAACCTCCTTAATTATATAATACGGTTGTTGTTATTTTTAGATATCGCTAATCTTTTATGCCGGTATTGCACTTGTGAGCGCTCGCTCCGCTGTGCTACAATATAAACCAACCGGCGGCATCGCTTACCCTTATAGTATAACATTACCTTTTTGTCTGCAATATATTTCTGGAGCAGCGGCATATGCTCAAGCGGGGACAGGAGGAAAACCGATGAACCAAATCAATGTCTTGTTATGCGGCGCGGCGGGGAAAATGGGGCGGGAGATTACACGGGCGATTGCAGGCGTTCCCGACCTGGAGCTGGTTGGCGCGGTCGACCTGATCCGGGTCGGAGAGGACGCGGGCCTGCTGGCGGGGATAAGGCCGTTGGGGATCACCGTGTCCGACAGCCTGCCTGAGATGCTGGCCCGGAAAAAAGCACATGTCCTGGCCGATTTTACTTCGCCGCTGGCGGTGATGGAGAATATTAAGCTGGCGCTGCAGCACCGGGTGCCTGCAGTGGTCGGCACCACAGGGTTGGGCGACGATGAGTTGCAGTCGATTCGACAGTGGGTTGAGCAATACGCCACGGGGGCCATTATCGCCCCCAATTTCGCCCTGGGCGCCGTGCTGATGATGAAAATGGTCCAGTTGTGCGCCCGTTATTTTACAGCGGTTGAAATAATTGAAATGCATCACGACGAGAAGCTTGACGCCCCTTCCGGCACGGCTCTGCAAACGGCCCGGTTGATTGGCGACTCCATTGGCGCTGTGATGCAGGAAAGAGAAAAGTTCGAAAAAATACCAGGCGCGCGCGGAGGCAGAGTTTCCGGTATCCCCGTCCACAGCGTCCGCCTGCCCGGGCTTGTCGCCCACCAGGAGGTGATTTTTGGCGGGGCAGGCCAACTGCTTACCCTGCGGCATGACGCCTTTACCCGTGAATGCTTTATCCCCGGGTTGCTGCTGGCGATCCGCCGGGCCCCGCGGAATGAAAAGTTTATTTTCGGGATCGAAAACCTCCTTGATTAAAACTGAAACGGCGGAATTTGGCGGCCGCATAGTTTTCCTATTGTAAGCTACAATAAAAGGGCAGGCTGTTACGGAGGGGAACATACCAGAACAATGAACGCGCCTCTGATCGCACTCATAATCGCCGCCGCCGCCGGGGTAGCCATGGCTGTGCAAGGTTCTTTAAATGCAGTGCTCGGGAAAGCCGTGGGAGCGCTCGAAGCCACGCTGATCGTCCATGCCGTGGGCGCGGCGGTCGCCATGGCCGCCCTTTACGTCTTCCGCCTGGGCTCAGGCAATCTGGCTTTGTTCCGGGAAGCGCCCTGGTACACTTATCTGGGTGGGGCGATCGGAGTCATCATCATTATGGGTGTCGTATTCAGCATCCCCAGAGCCGGTGTGGCCAACGCCACTACGGCGATTATCATCGGACAGGTTGCCACAGCGATGCTGATCGACCAACTGGGGCTGTTCGGCCTTCAAAAATTGACGCTCTCCTGGTGGAATGGATTGGGGCTGGTTTTCCTCGCCGCGGGAGGCTATTTTATGTTGTGCAAGTGAGAGGAGAGAGGCCTCTTCGCAAGTAGATCGGGTTGGAGTAGATCCAGGGACGGGGAGGGCCCAAGAGAGGACGGTAATAGACCTCCACCCGGTAGGCGCCGGGCGAAGCGGCTTTACAGGACAGTACAGGCCCGTCAACCCGCCTGATCAGCCTGCCGTTTTTGAGTAAACGGATCACCGCGCGGTTGAAAGGGGATTTGGCTGCCAGCTCGATGCCCTCCCTATAGTCGGCCGCCCCTCCCATCGGGACGCTTAAACGCTTTTGATTCATGCTGCCCGCAGCCTGAAAAGAGAACCCCTGCCCGGAGTGCAGCTGATCGAAAGAAACGAAACAGCTTCCTTCAGCCAAAGCCCCGTAAATCTGCTTTTTTGCCAGGTTAAAATCGCCGCTGAGAGGCTCTTCCAGGCAAATGTAAGTGTTGATGGTGCGAAAGAGGAACCGGTAAGGGAAAATTGCCACGGGAATAAAGCCGATCCTGCGCCGGGCGGCATGGGCATCGGTGCCTCCGATGGCCACTACCCGCCTGCCGTGGCCGGTATAGCAGTCCCACAGTTTGAGGGCCTCGGGAGGCGGGCCGTCCATGGCCGCTTTGCGGTTTAAAAGGAACCAGTAGATTGCTTCCGGCACTGTCGAGGCCCGGCCGCGCCAGTGAGAAGTATAGTTCCAGATCTCAAGGCCAGTAAAACCGTTCACCGGCCAGCGGGTCCAGGGGTAAGCGCGCCCGCCGTCAATAAGAGGGGAACCTTTTTCAAACGGGTGCGCGATAAAGCCGAGCGCACCTCCGGCCTGCACCCGGTCGATCACCTCCTGGGGCTGCTCGTCGTCGGAGGGCACGGTGCCGGTTAACCCGAGTGCCAGGTAGTGATTGAACTTCCGGTTCAACTCCACTCCGACAAGGACCACCACCCCGCGGCGGATTCCTTCTTCCGGCAGGCCATGCAGCGTTTCGTGGTCGGTGATAATGACAAAACTTACCCCCGCCGAGGCGGCCGCGGCGGCAATCTGCTCGAAGGTCCCGCTGCCGTCGGAGTGAAGGCTGTGAATATGAATGTTCCCGGGATATGAATACATCGCTTTAAAATGTGGAGGCAATTTTACGGCTGGAAATCAAGGAATCGGAAAGCTGGGCCATGTTCTCCAGTACCCTGGCCGTACCCTTGACCACGCAGGAGATCGGATCTTCAGCCAGGTAGAAGGGGACGCCGGTTTCCTGGGTTAAAAAGCGGGTAAATCCGTCCAGCAGGGCTCCGCCGCCGGTAAGAACGATCCCTTTTTCGATAATATCCCCCGCCAGTTCCGGCGGTGTTTTCTCCAAGACCTGTTTAATCCCTTGCAGAATCGCCCAGAGCGGTTCCTCCAGGGCTTGTACGACCTGCTGAGTGACGATGGCGACAGAGCGCGGCAAGCCCGTTACCAGGTCCCTGCCCCGGACATCGGCCTGCAGATAGCGGCTGTTAGGATGGGCCGAACCGACTGAAATTTTTAATAATTCCGCCGTGCGCTCCCCGACAAGCACATTATATTCCTTCTTAATAAAGCGGGCGATAGCTTCGTCGAATTTATCCCCGCCCACCCGGACGCTGGCGCTCTCGACTACTTCACCCATGGAAAGCACGGCCATATCGCTTGTCCCGCCTCCGATATCAACAACCATGTTGCCGCTGGGTTCAAATATATCCAGACCGGCGCCGAGAGCAGCCGCCCGGGGCTCCTCAATCAGGTAGGTTTCCCTTGCCCCGGTGCGGGAAACAGCCTCGATGACCGCTTTCTGTTCCACCGACGTAGTCCCGGCAGGAATGCAAACTACCACCCTGGGCCGGAAAAGACGCTTTTTTTCACCGGCCATGGCGATATAATGTTTAAGCATGATTTCCGTAATGTCAAAATCGGCTATGACCCCATTCCGTAAGGGCCGTACCGCTACGATATTGCCGGGCGTCCGGCCGAGCATTCTTTGCGCCGCCGTCCCCACCGCCAAAACCTTTTGGGTCTCCTGTTCGATGGCCACAACCGACGGTTCGTTTAAAACTATGCCCCTGCCCCGAACATAAACAAGAATGCTCGCGGTACCCAGGTCGATGCCGATATCCGTTGAAAGAGCCATAAGCATACCTCCCCGGGTTGTCCTTGCCGGTAGCCGGACATTTTGCAGGCGCCTATTAGCATATACAGGATTCAACATCATTAACAATATTCCTTTTTTTATGGGAGATAAATCAAGCTTTTTCTCGAATGGCCAAATACTTTATGCGGGTGGCTTCCCCGCCTCTCAGGTGCCGTTCGGACTTGTTTTGATCCAAAATCTTTTTTACCTGCCGCGCGAGGTGCCGGTTAATCTGTGGCAAACGCTCGGTTACGTCTTTATGGACCGTACTTTTACTAACCCCAAAGCTGCGGGCAACCTGGCGAACCGTCGCCCTGGTTTCCAGGATGTAGTTGCTGATCTCTATTACCCGTTGATGAATATAGTCATGCACCGCAGGGCCCCCTTTATCTTCAACTTCCCTTAAATTATATGAGGGTCCGGCGGCAAAAATGACTCGCACCGGCGGCAAAGTGTAATTTGACCCGCCTAAGCCAGGTGCTCTAAGTTAAATGATTAACGCAGGTAATCCAAAGGGTCAACGGCCTTACCTTCTTTATGCATCTCCAGGTAGAGGTAAGTCGGGTTGGGGGTACGGTTTTTGATGATCCCGACGGCCTGTCCTTTCTCCACAACCGTCCCATTTTGGACAGAAACACTTTCCAGGGTTTGATAGATAGAATTGAGATTTTGCGCATGGTCGATCGTCACTTCATAACCAAAATGCAGATACGGCCCGCCCAGCTGGACAACTTTTGCCACGCCTCCCAGAACGGCCAGTATCTCCGTCCCCGGGTCAACTGCAATGGCGATGCCGTTCGAAAATGACAACCACTGTCCATAAATCGTCCCGGAAATTACCGGCTTGCCATATTCTTGCAGTATTTGGCCTGCTTCTTTGACCGGCCACCCGGCAGTGTGGACAGCCGGACCGGGCGGCGGGAGAGGCCCGGGGAGAGGTTCCAGATCGTCCCGCTTCGATTCGCTGCCGGCGGGTTCTGTTTTTTCATCCTGCGTCCCATCGTCTCGATCGTGCAAAAGGTCTTCCAGTTCGCCAAGATGGACCGGGGGAATGAAATAGGGGTTGACCGAGCGGTAACGGTTTATTCTCCAAAGGAAGATCCCGCCCACGAGCGCGAGCGTCAGCAAGTAAACGGCGATAATTTTCAGGAAAAGCGGCAGCCGTGCGCATTTCCGGAAAAATATATTTGCCATACCAGCAAACAATTTGGGCAATTGGCCGCTCTTCCGGCGCCAGATTTTGATGCTGCGGGACAGCCTGTCCCAAATAGTTTTAAATTTTGATTTTTTTCTTCCGTGCTTTCTCCGAGCTGCCAACGTGATCACCTCGAAGATATTATATCCAGCACCGGAATTATTATGCAATTACGGGGTGAAGGTGGAGAGCGTTGTGCCGGGATAATAGAAGGAAACGATCTGCCGGTAAGTTTTGCCCTGCGCAGCCATGCCGTCGGCGCCGTACTGGCAAAGCCCGACGCCGTGCCCGTGCCCCCGGGTCAGGAAGAGCAGCCCGTTTTCACGGACCTCCCACTGGAATGCGGTTGAAAGAAGCCCCAGTAGCCGGCGTAAATCCTTGCCCGTGATCAAGACCCGGTCAACCTTAAGCACTCCGACCCGCCCCCCGGGAGTTTCCTCGGCCACTTGCAGGGGCAGCGATGCGTTGCCGGCAACCGGTAAGACCGGCTCCAGCTGCAGGGCAGAGGTCAACTGCTCAAAACCGACCAGGGTCTCGCGGCGGAAGTAAGGCGAGTGGCCGCAATAGGGGCAGGCAATGCTTTGCAAATAAGGGATTTCGCCGCCGCTCCAGATGGCATGAGAGGCTTCAGTCCGGCCGCCGCAAGTTGAATGGTAAACCGCCTCGATCAGCCGTCCCTGGTAGACTGCGACTTCTCCCGCCGTTTCCCGGACCGCGCGCCTTACCTTGGCCAGGTAGAGATCCATCTCATCGGGGGAGTACCATTGCGCCGCCGTTACAGCCGGAACCACCCAGGCCTGGCAGTGCGTGCTGTCGGAGCAGATGTCCGCCGGAGTGGGGGACCGCTGGCAGCCGCCTCCCCCAAAAAAACGAACCCGGTGCAGGGTGTAGGTCCTGGCGATGACCGCCTGCGCTTTCAGCGCCTCAGGCCCGAAGGAGGCCGGCATTTCCGCCAGGACAACCCCGACCAGGTACTCTTCCAGGTCGATCGTGACAACCTCCCGGGTATCGGCCCGGAAAAGGCTGATCAGCAGGCTTTCAACTTGTTCATCTTCCGGCGGCTTCTCATCCCGCCCGATCGTTTCGTCTCCGGGACGGGGAAACGGGCGGCCCAGCGAAACGACGGCGGAAGGGAGCAGGATTACAGCCAGGATAATCGCGGCGAAAACCAGGGCGGCGGTTCGGGTCATCTAAAGCCTCCGGTTGAAGGTTTCACCAAAATATATGAAACCTGTCCTTCTATTATACCTTTGGCCGAAAAAAACCCTTGCCCTTAAACTAAATGAGCGGCCATGACAAAGGGGCCGTTTTCAGCCCCCTGTTTGCAGCGACGGGTAAGGTTCGCGTTTGAGATGCTGGATGCGCGCTCCCACTGACTTCAACCTTTCCTCGATCCCGCTGTAACCCCGCCAGAGATGGACCACCTCGGAGATTTCGGTGACCCCCCGGGCCGCCAGCGCCGCCAGCAGCAGGGCGGCTGCCGCCCTCAGATCGGAGGCGCTGACCGGCGCGCCGGTCAGGTACCGCCGGCCCTGGACGATCGCATGGTGCCCTTCAACCTGGATTTGCGCCCCCATGCTGAGCAAGGGGGCCACATGCCGGAACCGGTTTTCAAAAACAGTTTCGGTTACCATGCTGGTGCCCCTGGAAATTGCGAGCATGGCCATAAACTGCGGCTGCAAATCGGTCGGAAAACCGGGGTAGGGCAGGGTTTTCAGGTCAACCCCTACCAGCTGCCCGCAGCGCCTGACCCTGATCGCAGACGGAGCGACCTCTTCGACCGTGGCTCCCGCTTCTTTCATTTTTGCCAGGAGGGACTTTAAGTGATCCGGGAGGACATTCTCCACCGTGATATCACCGCCGGTAATCGCCCCGGCCAGCAGGAGCGTCCCCGCTTCAATCCGGTCCGGGATCACGTTATAGCGGGCCCCGCCCAGCTCAACGACCCCTTCGATCCGGATCGTGGTAGTCCCGGCGCCGCTGACCCGGGCACCCATACTGTTCAAAAAGTTGGCCAGGTCCACGATTTCCGGCTCGGTGGCCGCATTCTCCAGTACCGTGGTCCCCCGGGCCAGGGTGGCGGCCATGAGAATATTTTCAGTGGCGCCCACGCTGGGATAGTCGAGGTAAATCCGCGCCCCTTCGAGGCCCCGCGTTTCGCCCTCGATATAACCGTTGTCCATGGTAAAACGGGCTCCCATCGCCGTTAAACCCTTTAAATGCAGGTCCACGGGCCGGGTGCCGATGGCGCACCCGCCGGGCAGGGAAAGCCTCGCTTTCCCGTTCCGGGCCAGCAGCGGCCCCAGCACCAGGAAAGAGGCCCTCATCTGCCGGACCAGGCAGGGCGGCGGCTCTAAACCCGGCGGCTTGGTAGCGGCAATACGGACCAGCTCCTGCTCCGGGCTGTAGCTGACCGCAGCGCCGAGCGACTCGAGCACCGCGATCATGGTCCGCACATCCAGCAAGTCCGGAACCCCTTCGATCACCAGCGGCTCGGCGGAGATAAGCGCGGCGGCGATAATCGGCAGGCTGGCATTCTTCGATCCCCTGGCCTTAACCCGGCCGCGCAGGGGGATCCCGCCCTGGATTAAAAGTTTGTCCATGAAGATAATAATTCCTTTCCAGGTGGCATTATTTATTTATGGCGACGGTAAAGATTCACTAAACGGTGCGAGGGTGAGAATAACCGGCACCCCGGCCCGAATCCTGATCCGGCCTGCAACCGGATCCCGGTAAAGTTCAAGGTTCAAATTGACCGGGCCTTCAGCAAGGCTAACCGGTTCACCGGCCCAGGGAGCATCAGCCAGGAAGTGTACCGCTCCGTTATAATCGGCGGTACCGCGCAGCCGGCCGCCCAGGATGGCCAGCAGCTCCATCCCCAGGAGAGTCAAATCGCCGGGCCGATCGGCGATGAAGGCCTCCACCCCCCAGGACGAAGCCCATACCCGCCCCCCGGACGCGGCTTGCAGGCCGTCCCGGATCAAGCGGCAGGCGCTTGGTTTGGTCCCGGAAATCCAAATTACCTGGTAACCCTGCTGAACACCGGAGCTGAACCACCAGCGGCCTTCGGGCGGTCCGGGCGAAAGCCCCGGCGCGTTATATCCGTCCGCCAGGCCTGGAAGCCGGGACAGCGCCTCCCGATCAGTAGGGCTGTCGGGAAAGAAGAGATAGCCCCGGTAAGAGATATTTTCAACGTCAAGCAAGGCAAACCCTTTTTCTAAATAATACCACGGATCGGCGTCCTTAATAACGCCGGGCCGCGGCAGGCCGGCAAATAGGAGCATTAAACAGGCCAACCCTAAACCGCGCCGCAACACCCGGGCCATCACCTCCCCCAGAGAGGAAACTAAGGGATATTATGGCCACCGGTGCGTTTCTTTATCCGGTTAAACACTTCTCACTTTACTGATGACCGGTAACCGCGGCAAAAAGTTCCGCGATCATTAAAAAAGAGCCGCCCTTGCCGGTTCCCACCGGTGATGATCATGCGCCCGTCCGGTTACATTTTCGCCGCACAACATCTTTGCTCTTTACCAACCGGGTTCATTAGGCCCTGTGCTCGTTTGACACTATTAGCTGCAAATGCCTTTTCTTTATTGTCGCTTTCTAAACAAAAAAACAAAACCGAAGCAGAACAGAGGGAGAGCGATAGCCAGGACCAACCATACGTAATAAACGGAAGGGATAAACCGGGGGGGAAGGATCAAAAGAGGATACAGCAGCAGGCGGCGGCCGGGCTCCAGGCAAAGCAGGATAAAGCCGCCGAAGGGGACAAACCATACGTCCGATGAGCGTACCCGGGTTTTGCCTGCAGTATTGATTATATTTAACACTAGCTTCCGTGGTGGCCCGCCGTACTGCTCGATTCTGGAAAGACTTTCAATACCATATGGGAGCGAACCATCGATATCAACCCTATACTGCCATCCTGCTTCTGTTAGAATCTCCGCAAACTGAAAAGGTATTTTAACACTTATCGCCGTTTTCAAATCCTTAACCGCATCATGCGCCCAAATCCACGCAAATGCAACAGTAGAAACCGGCGACAACCAAGATGAAGCGAATCCGTGTCATCTGGAACGTTCCAGCAAACACGGAAGAGAAATCACCGTCTGGAAAACTGCCCAGGCAGAAAGAATTCTCGCCAGGTAGTCTGATTAAAATATTTGCAAAGTGGATCGATTTTTTCAACGGGACAACATCGCCGCATGCCGATGCACTAGTTGGGTTTATCGAAGCGGATGTTGGCGTATGGATAATGCCAACAATTCTGCAGGAGCTTCTTCAAGGGTTCCAAAATGACAGTGATTTCGAGATAGTACGTGATCTCTTGCTCGCATATCCCATAATCGAGGCAGACCCTGTAGAAGCGGCAATCGGAGCAGCCACCCTTTATCGAACGGCTCGTAAATACGGCATCACTATCCGCAAAAGCAATGATTGCCTGATTGCATGGTATGCCCTTCAGGCAGGTCTCCCAATACTGCACAAAGATCGTGATTTTGAGGCATTGTCGAGCATAACTAAGTTGGAGCTTGCCAGGATATGCTAGTTGCTGCCCGGAAAATGTAGTGCGATTTAAGTAATACTAATTCAGCCGGTACGAATCCCCCCCAGCCCCACCGATGGGGACAGACCCATGCTTGCAAGTCAATCCCCTGACCTTATTCAGGGGGGAGAGAAAGCATTTTCTCCTTCAATTGGTGCCGCCGCAGCCTGCATTCCCCTTGCCCCACGAAAGTTGACAAACAATCCCATACCCCTGTCAACTACATTTTCGCCCGGACCACGTCTTTAATTTTCATCAGGCGGGTCAGGGCGCCGCGCTCGTTTTCATCCAGCTTCATCGTAATATAGCGGATCGTTTCCCGGATTTTCGGGATCATCACATACTCCAGCGCGTTGACGCGGCGGCGGGTCTTTTCGATCTCGTCGGCCAGGAGCTGGACCGCCTTCTCCACTTCGGCGAGTTCCAGTAACTGGGGCATGATCCCGGAAAGGGTCTCGATCGAAATGTCCAGCTCGGCGGAGGTGTCCACAAAACCGTAGGGGTAGATGCTGCCCGCCTCGCCGCGGCCGCTCTCTTCTTCTCCCCATTCAAAGCGGGGCGCGTAGACGCTCATGATGTTCTGTTTTTTCACCGCCAGGGTTAAGCGCCTGGTCGGGTACATCAGCGCTTCCTCCAGGGTTTCCGCCGTCATCACGGCCCGGGCCAGGAGAAACTTGGCAAAGGCCGCCGAGAGCTCTTTTTCCATCTGCTCGCGCAGCTCCTTGTTTTTCCTGACCAGGATCAAAAACTGGCGGATCAGCTCATCCCGCTTGTCTTTGAGCAGCTTGTGGCCCCGTTCCGCCATTTTCAGCCTTTTTTTGAGGCGGTTAAGCTCCATGCGGGTGGGGTTGACCCTGATTTCCATGTTTTCAAGCCTCCTAGATGAGAGGTGAGAGGTGAGATGTTGGATGTGAGAAAAAACAGCGGTTTCCTAAATCCTTACCTCTCACTTCTCATTTCTCACATCTCACATCTCAATTGGGCAGGTACTTGTCAAGGTAGGCGTCGCGCACGCGCTTCAGCTCGGCGCGCGGCAGCAGCGCGAGCAGCTCCCAGCCCAGGTTGAGCGTTTCCTCGATGGTGCGGTCCTCTTCTTCTCCCTGGCGGATATAACGGCTTTCGAATTCGTCGGCAAAGCGGGAGAACTTCTTGTCCGTTTCGCTCAAGGCGGCTTCGCCGAGGATGGCGGCCAGCTCTTTGGCTTCCTTGCCGCGCGCGTAGGCGGCATAGAGCTGGTTCATGGTGTCGCCGTGATCTTCCCTCGTTTTCCCGGTCCCGATCCCCTTGTCTTTCAGCCGCGAGAGAGAGGGCAGCACATCGATCGGCGGGTAGAGCCCTTTGCGGTGCAGCTCCTGGCTCAAAATGATCTGCCCCTCGGTGATATAACCGGTCAGATCGGGAATCGGGTGGGTCTTGTCGTTTTCCGGCATGGTCAGGATCGGCAGCTGGGTAATCGAACCCTCCCGGCCCTGGATCCGCCCCGCCCGTTCGTAGATCATGGAAAGGTCGGTGTAAAGGTAGCCGGGGTAGCCCCGCCGCCCGGGGACTTCCTTCCGGGCCGCGGAAACCTCGCGCAGCGCTTCCGCGTAGTTGGTCATATCGGTCAGGATCACCAGCACGTGCATCCCCTGCTCGAAGGCCAGGTATTCGGCCGCCGTCAGCGCCATGCGCGGGGTGGCGATCCTTTCAATGGCCGGGTCGTCGGCCAGGTTGATGAAGAGGATGGCCCGCTCGATCGCCCCGGTCCGGCGGAAATCGGTGATAAAGTAATCGGCCTCTTCAAAAGTAATGCCCATCGCGGCGAAGACCACGGCAAACCTGGTTTCGGTGCCCAGCACCTTGGCCTGCCGGGCGATCTGCGCGGCCAGGCGGGAGTGGGGGAGGCCGGAGCTGGAAAAGATCGGCAGTTTCTGCCCGCGCACCATCGTGTTCATCCCGTCGATGGCGGAGATGCCGGTCTGGATGAATTCGGACGGGTAATCCCGGGCGTAAGGGTTGATCGGGAATCCGTTGATGTCGAGCCTTTTTTCCGGAATGATCCGCGGCCCCTGGTCGCGCGGCTGCCCCAGGCCGCTGAAAACGCGGCCAAGCATATCCAGCGATACGGGAAGCTCGATGGCCTTGCCCAGGAAGCGGACCCTGGCCGACCGGATATTCAACCCGGTGGATCCTTCGAAAATCTGCACCAGGGCCTTGTCCCGGTTTACCTCCAGGACCTGCCCGCGGCGGATATCGCCGCCGGGCATTTCGATTTCGGTCAGCTCGCCGAACTTGATCCCCTCGACCTGCTCGACCAGCATCAGCGGCCCCGCCACTTCGACGATCGTTTTGTATTCTTTAAGCATCGTCATCACCCTCCTCGCCGGATACGGCTGCGATCTGTTCCTTTATGGCACGGCTGATGGCGTTCAAGTCGGCCAGGTTTTCTTCCGGCACGTACTTGGCCCGGGCGATACGCTCCCGGACCGGCAGGGTAAACAGTTTTTCCAGGTCAAGGTCGATTTCTCCCTTTTCCACGACCCGGGCCGCCTCGTGGTGAAAATCGAGGATCAGCTCGAGCATGCGGCACTGTTTCTGCAGGGAACTATAGGTGTCGACCTCGTGGGTGGCGTTCTGGTGCAGGAAATCCTCCCGGATCGACTTGGCCGTTTCCAGGATCAGCCTTTCCCGGGCCGAGAGGGCGTCCACGCCGACCAGCCGCACGATCTCTTCCAGCTCCGCTTCTTCCTGCAGGAGCCGCATCGCCTCGCGGCGCATCTCGTTCCACTTTTCGCCGATCGTGTCGCGGAAGTAGACCGCCACGTTGTCCAGGTAAAGGGAATAGCTCAGCAGCCAGTTGATCGCCGGGAAATGGCGCCGGTAGGCCAGCGCGGCGTCAAGCCCCCAGAACACCTTGACGATGCGCAGGGTGGCCTGGGAGACCGGTTCCGAAAGGTCCCCGCCGGGCGGGGAGACCGCCCCGACCACGGTCAGCGCTCCTTCCCGGCCGCCGCCGCCCAGGCAGACGGTGCGGCCGGAGCGTTCGTAAAAGTCCGCCAGCCGGGAACCAAGGTAAGCCGGGTATCCTTCTTCGCCGGGCATCTCCTCGAGGCGGCCGGACATTTCCCGCAGCGCCTCCGCCCAGCGGGAGGTCGAGTCGGCCATCAGGGCCACGCTGTAGCCCATATCCCGGAAATACTCGGCGATGGTGATCCCGGTGTAAATGGAAGCTTCCCGGGCCGCCACCGGCATATTCGAAGTGTTGGCGATCAGCACAGTCCGCTTCATCAGCGGCTCACCCGATTGGGGATCTTTAAGCTCGGGAAATTCGAGGAGCACGTCCGTCATCTCGTTGCCCCGCTCGCCGCAGCCGATATAGACGACGATCTCGGCGTCGGCCCACTTGGCCAGCTGGTGCTGCGTCACCGTTTTGCCGCTGCCGAAGGGGCCGGGGATGCAGGCGGTGCCTCCCTTGGCCACCGGAAAAAAGGTGTCGATAATGCGCTGCCCTGTAATCATCGGGACATGCGGCCCCATCTTCTCCCGGTAGGGGCGGCCCTTGCGGATCGGCCATTTCTGCATCATCGTCAGTTCAACCGGGCCGTTTGCGGTTTCGAGCCTGGCGATCACATCGGTTACGGTAGCCTCACCGGCGAATATATCCACCACTTTCCCGGCAGCGACATTGGGAGGGACCATGATCCGGTGCTCCACCAGGGTGCTCTCCTGGACGGTCCCGATGACATCGCCCGCGACGACGGGGTCGCCTTTCTTGACCCGGGGCAGAAACTGCCACCGGCGGTCACGATCCAGGGGCGCCACATCAACCCCGCGGGTGATATAATCTCCCACCTGCGCCTTGATGATATTAAGCGGGCGCTGGACCCCGTCAAAAATGGCCGCGATTAAACCGGGGCCCAGCTCCACGCTTAAGGGCACCCCGGTATTATAAACTGGTTCGCCCGGGCCAAGGCCGCCGGTTTCTTCGTAAACCTGGATGGAAGCCTGATCCCCGCGCAGCTCGATCACTTCGCCGAGCAGACGCGATTCACTGACCCTGACCATATCGTACATCCTGGCATCGCCCATGTTGTCGGCGACGACCAGCGGGCCGGAAACCTTGATAATCCTGCCAACTTCCAAGTGATCACCCTTCTTTCCTGAACAGAATATCCGCACCGATTGCTTTTTCTACATTTTGCTTGATGTTCCTGATCCCCAAACCGAGGGTTCCTTTACTGTTCGGAATCAGCACTATTGACGGCAAAAAACGCTTGTTCAGTTCCGCGATCACATCGTCCAGTTCCCGGGCGAATTCTTCGGTGATAAAGATCACCCCGTAGTTGTCGGCAACGAGCTGCTTTAAAATAGCCAGCGCCGCTGCGGCGCCGGTGACCGGAAAAATGGCGACACCAAGCGTTTTAAAACCGAGGATGGAATCCTTGTCTCCGATGACGGCTGTTTTATAGCTGGACATGGCGCAACCTCTCCCTGATCGCTTCAACAGGAAGCTTGTTAATCTTGCCGACCATAATTAAGCGGATGTTTTTGATCTCGATCTCCTTGGCCCACAGATAAGCAATCAGGGGTTCAAACCCGAAAGGCGATCGCCTGCCCCACTGCAGGTAAGCGGTGATATAATCGTCGGCCAGCTTTTCAAGGTGGGCGGCCGTCCCCTTTTCCAGCCAATCACGGACTCCCTCGCCGATCACCGCGGCATACTCGCTCATCGCCGTTTGCGCGATCAGCGACTCCAGCGGCTCATCCAGGAGGGAGGCCAGCCGGCCGGCGGGAATCAGGCCGGACGGGAGAAGCGCCTTTTTCAAAAACTCGCGGTCCTGGCCCATCCGTTTCACCCGGACAAATGTTTTAATGTTCGCCAGGTCGATCTGACGGAGAAACAACCCTTCCAGGAAAGCGGAGCGCGCCGCCCGGGCCGACTCCAGCAACCGGGCAAAAAGAACCCGGTCCAGGTTGAGATCGATCGCCTGGGGATCGCGGTTTACCGCGAATTCCTCGACAACGCGTTCCGCGGCCGCACGAACCGCCCCGGGCAGATCGCGGAAGTCTTCCTCTTCCACCATGGTTTTCAGTTTCTCGCCCGCTACGGTGCCTGCGGGCATGAGCAGATCCGCGGTCACCCCGAGGTATTTGGCCTTGAACAGCACCTTGAGGTTATGAATATCATAGCGCAGGGCCATCATGCCGATCAGTTCCGGCCGGGGGCTCATTTTTAATAGCAGGGCGAAGCAGCGGCTGATTTCGTCGCGTAAAATAATTTCAAAATCATGCACATCGGCCAGTTCGGCAACCGCTCCTGCGTATTCCGTTTCGGCCAGCACCTTCAACGCTTCTTCCGCGGACGGCGCGTCAATCATGCGTTCCAATTTGCTTTTATCCAGCAGGCGCGTTTCCAGGGCCCGGATCCGCCCTACGGCGTAAGCATAACCGGTATCGTTTAAAGGCATCTTTTGATGGCTCTCCTTTCCAAAGAGGAAAGCTTCCTAAATTCAATTAAAGAGAAGCGCGGCAACCTCCGGCTCCAGCTCATCCCGCTGCATCTCCAGCAGTGATGCAAAGGAACAGTTTATTTCTACCCCGCCGGATTGCAGGATAAAACCGCCCCGGATATCCCTGGTATCGCTCCCGGGGGCCAGTTTTCCTGCTTTGCCTCGCTTCGCCAAAGCGGCGTTAATTTCAGGCCAGAAGCCGGCCGGGATCCGGCCCTGGTCGCGCGCGGACAGGAGCACGGTTTCCGTGCCTGTTTCCACAACCGCGAGGAGCATCTCGCGCAGGACGGCCAGGTAGGCCCCGTCTTCCATGTCAAAGAGCACCTGCAGGGACCGCTGGAAAGCCTCCTCGATCAGCTCCTGCTTGGCCGCCAGCAGCTCTTTCCTGGCGTCAAGCTGGGCCACACCGAGAATGCGCCGCTTTTGCTCTTCGGCTTCCTTGCGGGCCTGCGCCAATACTTGCTCCTTTTTGGCGGCAGCCGTCTTTTTTGCTTCCACTTCCATTGCGGCTATTTTCTTGGCCGCTTCAGCCTGCATGGCCTCCGCTTTGGCCCGGGCATCGTCAAGGATGCGCCGGATAATCCTCTCTGCTCCATCATTCATAGCCAACACTCCTTATGGCAGGGGTATGCCGAAGAGCAGCATAATCGAGGCCAGCAGCGCCAGCACGGCGTAGGTTTCCACCATCACGGCGTAAATAATGGCTTTCCCCAGTTCTTCCGGCCGCTTGGCGATGACGCCGACGCCCGCGGCCGCGGCCCGCCCCTGGGCGATCGCGGAAAGAAAGCCGACGAGGGCGATCGGCAGGGCGGCCATGAAAACCGCCAGGCCTTTATCCATGCCCAGGTCCAGCATCAGGCCGCCCCCGATCACACCGACCCGCTGCATGATGATAAAGCCGGTCAGCAGCCCGTAAATGCCCTGCGTCCCCGGCAGAGCCTGGAGCAGGAGAGTCTGCCCGAATTTGTCGGGGTCTTCGGTAACCACGCCGGCCGCACTCTGCCCGACAATCCCTACTCCGATGGCCGAACCGATCCCGGCCAGCCCAACCGCCAGGGCGGCCCCCAATAGCGCCAACACGATTCCTGATTCGATGCCAAACATTAGTCCACACGCCTCCCTTTATCGATCATTATTCTTGAACATCTTAGGTTGAAGGGCTGGAAACCGCCGCTTCCGTCCCGGCATGCCCCGCCTCTTTTGCTCTTAATACATCCACGAACCTGGCGCTGAAGCCGAAAGGCCGGAATGCCCTGCCCCCGCCCTCGAAAAACTTGCCGAAAAATTCGATATACTGCAGCCGGCTGGTGTGCACGTATGAGCCCAGGGTACTGATCACCAGGTTAAACAGGTGCCCGCCCAAAAGCAAACCCACCATCACGACCGTCCCGAAGATCGTCCCGAAGATCGTCGCGGCCAGCCCGCCCATGGTGTTGATCGCCGAGGCGATCACCCCGGTGGCCAGCCCCAGGGCCAGCAAGCGGGAGTAAGAGAGCACGTCGCTCAGGTAGCCGGTCACGTTGTAGAGGCTGAGCAGGCCGCTGAGCGCTTTTTTGAGCAGCCCTTTTTGCGCGCGGCCCTGCGTCAGGATCAGCCCGGCGGCGCCGCCCAAGGCCAGCCATTTGGCCAAAGAAGCGAATTCGGGAAGGAACAGCAGGATCAACCCGTTCAAGAAAATGAACCAAAATCCCTGGTCAAAGAGGGCGTGCAGGGGCTTCCCCGCCCTGATGCTGCGGTAGGCCTGCAGCCCCATCCCGAAATAGACATGCACCAGGCCGAAAACAAAACAGAAGAAAAGCATGCGCATCGGGTCGTCCAGCGGGTTGAACCATAACGGCGGCAGCTTGATTAAATCCCCGAAATAGCCGCCCATGAGGATGCCGAAGGCCAGGGAAGACAAACCGCCCAAAAAGAGCAGGTTGATCAGCTGCTTGCCCATCCCCCCCAGCCTCATCTTGCGGGAGAGGAACAGGGCGGCCAGGGAAAGCAGCAGGCCGTAACCGGCATCGGAAAGGCAGATGCCGAAAAAGACAAAGAAAAAGGGCGCCAGGAACGGGGTGGGGTCCAGCTCCTCCCTTGACGGGACGCTGTAAAGCCTGGTTACAACTTCGTAGGCTTCAGCAGGGCCGCGGTTATGCAGCAGGACCGGCACTTCTTCGTATTTTTCCGGGTCGCGTGATACCAGGACCGCCGTCTCGGTCTTTTCGGCCAGAGTTTTTTCCAGGCCGGAAAGCGCCGGCGCCGGCACCCAACCTTCCAAAAGAAAGCTGCTCCCCGTGCCGCCCAGTAAAGCCACCGCTTCCTGTTTGGCGCGCTCGTTGCTCAGGTAATCAAAATAAGCCATCAGCAAAGGCCGGTGTGCCACGAGCTGCTCCACCCGGCTCAGCACCGCCCCTCTTTCTTCATCCAGGCCGGCCAGCTTTTGCTCCAGGCCGCGCGCGACCGCAGCGGGGGTCCCCGCCAGGCCCGGGAAAGAAATAACCGCAGCCGCGGCGCTCTTGAATAAAGCGCTTACCGGCTCCGCACTGGCGGCCGGGAAAATAAAAAAACAGTAAACTGTTTCCCGGCCCGCTGAAACCTCTTCCCGGTAGTAATCGGCTGCATTTGCCGCAAGCTCTTCCTGCAAAGTAGCATAGGCGCCAACCGGGACGGCGGCCAGGAACATCAACGTCCGGCTGCCGTTTTTAACTTCCTCCAGGGGAACGGTGAAATCCGCCCATGGTCTCAGCTCCTCCAGCAGGTTGCGGCAGTGCGTCTCTTCGTTGCGGATGCGGCTCAAATCATCCTCCGCGGTGCGGCAAGAAGCATAAATGGACTTGACCCGCTCCGCCTGGCCGGTGTAACCGGAAAATTCCGCCTCGCTCAAGGCGATCTTGGAACCCGCAAACTGCTCCACAAAAGTCTTGCGCACCGGAAAATTGCGCTGTAAAAAATCAAGGCAGTAACGGACCTCGCCCAATTCCGATTCAAGCCGGTTCACCGGTCCGGCCGCCTGCTCCGGCTGCAGCAGGGAGCGGAATTCGTTCCACGAACCGCCTGTTTTCACATCCACCAGTTCGACTAGGCCAAGGCGGTGCAGAAGATTGAATATTTTTTCCCGCTCCTCCCGGTGAGCGAGCAGGTAGACTTTTTTCATATCAATGATGGGCATTAAACTTCATAATCCTCCCGGAAATCAAGGTTACCGCCTCCGCTAATCGGGCCCGGGCCTTTTGTTTAAGCCTTTCGATCTCTTCCCGTTGGGCTTTTACCAGCGGCTCCGCCTCGGCGCGGGCCTCCGCTTCGGCTTTTTTGATCAACTCTCTGGCCTCATTTGCGGCAGTATCTAACGCCTCCCGGAGCAGCACTGCGGCTCTCTCCTCGGCCTCTTTGAAAACCTGGCGGGTTTTTTGCATGGTTTCACGCTGCATCGCCTCCGCTTTGTTTTCAGCCTCCCTGATGGACTGCACCAACTGCACCGTCAAGTACTTCACCACCCGCTCATTTTTTTAAACCGCAGCACCCCTTGGGCAATGGCAACGGCAGCCTGACCCCGGCTGCCGCCGTTGTTCCATTTTACCACAGTCAACAATAAAACAAACTAAGTTCAGACAAATCAGACCGCAACACGGCCTGCGGCGAACATATTATACTAGATATTCGACGATGATGCCAGCCTCCGCGAATATTTTTTTGGACAGGTCGTCGGGGTAGTCCTCGTCCAGGATGATGGCAGTGATCCCGGCGTTGACCAGCATTTTGGCGCAGACCACACAGGGAAAGTGCGTGCAGTATAAAGCGGCTCCCTTGATCGCCACACCGTGGATCGCCGCCTGGATAATCGCGTTCTGTTCGGCGTGCAGGCCCCGGCAAAGCTCGTGCTTTTCGCCGGAAGGCACTTTCAACCGCTCGCGGAGGCAGCCGGTCTCGCCGCAGTGGGCCAGGCCGCCGGGCGAGCCGTTGTAACCGGTAGCCAAAAGGCGCCGCTCCAGGACCAGCACGGCGCCGACCTGGCGGCGCAGGCAGGTGGAGCGGGAGGCCACCACGCGCGCGATCTCCATAAAATAGCGGTCCCAGGACGGTCTTTCCGGCATTGCACACCTCTTTGTCAGCATTCAGAATTCAGGAGTCAGAATTGATAAGTTAAAGGGTCTGACCCCTTAACTTATCAATTCAATCAGTTCGTGCCGAAAAGGCGATCCCCGGCATCTCCCAGGCCGGGAACGATATAGGCTTTTTCATTCAACCCTTCATCGATTGCGGCCAGATAGATCTCCACATCGGGAAAGGCTTGCTGCAAGGCCATGATCCCTTCGGGTGAAGCGATCAGGCTGAGCAGCTTAATTCTGTTCACCCCGGCCTTCTTCAAAGCGGCGATGGCATGAACGGCGCTGCCGCCGGTGGCCAGCATCGGCTCCAGCAGGTAGCAGTCCCGTTCCCGGATCCCTTCCGGAAGCTTGCAGTAGTATTCCACCGGCAAAAAAGTGTCATGATCGCGGTACAAACCGATATGGCCGGCCCTGGCGCCGGGAAACATCCGCATCGCTCCGGAAAGCATCCCCAGGCCGGCCCTCAGCACCGCGATAAAGATGGGCTCCATCCCGTCTATCACCGCACCCCGCGCCCGGGAAACGGGTGTTTCCAGTTCGATATTCACGACCGGCATCTCCCGGGTCGCTTCATAGAGGAGCAGTGCGGTAATTTCCTCCACCAGGTCCCTAAATTTCCATGGTTCTGTATCTTTTTGACGGCAGTAGGTCAGTTTATGCTGGACCAGCGGGTGATCCACGGTAACAACTCGACTCATTTTACGGCACCCCTCTCCTGATCGTATTCAGAATTCAGGAGCCAGAATTCAGAATGGCCCGGGTATACGATTCCGTTTCCGCAAAAATGCCTTCGGCCATACCGGAAAGTCTTCAAACGTTTTACCGTTTCGCTTATGTCCTTCTCCTGAATACTGACTCCTGATTACAGCACATTCAAAACTGATAAATTGGGAAATCGCGGCACAATTCTTTGACCCGCCGCTTGACTCTGGCCAGGTGTACGGGGCTGGAACGGTTGGCGAGAGCTTCATTGATTAACAGCCCGATCAACCGGAGCTGTTCAGGGCCCATGCCGCGGGAGGTGACGGCGGGCGTACCTACACGCAGGCCGCTGGTAACCTTCGGACTGCAGGGGTCGTAAGGCACCGCATTTTTGTTGGCGGTGATGCCAACCTGATCCAGCAGTTTTTCCGCTTCCAGGCCGGTAAGGCCTTTGGAGCGCAAGTCCACTAAAACCATATGCGTATCCGTGCCTCCGGTAACCAGGTTAAAACCGAACCCGGCCAGCGTCTCCGCCAGGACGGCGGCATTGGCAAGCACCCTTTGCTGGTAGCTGATAAAATCCGGCGACATCGCCTCTTTGAGCGCCACAGCCTTGGCGGCGATCACATGCATCAACGGCCCGCCCTGCAGCCCCGGGAAAACCGCTTTGTCGACAGCCCGGGCATGCTCCCGGCGGCATAAGATCATCCCGCCCCGCGGGCCGCGCAGGGTTTTATGCGTAGTCGTTGTGACCACGTCGGCGCATGAAACGGGGTTCGGATAAAGCCCGGCCGCCACCAGCCCGGCCACATGGGCCATGTCGACCATCAAAACCGCTCCGCTTTCCCGGGCGATAGCCGCGAAGGCGGCGAAGTCGATGCGCCGCGGGTAGGAACTGGCACCGGCGATAATCAGCTTCGGCTTCACGGAGAGGGCTTTCGCCCGGATCTCCTCCAGCTCAATCAAGCCGGTATCACGGCTGACCCGGTAGCTGTGCGCTTCGTAATAACGCCCGGAGATGCTGGCGCTGCTGCCGTGGGTCAGGTGACCGCCGTGAGCCAGGTCCATCCCCAGGAGGCGGTCGCCGGGATTTAAGAAAGCGAGGTAAACAGCCATGTTGGCCGAAGCGCCGGAATGGGGCTGCACATTGGCATGATCGGCGCCAAATAAACGGCAGGCCCTGGTGCGGGCCGCTTCTTCAGCCGCATCAACATGATCGCAGCCGCCGTAATAACGCGCCCCGGGGTAACCTTCGGCATACTTGTTGGTTAAAATCGACCCTTGGGCCTGCAGGACAGCCCGGCTGGCCAGGTTTTCGGAGGCAATCAGTTCAAGGTGGTCTTGCTGCCGGAGCTGTTCCGCTTCGATCACCGCGGCGATTTCCGGATCAACCCGGCGCAAAGCACTTAAATAATCGCGCGCCTGCGATTTCTCCGCGCTCATGCTTCAGCCTCCCCGGGTTTGGCCGCCGGGCAGCGGCGGTGATAATCCGGCAAAAGACGCTTTTCCAGTAAAGCGATTTTTTCCAACCGCTCCTCATGCCTGCCTGCGGCAAAGGGTGTCTTTAAAAAAACCCTCACAATATCGAGGGCGGGCCCGGGACCGATCACCCGGGCTCCCAGGGTTAATACATTGGCGTCGTTGTGCTCCCGGGCACAGCGGGCGGAATAGGTTTCACTGCAAAGGGCGGCCCGGATGCCGGGGTATTTGTTGGCGGCGATAGCCATTCCAATACCGGTGCCGCATACCAGGATCCCGAAAGCGAATGCACCGTCCCGCACCGCCTGAACGACGGGGAAAGAGATATCCGGGTAATCGATGCTGCTCTCGCAGAAGGTGCCGAAATCGGTAAGTTCCACTTCCCGCGCCCGGAGATCCTCCTTAATCAGCTCTTTTAGTTTAAAGCCGGCATGGTCACTGCCCAGGGCTACCCTCACCGGCGCCACCCCCCTCCAGTCTTGTCATAATCTTCGTGATCCCGGCGCGTATTTCCTCCATCGTTTGACGATATTTTTCCAGGTCTCCGCTGAATGGATCGACGATATCGGGGTGATCCGGCCCGGTTCCGGCATATTCTTTCAAAAGGTGCGTTTTTCCCTTGGCCCCTGGAAAGCGCAAAAGCAGCTGCTCCCGCTGCGCCGCGGTCATCACCAGGATTAAATCCGCCTCTTCAACGAGCGCCGCGCTGAGCGGAGTGGCGGAGTGTCCCTCCAGGTCGATCCCCTCCCGCCGCATGATTTCACGTGCCGGCGCGGAGGCCTTTGCTCCGGCCACGGCGTCCAACCCCGCGGAAGCGATCTTCAAATCAAAGCTGCCTTCCCTGCGATCCCGCTCCCGGCACAAGAGCGCCCCGGCCATCGGGCTCCGGCAGGTATTGCCGGTGCAAACAAATAAAATCAAGGGCATCGCTTCATCCCTCCGATCCTGATCACGCGCACCGCCGCTTTACGCAAACGGTTCATCACCGCCGCACCGATGCCCCGGCGGGAGGTCTCTTCGGCCAGGATCACCCCTGCGCCGCGGGCATCAAATCCGCGCAAAGCCAGGTAGAGGCACCTGGCCAGCGCCGCTTCCCTACCTGCCGGGTCCTTGGAATGAGAATGCAGAAGCCCCACCTTGAAACCCCGTTTCCGGTAATACGCCGCCAACGCCCTGATCAAAGCGGCGCGCCGACCGGGCGGCCCGGTAATCAACAGCAAGGGCGCCCGCGGGGCATAGTGCCGGTATTTCATCCCCGGCGAGGGAGGGGCGGACACCCCCCGCCAGCCGGTTTCCGCGATCGATGTTCCCAGAACGGACTCCAGCGCTTCCCGGCTGACCCCGCCGGGCCGCAGGATTACCGGGCGCGCCCCGGTCAAATCGAGCACCGTCGACTCAACCCCGACAAGACAGGGTCCGCCGTCGAGTACGGCATCAATCATCCCGGCCAGATCGTCCAAAACATGCCGGGCGGTAGTCGGGCTGGGCCGCCCGGAGCGATTGGCGCTGGGAGCGGCGAGTGGCCCCGCCGCGG
>JAGUZX010000077.1 GCA_020060545.1 Desulfovibrio sp. | reverse complement strand
TCATTCCCATAAATCCGAGTTCGCCAAGTTTTTTAACTATTTCATAGGGGAATTCGGCGGTTTTATCTCTCTCCGAAACGCCGCCCGAGGGGGGCGCCTGGCCCATGCCGATGCAGGGCCCGCAGGCCGATTCCAGGATCCGCGCCCCCGAGGCGATCAACTCCGCCAGCGCTCCCGACCGGGCCAGCGCCAGGAAAACCTGGCGCGAACCGGGGGCGACCACCAGGCTGACCCGGGGGTGCACAGTCCGGCCTTTCAGGATCTCCGCTGCCAGGAGCAGGTCGCGGTAGGACGAATTGGTGCAGCTGCCGATGGCGACCTGGTCCACGGGGACGGGCCCTATCTGGCGGATGCTTTGCACGGCGTCCGGGCTGTGGGGGCACGCGGTGAGCGGTTCCAACCCGCTTAAGTCCAGGGTCATCTCCCCGTCGTAAGCCGCGCCCGGGTCCGCCTGCAGCGGGACCCAGCTCTCTTCCCGGCCCTGTTCCCGCAAAAAGGCGCGGGTGGTTTCATCGCTGGGAAAGAGCGAAGTGGTGGCGCCCAACTCGGCCCCCATGTTGGCGATGGTGGCGCGTTCGGGCACGGACAGCTGCGCCACCCCCGGCCCGGCGTATTCGATAATCCGCCCCACGCCTCCCTTCACGGAGAGGCGGCGCAGCACCTCCAGGATAATGTCCTTGGCGCCGACCCAGGGGGGGAGCACCCCGGTCAGGTTGACTTTAAATACCGCCGGGGCGGAGAGGTAAAACGGCCCGCCGGCCATGGCCACGGCTACGTCCAGGCCGCCGGCCCCGATGGCCAGCATCCCCAGCCCACCCGCGGTCGGGGTGTGGCTGTCCGAACCGAGCAGGGTCTTGCCCGGCGCGCTGAAGCGCTCCAGGTGGACCTGGTGGCAGATCCCGTTTCCCGGCCGCGAGAAATAGATCCCGTAACGGGCCGCCACCGACTGCAGGTAGCGGTGGTCGTCGGCGTTTTCGAAACTGTTTTGAAGAGTGTTGTGATCTACGTAACTCACGGAAAGCTCGGTGCGCACCCTCTCCACGCCCAGCGCCTCCAGCTGCAGGTAGGCCATGGTCCCCGTGGCGTCCTGGGTCAGTGTCTGGTCGATGCGGAGGCCGATCTCTGCTCCCGGGCGCAGTTCGCCCGAGACGAGGTGCGCTCTCAATATTTTGCAAGCAAGATTATGAGCCATTTTTTTTCTCCCCTCCCCGGTTGGCAGAATCTTGGCAGATTGCGGCAAAGGCGTCAAGGCGGCCGCACCGCTCCGCGCGCCCGGCCGCATTATTCGACCGCGCGGGCGTTATATTTTACCCGGGCGGCGTAGATCGCCAGGGGCAGCAGCGCCGCCGCGGCGCAGATCAGGAACAGGTGGAAAAAGTTCAGCCAGGCCAGGAAGAAGCCCAGTAAAATTGAACCGGCGACGATGCCGAGGTCGAAAGCGGCGGTATAGGTGGCCATCCCCACGCCCCGCTCCCCGAGGGCCAGGCGGTCGGCGGCCAGCGCCATGATGGAAGGATTGGCGGCCCCCATGCCGCAGCCGAAAAGAAAGCCACCGAGCAGGAGCCGCCCGGCGGTGCCGGCCAGGGCGATGGTAACCAAAGAGAGGGAAAGGATGGCCAGGCCGGGCAAAAAGACAAAGGGCCTGCCCCAGCGGTCCGACAGCCTGCCGGTGAGCGGCCGGACCACCATGGCGGTCAAGGCGAACACAGTGAAGAAGGCTCCCACGGCGGGGATCCCCCGCTCCCGGCCCAACAGGGGCAGAAAGGTGATAATCCCCCCGAAGGTGAAGGTCACGAAAAAGATCATCAGGGACGGGAGCAGCACCTTCCGCGACAGCAAAGGCCGCCCGCCCGCCGCCGCGGCTTTTTCCGGAGGCGGTTCCTTGATTAGCGCGGCCAGCAGCAGCGCCGCCAGGGCCGCCGCCACGGAAACGGCGAAAAGCAGGGTGTAGCTGCCGCTTTTGCCCCGCAGCACCTCTCCCAGCAGCGGCGCCGCGGCCAGGGAGAGCGGTGGCGCGATGCCCATCAGGCCCACCACTTCGCCCCGGCGCGCCGGGGGCGCCAGGTCTATGGCCATCGTGTTGAAAGCGAGCAGGAAGGCGCCCCAGCCGATCCCCTGCAGGGCGCGGATTACGAATAAAAGCCTCACGGAAGGCAGCGCGGTCAAACCGAGGCCGGCCAGGGCATATGCGGCTATCCCCAGCAGCAAAAGCTTTTTGCGCCCGGCCCGGTCGGCCCTGCGCCCCTGGAACGGGCGCAGGATGACGGAGAAAAAGGTAAATATCCCCATCAGCAGCCCCACCGCCTCCTCGCTGCCGCCGCGTTCAACAACGTAAAAAGGAAGCACCGGGATGAAAAAGTCCAGGGCAAAGAAAATTAAAAATGCCGCGCCGAAAAGCGCCGCGAAATTGAAGGTGAAAATTTGGTCCGCCGCTTTTGCTTCCATGGTTGTTACCCCGATAATAAGATCCCGCAGCCTTCCTTTGCGAAAGAAGACCTTATTATTATAACATTAAAACAGGCGGGATCGGTAGATTCGGATTCCGGTTTCTACTTTTTTGCTCACGCATATAATAATAGTCAGGCGGATTTTTTTGAGCCTGGTATTGACATGGAAAAAAAGAGCTGGTATGCTGTTTTCGGGATAAGCCGCCTGGGAGTTCTTTTTTTTAGGCATAATACCTGAGTGAATTGGTCAGAATTAAAGGTGGAGGTGGTTTTGATGCGGCTGTCGGCCAGGGTCGAGTACGGCGTGAGGGCCATGGCCGTCCTGGCGTTTCATTTCCAGGACGGGCCGCTGCCTTTACGGGAAATCGCCAGCCGGGAAGGCATCTCTTTCCAATTTCTCGAGCAGATTTTCCCCGATTTACGGCGGGCCGGCCTGATTGAAAGCGCCCGCGGGGCCCGGGGAGGTTACATGCTCGCCCTCCAGCCCTCGCAAATCAACGTCGGCGATATCGTCCGGGCCGTGGAAGGCCCGATTACGCCGGTGAACTGCCTGGCCGAAGACGGGAGCGGAGAGGTATGCCGCCACCGCACGGAAGGCTGCTTGACCCGCCACGTCTGGGAAAAGTTGAGGGACCGCATCAACGAGGTTCTGGATGAAGTTTCCCTGGCTGATTTGATTGATTGGAAACCGGCTCATTTGATTAACTAAGGAGGTAATACATCTTGGAAAGCCGGCAAGTGTATATGGATCACGGCGCAACTACTCCGTTAAGGGAAGAAGCCCTGGAGGCGATGATGCCTTACCTGCAGGATAAATACGGCAACCCTTCCAGTATTCATTCTGCGGGCCGGGAAGCGCGCAAAGCGGTGGACGAGGCCAGGGAGAAGGTGGCCCGTGCGCTCGGGGCGGAACCGGCGGAAATATTTTTCACCGGGGGGGGCACGGAATCGAACAATATCGCGATCAGGGGCGCCGCGCGGCTGAAAAAAGGGCGGGGCCACCTGATCACGTCCGCCATAGAGCACCACGCCGTCCTGGACGTGTGCAAGGACCTGGAGCAGGACGGCTTCAAGGTCACGGTCCTGCCGGTGGACAGCCACGGCCTGGTGGAGCTGCGGGCGCTGGAGCAAGCGCTCGGCCCCGAGACTTTCCTGATTTCGATCATGACCGCCAACAACGAGGTCGGCACCGTCGAACCGATCGGGGAGATCGGCGCCCTGGCCCGGGAAAGGGGCATCCTTGTGCATACCGACGCCGTCCAGGCGGTGGGGCAGCTGCCGGTTGATGTCAAGAAACTGAATGTCGACTTTCTGACCCTTTCGGCGCACAAATTCAACGGGCCGAAAGGGATCGGCGCCCTTTACGTGCGCAAGGGCATCGCCGTCTCCCCCGTTTTCCGGGGGGGCGGGCAGGAGCGCAAACTGCGGCCGGGCACGGAAAACGTGGCCGGTATTGTCGGTTTGGCCCGGGCGCTGGAGCTGGCCGTAGCGGAACTGCCGCAAAAAACGGATCACCTCACCCAACTGCGGGACCGCCTGATCGCGGGGCTGCTGCGGATCGACGACGTAACCTTGAACGGGCACCCGACCCTGCGCCTCCCCGGCAATGTCAACGTCAGCTTTAATTATATCGAGGGCGAATCGCTGCTGTTGAGCCTGGACCTGCAGGGAGTGGCCGCCTCCAGCGGGTCCGCCTGCACCTCCGGATCGCTCGATCCGTCCCACGTCCTGATGGCCATGGGCCTCGATCACCAGCACGCGCACGGCTCCCTGCGCCTGAGCCTGGGGCGCGGCAACACCGTCGAGGATGTCGATTACGTGCTGTCAGTCATACCGCCCATTGTGCAAAGGCTGCGCAAAATGTCCGCGCTCTATCCGCAGTAGCGCCTGGATCAAGGAAGGAGGCCCGGTCTTGTATAACGATAAAGTGATCGACCATTTCTCCAACCCCCGCAACGCCGGCGAAATGCCCGACGCTGACGCGGTGGGTGAATCCGGCAGTTTCAAGTGCGGCGACACGATGAAGATCTTTCTTAAAATTAACGGCGGTAAGATTGCGGATATCAAATTCCAGACTTTCGGCTGCGGCGCCGCCATCGCCAGCAGCAGTATACTTACCGAGATGGTCATGGGAAAGTCGCTCGAGGAGGCGGTGCGGATCACCAACCGGGATGTGGCCGACGAGCTGGGCGGGCTGCCGCCCCTGAAACTGCACTGCTCGAACCTGGCCGCCGACGCGCTGCACGACGCGATCCAAAAATATCGTGCTGCGCAGAGGAAGGACAAGGGGAAGGCCTTGGCGCCCTGATGAAATAGAGGCTGGCCGGTTACCGCGGGCTCGCCTGCGCCGCCCCTGCATGCAAGAGGCGGAAGTGGGTGCATAAACCTTCTCCCCCCCGGCATATATTTAGATATTCCAGGGTGCCGCGGGGGGATATTTTTTGCCCGGAAGAACGCTGATTGGGACGAGCCGGCGCAAGAGGCGCATCGCCTCGAAAAAGAAGAAGCTGCGATACTGGGTTTTGGCGGCCGCGATAATCCTGCTTGTCCAGGCGCTGCCGCTCAACCGGCTCTGGCGGAGCGCCGCCCGGCCGCCCGCGGACGCGGCTTCCGCCCCGGTGGCGCCGGGGTTGGACGATTCCGCCAATTACCGTTTCTGGCAGCTGATGCTCGGCGCCAACATCCCCGGCTTTAACGCAGCCTTTCCGGCCGACCGGCGGCTGGTTTACGGCTTAATGCTGGACGCTTTCAGTTCACTGACCGGGGTGGACCCCCGCGATCCCCGCTCCTTCCTGGAACGGGAGCTGAAGCTGGCGGCCCCGTTTACCCTGCCGGTGTTCGTGCCGCCGGGGACGCCGCCCGCCCCGGCTCCGGATCGGGAGCCGAAACCGGAACCGCTGCCTGTCGTCCCCAGGCGGGACCCCTCTTTCTTTTTTCCTTTCCCTGTCCAGGGTTACAATGATCCGGTCATCCTGCTTTACCACACCCATGCCACGGAATCTTTTTACCCTACCTCCGGGGTTTACTTCTCGCAGAATCTTGACCAGACGGTGGTCAGGCTTGGCGATGAACTGGCCAGGCTGCTGCAGGAGAGCTACGGCCTGCCGCTGATCCATGACCGCTCGATTTACGATCTGCCCCGGATCCAGGCCTATGACAAGGCCCGCCCCGCAGTCGGCAAGATCCTGGGCGAAAATACCCAGGTGCAGCTGGTTGTGGATCTGCACCGCGACGGTGTGGCGCGGGAGATCACGACGACTGTTTTACAGGGCCGGGAAACGGGGAAAATTTTACTGATGGTCGGCACCCGCTACCAGGGCTGGGAAACGAGTTATGAGTTGGCCCTGCGCCTGCAGCAGGAACTGGAGGCCGTTGCGCCGGGCCTCTCGCGGGGGATCCGCCGGGAGAACTTTGTTTATAACCAGGATTTGCACCCCCGTTCCATGCTGATTGAAATCGGCGGCCACGAAAACACCCTGGAAGAGTCCTTGCTGGCCGTCCCGTATCTTGCCGAAGCCCTGGCCCGGGTCTATTACCTCTTTTTTATCGGGAATTGAATATTCGGGACCCCTCCCGTCAATGTTATGTTTGTAACAGGGCCATTGAAGGGAGGGCTTCTTTATGCGCAGTTACGCCGTTTTGGCCGCCATGATCATGCTGGTGCTGCTCCTCCTTTACGGCGGTTTGAACCTGGTCGAACGCGGTATGGCCCAGATGCTCGCCCGGGATCGTTTGCCGGAAGCTTTTACCGTGCGGCGGGGCGCCGGCTCCAGCGTCCTGGTCACTTTCAGCGGCAGGACGGTTGTCCTGGACCCAAATCAAGCGATCACCGCGGTTAAAAACTGGTGGGAACGGCTGCGCTCCGACTAATTTTTCCCCGGTAAATCCTTGACAAAACTGCCGCCGGGTGATATTTTGGACTTAGCACTCTAATGCTTAGAGTGCTAAAAGATATGCCGCAGGGGAGAGAGCTGAATGACCGCACTCAGCGATCGCAAAAAACGGATCCTGGCCGCCGTTGTCGCTGATTATATCCAGACTGCGGAGCCCGTCGGTTCACGGACCGTGGCCCGATCCTACCGCATTGGGTTAAGTTCGGCCACGATTCGCAACGAAATGGCCGACCTGGAGGAGATGGGCTACCTGGAGCAGCCTCATACCTCCGCGGGACGGATTCCCTCGCAGAAAGGCTACCGCTACTATGTGGATCACCTGATGGCCGCAAGCGAACTGGGCGGCGATGAGGAAGAGACGATCAGCCGCTATCTCGGCCTGGAGAAGATGCGGGAGATCGAGCAAATCATCATCAGCGCGGTGCGGGTTCTTTCATCCATTACCAACCATACTTCCATGATCATGGGGCCGCAGTTCAAAAAAAGCACTTTCCGGCAGATGCGGATCCTGCCGCTTGACGAACAGAGAGGGCTGGTGGTGCTGATCACCGATTCCGGCTTTATCAAGAACAAGGTGATCGACCTGTACCAGTCTCTATCTTCGAGCGAGCTGCACCAGGTGGTATCCTACCTGAACCAAAAGCTCTTCGGGCTGACGATCGACCAGGTTACCGCCTCCCTGATCAACGAGCTGAAGCGGGACCTGTTCCGGCGCCTGGAGATCCTGGAGCAGGCTTTTATCCTGCTGGAGGAAAGCCTGAAAGAAGAACAGCAGGTCCGCGTCTTCCTGGGGGGGACCACCAACATTCTCAACCAGCCCGAATTTAAGGATGTGGAAAAAATCCGGCGGATGCTGGCCCTTTTTGAGCAGGAAAGCCTGTTATTTAAAATACTGGAAAATAATCTTGGCGAAGAGGATGTCGTGGTCAAAATCGGGAGGGAAAACCCTTTTGAAGACATCCAGGAGTGCACCCTGATTACCGCGGCCTATAAAATCAACCAAAAAACTTTGGGCACCGTCGGTGTGATCGGCCCGACCAGGATGGACTACAGCCGGGTGATCGGGGTGCTCCGCTGCCTGGTCGACAACCTGAACCGCACCCTTAATCTGTAAAGGCCGGGCGGATGCGCCGCGGCTTGAAATCCCGGGACGAAAAGCAGGTGAAATTAATGAGTAAAAAAGTGGAAAGAGCGAAATCGGGCGCGGAAGCCGCCGCGGAAGCGGAGGCGGAAGCGATCGCCGCAGCGCCGGGCGAAGAACGGCCCGGGCCGGC
>JAGUZX010000035.1 GCA_020060545.1 Desulfovibrio sp. | reverse complement strand
CTACTCAGGCTGCTTGACACACGTATGTGCGTTAGCGGTTTCCGGCGCAATGTCAGCTGCTCGCGGGAAAGGGCATCGACTCGCCTGCGGCCTCATCAAAGGGCTGCCCTCGACATTCGCCATCCATGGCTCAGTCTTAAGCGGCCTGCATCCATGCAGGCCGGCCCGCTCAAGGCCTTGCCTCGGCGGCGGCCCTTTCTGCCGCTCGGGCACAATGCCATTGTGCCGGAAACCGCTAACGCAGGCTAAGCAGTTACGGCCCCAATAGATTGGGTGAGGCGGCACCATCGGCTCCGTTCCCCTTTTCCAGGGAAATTTGGGGGGATTGGCTACGCCTGCAGGTCCGTCCCCTGACCTTATTCGGGGGAGCCGGGGCGGGTAATTCCGCGACTCTGGGCCCCCTTTCACCTCCGGCATCTCACTTTTTTAGTTGGGTGGTTGGAGTTTTGCGGATTCTAAGTGCGGAGTTGAAAATCAGCGCTTACCACGCCAAAGATTTTCCCGGGGGCGGCCTGCCGGAGGTCGCTTTTCTCGGGCGTTCCAACGTGGGCAAATCGACCCTGATCAACGGCCTGCTCGGGCGTAAAAACCTGGCCCGCACCAGTGGGACGCCGGGCAAAACCAGGGCTCTCTTTTTTTATTTGATCAACCAAAAATTTTATTTTGTCGATCTGCCCGGCTACGGTTATGCCCGGGTTTCGAAGGATTTGCGGCAGAGTTGGGTCCCCCTGATCGAAAAGTACCTGGATCAACGGGGCTCCCTGCGCGGCTGTATCCACCTGGTGGACTGCCGCCACCCGCCCGCGGAAGACGATCTGCTGATGTCCCGCTGGCTGCGCTTTAACCGCCTTTCCGCCGTAACCGTCGCCACCAAGGCGGATAAGCTTTCCCGGGGCGCCCTGATCAAAAGCCTGGCGCAGCTCCGGGAACGGCTGGAGCTGTCTGAAGCGGATCCGCTCATCGCTTATTCCGCCCGCACCGGGGCCGGACGCGAGGCCCTTTGGGGCGCCGTGGCGGGGCTCCTGGTGTGACAAATGGGGACGGGGCAATTTTGTCACATACCACCGGAAGGGTTTGGATTAGTTTATGAGGGCAAACAGAGACCAGGGGAATTATCTCAAGTAAATGTGGCGTGACAAAATTGCCCCGTCCCTACTGTCACGTGATTGGTTATGATCAATAAACAGAGAGGAAGAGCACTGTATGTATGTTGCCGGGATCGATGTCGGTTCCCTCTCCGCCGAAGTGGTAATCCTTGACCACGGCGGGCGGATTCTAAATTACATCATTTTGCCCACCGGTTCAAACAGCAAGGCCGCCGCGGAAAGGGCCATGGAGGCCTCCTTGCAGGCGGCCGGTTTGAAGCTGGACGACCTTAAGTTTATCGTGGCCACGGGATACGGCCGGATCAGCATCCCCTTCGCCCACAAGCGCGTCACCGAGATTACCTGCCATGGGTTGGGCGCCTTTTTCCTCCATCCCGCCTCCCGCACGGTGATTGACATCGGGGGGCAGGATAGCAAGGTTATCCGGCTCAACGATCAGGGCAAGGTTGTCGATTTCGCCATGAACGACAAGTGCGCCGCCGGGACGGGGCGCTTTCTGGAGGTAATGGCCCAAGCCCTCGAGGTGGATCTGGCGGGCCTGGCCGCGCTGAGCGAGCGGGCGTCCTGCTCCATCCCGATCAGCAGCATGTGCACGGTTTTTGCCGAGTCGGAGGTGGTCTCCCTGATCGCGACGGGCCAGCCCCGGGAAGATATCGCCCGGGGCCTGCACGAGGCCATCGCCGAGCGCACCGCCGGCCTGGTATACCGGGTCGGCCTGACGGAAGCGGTAACCATGACCGGGGGCGTGGCCAAAAACAGCGCCGTGGTGCACGCCCTGGAGGCAAAATTAAACGTAAAAATAACCGTTCCTTTTGAGCCGCAGATCGCCGGCGCCCTGGGCGCGGCGCTACTGGCCCGGGAAGAGCGGGATAAAGAAGCCGGCGCCTGATATATCAAGGGGACGTATATCAAGGGGACGGTTCTCTTGATATATATATCAAGGGGACGGTTCTCTTGATATATAAAGGAATAATTCACAGGCCAGTATACTTAACTCATTCAATGCCCTGTCCAAAATAATTCGAGGGACAGGATATTAAATTCTCATGCAATACCCTGTTCAGATAAATTTTTAGGCTGCACCATAAGTCTATCTTACCTGGACAAAAATTAAGTATACTGTCCCTCGAATTCGTTGAACGCTAGCGCCCTGCGGCGGGGAGGAACCCTTCCCGCTTCAGGGTTTTCCTGATCCTGTCGCCCAGGACCCCGGCCAGCGCCACCTTGGCCAGGTCCAGGGGGATGAAGGGGGTTAGCACAAAAGCCCCCCTTTCCCCCCGGCGAAGACGGGGGGAAAGGGGGCGCAGCGCCTGCGCCTGCTTCCAGACGGCGGCTCTGCTGATGCTGAAATGACTGCCCAGGGCCGCCCCGGATACAAACCGGTCCCGGTTTTCTTGCAGGAAAAATATAATCCGTTCGCTTTGTTCTTTCATCCGGTTACCGCCCCGATGGTTTGGTAAAATAATAAAAAAAGCCGGCCCATTGTCAACCTTATTTTTTATGTTTTTGGTTGACATATGTCCACTCAAAAAAAGCGGCGCAGCTTTTAAGCGGCTGCGCCCAAGATATATTTAAAAAGAGGGGGTCAACTCACTTACATTATAGAAGCGTTTTATTGCAGTAATATTACAATAACGTTTTTTTTTAGTTACAACTGGTCGAATTTTGCTATTTTTTTTACCCGGTGCGGCAAAAAAGGAAGGAATTACCCGGGGCGGTTTATAATTAAGATCAGGGCTGCTTGAACCCTCACCGGGTTAAAAGGCATGCATCATAAATAGAAGCAATTCATTTGAGGAGGTAAGATCATGGCAAAAAAAGTTGCAGAAACCTGCAGCGAAGGGAGCACCCTGCGGGCGACCCTCAACCTGATCGGGGAGTCGGTGGAGCTGCTGCGGCTTTCCCCCGCGGTCTACGAGTGCTTGAAGGTGCCGATGCGCTTCGTGGAGGTCTCCATCCCCGTGGAGATGGATGACGGTAAAATGAAAGTCTTTACCGGCTACCGTTCGCAGCACAATAACGTGCTCGGCCCGTTTAAGGGCGGGATCCGCTTTCACCCGGACTCCAACCCGGACGAGGTCAAGGCCCTGTCCATGTGGATGACCCTGAAATGCTCCCTGGTCGGTGTCCCCTTCGGCGGCGGCAAGGGGGCCGTTGTCTGCGATTCCCGGAAACTGTCGCTGAAAGAAAAGGAACGCGTCAGCCGCGGCTATGTGCGGGCCATGGGCGAGATCCTGGGCCCGGAAACCGATATCCCCGCCCCCGACCTCTATACCGACGCCCAGGTCATGGCCTGGATGGCGGACGAGTATACCCATATCAAACAGAAGCCGTCCTTCGGGGTTGTCACCGGGAAGCCTCTCCCCGTCGGCGGGTGTGTCGGGCGGGAAGAGGCCACCTCGCGCGGCTGCGTGATCGCGTTGCAGCAGGCCCTGGCGGTGCTGGACATTCCGCTCGAGGGGGCGCGGGTGGTCATCCAGGGCGCCGGCAACGTGGGGGGATATTCCGCCCTGCTCCTGGAAGAAGAGGGCTGCAAGGTGATCGCGATCAGCGATTCCCGCGGCGGCATCTACAACCCGGCGGGTTTGGATGCCCAGGCGGTCATGGCGCACAAGAAAAAGACCGGTTCCCTGGAGTGTTTTCCCGGGGCCGAACCGGTTACCAACCGGGAGCTGCTGCAGCTCGAATGCGAGGTCCTGCTCCCGGCGGCCCTGGAAAACCAGCTTACCGCGGATAACGCCGGCCAGGTCAGGGCCAGAGTAGTGGTGGAAGGGGCCAACGGCCCGACCACCCCCGAAGCGGACCGCATCTTTCATGAAAGAAATATCCTGATGGTTCCCGACATCCTGGCCAACAGCGGCGGCGTCACCGTCTCCTATTTCGAGTGGGTTCAGAACAACTACGGTTTCCGCTGGGATGCCGCCACGGTAAACCAGCGCCTCAATGACAAGATCGTGGAAGCCTTCCGCGCGGTTTATCAATTCAACCGGGAGCACTGCCCAAATGCGGGGATGCGCACCGCAGCCTACGCTTACGCCATCCAGCGCCTGGCGGAAGCGATGCACTACCGGGGGTGGCTTTGAGAGGTGAGCAGCGCTTTCTGTGTTTTTGGCGCAGCCTTTCACCTGCAGGCCCGGCAGTAAAACAAACAGCGGGAGAAGCAAGGAGACGGTTCTTTTACTTCCTTCGCACGGGGGACGGGCAAGCAAGCGCAGGCCCGTCCCCATCGTATGATTTCCTTGATTTCCTGCAAAACGAGTTTGTAATTCTTGCATTTGCATTCTGAACTTTATGGGACAGGAGGGGCGGTCCTTTTCTGTCACGCTTCGCCGGAGGGTGTACAGGGAGGATGTGCCTTCTATCCCCCTTTTCCTCTACTATTTCCCTTCGCTTATCCTGACGGTCTTGCCGCCGCCGCCGCTTCCACTCCACCGGCAAAAAGGCGTGATCTTTTTGCCGGTTCGTCCGTCTTAAGCTGCAGATCTCGCACGCAGGGGATGATCCAGAAGATGGAACTTGTCATGGAGAAGGTAAGCCCGGCACCTCCCGGGGGTTCAAGGCGCAGCAAGAGACCTTCCTGTTCCCTGGATTTCCTGAAAATTAAGTTTGTAATTTCTGCGGTTTCATTCTAAACTTGAATAGTAGGCCGGCGCCGCTTCATTTTGGAATAGTTAAGATGATTTTGCGTATTTTTTTGTCATTTCCGGTCGGGCGGGAGTAAGCTAGGGTTAAAAAGCGGCTGCGCCGGAGGTGACTGTTTCCAAGGTGGCGGTAGTAAAGAAAGAGGCGGCGCCGGCGGTTTTGCGGGTCAATCAAGATTGGTGCAAGGGATGCGGTATCTGCGCGGCTTTCTGCCCGCGGGGGGCTCTTTCCTTAAACGAGCAGGGCCAGATCGTGGTGAACCGGCAGGAATGCTCCCTTGGCGCAGTCTGTGAAATGTTTTGCCCTGATTTTGCCATCGTCATAAAATAAGCAATCAAAGGCTGGTCTGGCTCATGACCGAAGTTAAACCCGTTTTGATGCAGGGCAACGTAGCCTGCGCGGAAGGCGCCATCACCGCCGGGGTGCGCTTTTATGCCGGCTATCCGATCACGCCTTCTACGGAGATTGCCGAGCATATGGCCGAAAGGCTGCCCCAGGTGGGAGGCGTTTTCATCCAGATGGAGGATGAAATCGCCGGCATAGCCGCGGTAATCGGCGCCTCCGTCGGCGGGATGCGCGCCCTGACCGCAACCAGCGGGCCCGGCTTTTCCCTCAAACAGGAAAATATCGGCTACGCGATCATGGCGGAGATCCCGTGCGTGATAGTAAACGTGCAGCGCATGGGCCCCAGCACCGGCATTCCCACCGCTCCGGCGCAGGGGGACGTGATGCAGGCCCGCTGGGGCACTCACGGCGACCACCCGATCGTCGTATTCTCCCCCGCCTCCGTTTACGAAACTTTTTACCTGACTATCGCCGCCGTAAATTTAAGCCAGAAACTGCGCCAGCCGGTCATTTTACTGATGGACGAAGTGGTCGGCCATATGCGGGAGAAGGTCTTGATCCCCGAGGTGGGCAAACTGCTGGTGGAGAAAGCGAGCGACGAGATCCCTCCCGACTGGAAACCGTATGACGACAAGGGGCTGGCGCCCCTGGTTCCTTTCGGCAGCGGCCATTACTATCATGTGACGGGCCTCTTTCATGACGAATCCGGTTTTCCTTCCGGGGACCCCGCCGTAGTTTCCCGGTCCCTGGAGCGCCTGCACGGCAAGCTCGAAAAATACCGCCATGAGGTTACCTTCACCAGCTATATCGGCCACAAGGAGCCCCGGGTGGCGATCGTCACTTACGGCTGCACCGTCCGTTCCGCCCGGGCGGCCATAAAAAAGGCGTACTGGCAGAACCGCTGGCCGGTCGGCCTGCTCAGCCTGCAGACGATCTGGCCTTTCCCCGCCAAAGAGGTGGAGGCCCTGGCCCGCCAGGTGGAGATGATCATGGTGCCGGAGATGAACATGGGCCAGCTGGTGGGCGAGGTGGAGCGGTACAGCCGGGGCCGCGCCGAAGTTGTCCCCCTCAATCGTTACGACGGCGAAATGATTACCCCCGATCAGATCTTTGACCAGCTGCGGAGGTGGTTCGCGTAGAGCACTTAAACCAGACTTTCCTGCGCACCAAGAAACTGCCCCATATCTGGTGCCCGGGCTGCGGGAACGGCATCGTCACCGCCGCCCTGGTCAGGGCCGTGGAGCGCGCCGGCTTCGCCCAGCGCGACGTGGTCATTGTTTCCGGGATCGGCTGCTCGTCACGGGCCGCCGGATACCTCAATTTTAATACTTTGCATGCCACGCACGGCCGGGCCCTTGCTTTTGCCACCGGGTTGAAACTGTCCCAGCCGCAGTTGAAAATTTTTGTGATCATGGGCGACGGGGACTGCAGCGCGATCGGCGGCAATCATTTTATCCATGCCGCCAGAAGGAATATCGATTTGAATGCCGTAATTATAAACAACTATATTTACGGTATGACCGGCGGGCAGCATTCGCCGCTTACGCCTGCCGGGCGGAAATCGACCACCGCCCCCGCGGGCACCCTGGAAAGGCCGTTTGAACTGCTTGAGCTGGCCCGGGGGGCCGGAGCGACTTTCGGGGCCCGGGGTTCGGCGGCGCAGCCGCGCCAGCTGGAGCAGCTGATCGTTCAGGGCGCCCGGCACAAGGGTTTCGCCGTGATCGAAGCCCTTTCGCCGTGCCCTACCTACTACGGCAGGAAGAACAGGCAAGGAGGGCCGGTGGAGATGCTGCGGGCGCTAAAAGACAGCTCCGTCTCCGTGGAAGGGGCCTCCGGCCTGGATCCGGCGGAGCTCTCGGAGAAACTGGTAACCGGGGTTATTTACGTCAAGGATGCACCGGAATATACCGAACAGTATTACCGGTCCACCGGTAAGGAACCGGGTTAACCGTATGGAGGGGACAGCTTGGGCAGCCGTCAAGAAATACTGCTGACCGGTTCCGGAGGCCAGGGGTTGATCCTGGCCGCGATCATCCTGGCCGAGGCGGCGGTAGACGACAACAAAAACGTGGTCCAGACCCAGTCTTACGGCCCCGAAGCGCGCGGGGGGGCCAGTATGGCTGGGGTTATTATTGATGTGGATGCCATCGAATACCCCAAGGTTACCAGGCCGACGCTGCTTTTGGCGATGAACGAAGCTTCTTACCGGAAATATCTCCCCAAAGTCGTTCCAGGCGGCCTGGTCATCGTTGACTCCACCTTTGTTGCCGGCCCCTTTCCCGGCGATTACCGGGTTTTGCCCCTCCCGATCACCCGCCTGGCCCGGGAAAAGCTGGGCCGGGAGGTGGTGGCCAACATGGTGGCCCTGGGAGCGATCAATGCCGCGGCCGCCCTGGTGAACCGGGAGATCCTTAAAAATTGCATTCTGCAAAGGGCGCCCAAGGGAAGCGGTGAGATTAATCAACAGGCCTTTGAGCTCGGTTACCGGCTCTATCACCAGGGGATGGAGCCAGATCGGGGACTCTCTGCTCAAACCACTCAATAAAAGGGTAATCCTGGTCGTAACCGTGACCGTAATCGCCACGGAGCTCTTTATCGTTACCGATATCGGGCCTTTTCGTTTTTCCATCGGCACGGTCGTCTTCGTGTATGCCGTCCTGAGCCTGCATCATCTCCTGATCATCCCCACGGCCTCCCTGGTGGCGATTTCAACTCTTCTGTTGAGGGTAAGCCTGGACTACTTTTTTTGGCTGCAGCGGGACTACTTTTCCTTTATGATGGCCCACCAGTACTCCGGGGCGGTCTACTTCCTGTTCCTGGCCGTTATCCTCAGGGTGGGCGGGTTCAAAAAAATCGCGCGCAACCTCTCCGCGCGCCTGGTGCTCTTCATGGCGGCGGCCGTGATTGCCTCCAACCTGGTCGAGGCGCTGGTCCGGGCCCCGTCGCTAAAAATATTCTCCCCGGGCAATTTGCTCATTCTGGTCATGATGTCCCTGGTGCAGGTGTTTTTGATTACCAGCTTCGCCAACATCAGCCACTTTCAAAAAATAACGGTTTTGGATGAGCAGGAGCGGGTCAGCTACGAGAAGATGCTGATCGTCGCTTCGGAGCTCTACGACGAGCTGTTTTTTATGAAGAAATCGACGGAAAACATGGAAAACATTATGGCCAAGAGCTACAACCTGCACAAGCGCCTCAAGGAGCTCAAGCTCTCCGACCGCTCCCTGGCCCGTTCCGCCCTGGAGGTTGCCGAAGCGGTCCACGAGGCGAAAAAAGACACGGTGCGCATCCTCGCCGGGCTTTCCCAGGCCCTGGAGATCAAGAAAGAGGAGCAGCGGATGACCCTTGCCGAGATCATGGACCTCGTGATCAAGACCAACCGCAGCTACAGCCAGAGCCTGGACAAGAAGGTCCAGTTTAACCTCCAGATCCAGCGTGACATGCGCGTGGCGCAGATCTACCCGCTCCTGGCCATCCTCAACAACCTGGTTTCGAACGCCATCGAGGCGATCCGGGGGGAAGGATACGTCCGGCTGAAGGTGAGCTGCAAAGGACCCGTGGTGAAGATCAGCGTCTACGACAACGGCGAGCCGATTAAAGAAAGGGACCGGGCTTTAATCTTCGAGCCCGGTTTTACCACCAAGTTCAGCCCTGACGGGGTCCCCTCCACCGGGATCGGCCTCGCTTACGTTAAGGGGCTGGTGGAAAGCTTCGGGGGCCGGGTTCTGTTCAAGGAGCGCCCCTTCGAAAAATGCTTTACCGTCCTGCTGCCGCTGAAAAGAATTGCGGAGGAGTAAAGTGATGGACCATACCTTTTTTATCATGGACGACGACCTGGCCTGCCGCCGCATCCTGGCGCAGATTATTGAAGACGAGGGGTTGGGCGAGGTGATCGGCGAACTCGCGGGCGGCCACGGCGATGTCATCGGCGTCTTGATGCAGCACCAGCCGGATGTGCTGCTGATCGACCTGTTGATGCCGGGGAAAGACGGGATCGAGATCGTGGAAAAGCTTAAAACGCGGGGTTTCCGCGGCAGGGCGGTGATGATCTCCCAGGTCGAGAAAAAGGAAATGGTCGCCCAGGCTTACGCCGCCGGGATCGAATTTTATATCAATAAGCCGATCAACCGGATCGAAGTGATTGCCGTGATCAGGCGGGTGGTGGAGCGGCTCGCGCTGGAGCGCTCTTTCGAAAAAGTGCGCGATTCACTCGCCGTCCTCGATTCCCTGGCCCCCAGCGGCGCGGCGCCGCAAACCGGCCCGGAGCCGCAGGCCCAATTTTCTTCCCTGCCGGACGAGAAAACCGTCCGCGAGCGGGTCAGGGGGATCCTGGCCGAAATGGGGATAATCGGGGAACCGGGGAGCCACGACCTGGTGCAGATTGTCCTCTTCCTCGGCGCCGTTCCCGATGTCGAAAAATACCTGGGCGAGTACCGCCACCTCAAAGATCTCTACCAGGCGGTGCAGCGAAAATATTTGGACGAGGAAGACAAAGCTGTCGACGTCAGGGCGATCGAGCAGCGGGTGCGCCGGGCGATCAAGCGCGCCATGGACAATATCGCCGCCCTCGGCCTGGAAGACTATGCCAACCCCTCCTTTGAGCACTACGCCTCCCGCTACTTCGACTTCAGCGAAATCCGCCAAAAAATGCGAGAGCTCAAGCAGGGCCGCGGCACCCCCACCCAAACCCGCGTCAACATCAAGCAATTCATCAACGCCCTCTTCTGGGACGTCAAAAAATAATGTGACAGTGGGGACGGAGCAATTTTGTCACAAAAAGTTTAGCAATATTAACCCTGCCATGATTAAAACTTATTGAATGATAGAAGATGATTTGGCAGGTAAAAGCAGATTTAATTTATAATAAAACAGATCAGATTGGAAATGTGACAAAATTGCCCCGTTCCCATTGTTCGGTTGACTTTACAAGGGTAAAATATTAATATATTGAAATAGATTATAAAAAGCGAGGGGTGAGGGTATGTCCGCAACCACGTTGCCGCCGGCGTACGACCCGGCGGCGGTGGAACAGCGCCGCTACCGGTTCTGGCTGCAGGGGGGCTATTTCCGCGCCGGGGGCGCGGCGGGCAAGGAGACGTTTACGATCGTGATCCCGCCCCCCAACGTGACCGGCTCCCTGCACATGGGGCACGCCCTCGACAACACCATCCAGGACGTGCTGATCCGCTGGCGGCGCATGCAGGGTTACGATACCCTCTGGCTGCCCGGCACCGACCACGCCGGCATCGCCACCCAGAATGTCGTGGAGAAGCACCTGGCCGAGGAAGGGCTGACCCGCCACCGGCTGGGGCGCGAAGCCTTCCTGGAGCGGGTCTGGGAGTGGAAAAAAACTTACCACGCCCGCATCACGGAGCAGCTGCACCGCCTCGGCGTATCCTGCGACTGGTCCCGCGAGCGCTTTACCATGGACGAGGGCTGCTCCCGCGCCGTGCGCAAGGTTTTCGTCGACCTCTACCGCCAGGGGCTGATTTACCGCGGCGACTATATGATCAACTGGTGCCCGCGCTGCCATACCGCCCTCTCCGACATCGAGGTGGAGCACGAAGACGAGGCTTCCACCCTGACCCATATCCGCTATCCGGTGGCGGACGGCGAGGGCCATATCGTGGTAGCCACCACCCGCCCCGAATCGATGCTGGGCGACAGCGGCGTGGCCGTTCACCCCGGCGACGCGCGCTACCGCCGCCTGGTGGGACGCAAGGTCAGGTTGCCCCTGATGAACCGTGAGATCCCGGTGGTCGCCGACGACTACGTGGACCCGGCTTTCGGGACGGGCGCCGTCAAGGTAACCCCCGCCCACGACCCCAACGACTTTGAGATCGGTCGGCGCCACAACCTGGCGGTGATCAAAGTCGTCGGCGAAGACGCCCGCATGACCGCCGCCGCGGGACGCTACGCCGGGCTCGACCGCTATGAGTGCCGCGAAAAGGTCGTGGCCGACTTGAAGGCGCTCGGCCTGATCGAAAAAATAGAACCGTACGATCACGCCGTGGGGCACTGCGAGCGCTGCAGCACCGTGGTCGAGCCGCTCATCTCCCGCCAGTGGTTTGTCAAAATGAAACCCCTGGCCGAGCCGGCCCTCGCCGCCGTGGCCGATGGCGATACCGTTTTTGTGCCGCCCCGCTTTACCCGGATCTACCAGAACTGGGTGGAGAATATCCGGGACTGGTGCATCTCCCGCCAGATCTGGTGGGGCCACCGGATCCCCGCCTGGTACTGCTCCTGCGGCGAGACCGTCGTCGACTATGAGGCGCCCCGGGCCTGCCCCCGCTGCGGTAGCGGCGCGCTGGTCCAGGACGAGGATGTCCTTGATACCTGGTTCAGCTCCGCCCTCTGGCCTTTCTCCACCCTCGGCTGGCCCGACCGGACCCCCGACCTGGAGCGCTATTTCCCCACCAGCGTCCTGGTAACCGGCTACGACATCATCTATTTCTGGGTGGCGCGGATGCTGTTCATGTCGCTCCGCTTCATGCGCCGGGCGCCCTTCCACACCGTTTATATCCACGGCCTGGTGCGCGACGCCCTGGGCCGCAAGATGAGCAAATCGCTGGGCAACGGGATCGACCCCCTGGAGGTAATCGAAAATTACGGCGCCGATACCCTGCGCTTCACCCTGGTTACCGGCCAGGCCCCCGGCAGCGACCAGCGCTTCCGCCAGGAAAATGTGGAGGCGGGCCGCAATTTCGCCAACAAGATCTGGAACGCCTCCCGCTTTGTCCTGATGAACCTGGCCGCGTCCCCCGGCGGGCAGCCCGGCTATGATTCCCTTGATCCCGCCGCCTTGCCCGAAAACCTGACCCGGGCCGACCACTGGATCCTGCACCGCTACAACGAAACCGCAGGCTTGGTCACCGCCCGGCTGGAAGAATACGAGTTGGGCGAATCGGCCCGCCTGATCTATGAATTTTTGTGGAGCGATTTCTGCGACTGGTACGTCGAGTTCAGCAAGCACTACCTCTACCGCGCCGGCGCCGCCCCGGAAACGGAAGCGGACCGGCGGCGGACCCGCGGCATCCTGGTCTTTGTCCTGGACGGCGTGATGCGCCTGCTGCACCCGTTTATGCCCTTTATTTCCGAGGAAATCTGGCAGCAGCTGCCGCACCGGGAAGAAGCCCTGGTCGTCGCCGCCTGGCCGCGCCCCCATGAGCGCCTGCGCTTCCCCGCCCAGGCCGGACAGATGGCCCTGGTGCAGGAAGTAATCCGGG
>JAGUZX010000028.1 GCA_020060545.1 Desulfovibrio sp. | reverse complement strand
GATGCTGTTGGGGCCGGCTGAGATAAAAGGCAAACCGGCTCATGAAATTTTCGAACTTATCTTGCCAACTCTTGTCAGCTCTTTTGTAATGCGGTATACCATTTGATGGTGGAGGATTATCGCCACCAACCCGGTACCGTTAAGGCGTGGCATGCTTTAACCCTAGGACAAGCATCGGTTGTTAGCCTGAGCGGTAATGTACAATTTTTTAACTATTTTACCATACTGAAATATAACATAAAGGATCACGTTCTCGCTCTCGCACGTCGCTTGAAGGAATTGTCATACATAACTTGTACACGCTAGCTCGTAGACAATTTGTTTCACCTATTTAAACAGCTTACGCAGCGCTTTACCGGTGGCCCGTCCGGCGATGCGGCGGCCGACGCGCTTAGCCATTTTTTTCGGGCTTCCGCTGGAAACAGCCTGGTAATCTCCGAGCAGGCGGGCCAGATTATAGAGGAAACCCCTGGTTTTGTGCACGCTCATCGTTGGCCTCCTTTCTAAAGGGCAGAGTATAGCTACAGTGTTAGGGGTAGCTTTAATTATATCAAAACCGGTGTGACATTTATGGACATACCTGGACGGAAAGTAAAAATTTCAGGTATAACTTTATTCCACAAATAGTATTGGGATTCCTTTTTGGTGGAAAATAACGGAAAAAAGATATGGTCACCCGGTGGTGGACGAATGTCATCATATTCCGGCAAGGAGTTTTGAAATTGTAGCCCTTTCATATGGCCATTATCTCATCTTTCACAAGCTGATTTAAACTTGAGGCGTTTTGTACAATAAAGCGCCAGATCTACGGTGAACAGACGTACAACCTAGCGGAAAAGGGACAGTAAACCAGCCCTCTCCTCCCCTCCGATGATAATTGTCCCTAAATAATATGACAGATGTCCTTTTTGTACAGGTCACTTGTTCAGAGGATAACAAGCGCCGCACGCAGAAGCTTTATGCCAGTATAGTGATAGGCATAATGGAAGCGCCGGCTTTAAGCCGGCCTAAGCCCGGAACTGCCGGGCTTGACCCGGTCTGCTGTAATGCCGACCTGAGATGCCGCTCGGGCCGGACCAGCGTCCACTGAAAAGAGCCTTACACCTTGGCCAAAAGTATTTTACAGAGCTTGATATTATCATCCATACCATCTAATGGAGGAGAACATGAGCAGCAGCCAGATGCTTCACCAGGAGGAAGTTTTTGCGGGCGGAAAACTAAAAAGAGTTTTCCAAGGGCAGAAAAAAGTAAACCCGTTCGCGGCCTGGGCGGTGATCCTGCTGGTGGCGGTAGTCTCAACGGCGGTATTCTACGGGATCGGAAAAGCGTTCTTTTGGGACAAGTACAGCACCGCCCCCTTTTATGAGCAGCAATTTGAAAGCCTCCGCAAGAGGGTCGCCGCCGACCCGAATAATGTGGAAAACCTTGTGGCTTTGGGCTGGATTTACTTTCAAAAGGGCGATTTCACCCAGGCCCTTCAATACTTCAATCAAGCCAGCGCGCTAAACGACCGTTATTTCCCCGCCGCTTTCAATACCGGCCTCGCTTACCTGCAAACCGGCCAATACGGGGCGGCTGTCACCGCTTTCCAAAATGCCGCGCAGCTGGCACCCAGGGATCATGTCACCCAGATGAACCTGGGTATCGCCTACACCCTGAATGACGAATATGAAAAAGCCTTCGATGCCTTGCTGAAAGCGTACACGCTTAAACCGGGTTCAGCAGATATTTTGATCAAGCTCGGCGAAGCGTATCAAAAAGCCGGGCTTTTGGATAAAGCCAAAGAAGCTTTCCGTGAAGCGCTGATCTATGACCCGAATAACGAAACCGCCAAAAATGCCTTAAAACAACTGGGCCAATAGACCGAGGTGACAAAATGAAAACAATCCATTTCAGCCCCAGAGCTGTTTTCTGGACTTTCAACCGGAAAAAAATGCTCCGTATCATCGCCGGAATACTGCTGTTCCAGCTGTTTTTCTTCGGGGTTTTGTATTACCGCCTGCGCGATCCGGTGCAGTGGCTGCAGCAATATCTTCCCAGTACGGAGCGGCAGCCCGGGTATCTTTTCTCCATCTATGGTCCGGTTGATAACGCGATGAAAAAGCCGATGGCGGTTACCGTATCAGGCCGGCATGTTTATATTGCCGATACTGGAAACTGCAGGGTTATGGCTTATGACTATAACGGCAATTTTCTTTATTCCTTTGGCGCCCAGGGGACCAAGCCGGGAGAATTTCTTTTCCCTTACGGCCTGGCCGCCGACAGTGAAGGCCGAATCCTCGTTGCCGATATGTACAGCGGCCATATTTCCGTTTTTTCGCCCCAGGGGAGCTTCCTCCACTATTTCGCCACTCCCGCGGACATCACCAGCCCGGCGGGAATTGCCGTCAATGAAGGACGTGTTTATGTCTCCGATGTGGGGCGCCACCAGGTAATCGTATTTGATGAAACAGGCCAAAAAATCTTTGAGTTCGGCGCAAAAGGCTCGGAACCCGGCCAGTTTCTCTCACCCAATGCCGTTGCCGTTTCCGGAGTCTATATCGCCGTCAGCGATACCGGCAATCACCGCCTGCAAATCTTCAACAAACTGGGCACACTGGTCGCGGTAATTCCCGAAATTGAACCGGGTTATGCATTTGTCAACCCGCGCGGCCTCGCCTACAATTCACGCGGCGAAGTCTATGCCGTAAATAACCTTACCCACCAGGTAGCCTGTTTGCTCCCCCAGGGCACGGTGCAGTTTCTATTTGGCCAGATGGGGCATGAGGAGGGCCAATTCTTTTTGCCCAACGGGATTTACATCGATGACGCAGGCAGAATTTACATTACAGACACAAGCAATCAAAGGGTTAGCGTGTTTCAACAATAACTTCACGGAGTGATAAGATGCGGGTAAAAGCAAGGTATGCCAAGGCAAAAACAACCCTCGCGGCGGTATTCTTTTCTTGCCTCCTTTGGGCGGCAGCCGCGGCCTGGTCTAACGGAGGCGGATCAGCCGGACTGCAAAGCCCCCATAACCTGGATTATTTTAACGACGCTGCATGTTCCGCCTGTCACAGCGCCCACAACGCTTCCGCGGAAAACCTTGTCCTGAAGGAGAACCTGGCGGCTGTATGCTTAAACTGTCATAACGGCTCCGGGGTTGCTTCATTCCCCGGGGTAGACGCCGGCAGAGTACACAGTTTCGGCCCAAACCTGAACCCCGGCTGCAGCGGCTGCCACCAAAACCACCCCCCCTACTATTACGCACCGCTGCTGCTCCGGCAGTATACCGGGGAAAACCTTGCCGTAAATCGAAGCGCGAGCCAGGGCATATCCGACTACTCGCTCTGCCTGGACTGCCACAACAACCGGAACCGGTGGGGGGCGGCCAACATCGATCAATATTACACCGGCGGCACCGGCCATTTTATCCGCTCGGCAGGAGGCGTCTTTAATCCGGGTTGGCAGCTATCCTGCTCGAACTGCCACAACGTGCACGGCACCCAAAATGCAAAGCATATCCGAACCGCGATAAACGTAACCCGAGGCACAGATCCGGCAGCTGTAACTGTGAGTTACCCCTCATCGCCGTCAAGCGCGGCCCAGATCCGGGAGTTCTGCTTCACCTGCCATGCGCCGGGGAGCTTCATTTACGGGATCGGGACCGGCCTGCCGGCCGTGATCAGCGAACACAGCCCCGGTCCGGATGGAGGAACCGCTTCCTGTACCGACTGCCACGGCTATGCCGGTGCGGCAACTAACAACAGGCTGCTGAAAGGGATCCACGCCCCGATCGTGCCGCTGCCGGCGGCAAGCGAGCTGATCATTCTGGAGAATACAGTTTACGGGCCCGCTTACTTTCAGCTGGCGGCAGAGCTGTTTTACCTTTCCCCACCGCCGGCCGGCGTTCGTTATGCCATCACCGGGAAAACAGTCGCATTCAAAATCATCTCCGGCAGCGGCAAGCTGCAGTCGCTCGCCCTGCTCGATGATGAGCCGCAATTCTCCGATCTGGCATCTCCCTATGAAATTGTCACCGATGCGCGGGGCGGCGCCTCCGTCTGGGTTTATGTGCCGGAGGGAGACACAACAATTGTGCGTTTTGAATCCGCCGGAGCGGTCAAAGAAATAACCCTTTCCGTTCCCATTGCGGAGCCTTGATCCGGTCCGGCCGGTATAAGGTGGGCTCCGGCGAAAGCTGTTTTTTTCAATACATAATCTGACAGGGAAAGGATGTGCATGCAACCGTAAAAATGGACAAAAATGGCGCCCCCCCGCCAGCATAGAATAAATACAAAAGGAGGAGAGTTGATGAAAAGGTTTGTCTTATTAACGGTCATGGCTGCCGGTATACTGTTTCTTTTTGCCGGCCTGGCCGGAGCTTCACAACCGGACCGGGTTCACGGCGGGTATACCAAAAATACCAACACCTGCGCCACCTGCCACGCCATGCACACCGCCCGCGGCCCCTCCCTGCTGCAGTGGTCGAGCATCTACGATTCCTGCATGGCTTGTCATGACGGCACCGTGAGCAATACTTACAATGTTCAGGCCGGCTTGATTGGCACAAGCAGCCAGCGCACCGGCGGGGGCCTGTTCAGTACGGCCGCCGACTCATCAAAGTCGATGCACAATGTGGGCGGCTCGGTCAATATTTTCGAGGCTCCCGGAGGCAATAAAAACAGATCCGGCAACGACGGAGACTGGGGAGCAACATTCAGCTGCAGCAGCTGCCACAACCCGCACGGGACTGGCGGCAACTCCCGCATCCTGCAGCCGAACCCAAACCGGATCAATGCGGAAAAAACCGTTTTGGCAAGCAAAAGTGCAGTTTCCGGTGAAGCTTTTTACTACCTGCCGGACTACGCCCTGCGCGGCTTCGGTTATAACTTCACCGTCAAGGACGGGGCAACCGCAGTTACCGCGGACAAGTACAGCGTCGAGTTCGACCAGCCCACTCAAACCACCTTCCTGAAGTGGAAAGCGGGAGCGGCGCCCGCAGCACTGTCCGTGACCTACACCCCGTCGCTGCGGGTGACTATGGCGATCGATAACTTCGGCGCCGCCGGCGAAACAGTCCGCTATATCAGCGGCATCAACGAGTTTTGCGGCGCCTGCCACCGCGATTACAACGCCGGGAAAGGATCCCATATCCAGCCTGCCGGCGTTTACACCCAGGCTTACCGCCACCCGGTGGGGCTGCTCGGGTCCTTCGACTGGGAAATCCCCGCGGGCACAGGCCTGAAGTTTGGGGAAAGCGGTGGCGGCCGTGAAATCCTCTGCCTGACCTGCCACGTGGCCCACGGGACGGACAGCGGCTACTGGAACGACAGCCTGAAAGGCGACTACTGGGCCGGCGGCGGCTTTACTTTCGCCGAGCAATCCGGATCTTCCAAGCTGAAGCGAATCCCCAACGCGGGAAGCTGCGAGGCCTGCCACCAGAAGAGCGCCGGGAGCCTGGGCTACAATGTGCCCGCCCCGGCGAAGGCAATCCCTGCAGGCCAGGGCACCGAATATGCCGGCGCCGCCGCTTGCGCCTCGTGCCACAGCAAGTACACCGAGACCCAGGCCGATCACCTGCACACCAAGAAGATCCAGCCGGCAAAGGGTAACCCCGCCTTCCAACCGGGCAAGGCTGCTTACGACAGCTGGAAGCCCATCAACGACGGTGGCTTCCAAAACCTCGGCGGCGGCAATCCCGGCACGATCGGCTCAAGCCAGGTCAACGCCAATGGCGAAATTAAGCTGTCCATCGCCGCGAACGTCTGGATCTCCCGGGAGCGCTTTGCGGAGTACGGCTTCCTGCAGGGGGACAAGTGGCGCATCCGGTTCGCCTACCCCTACGATGCCCTGACCCTGAGTGAGAAGCAGCTGGTAGACGCTGCTTACGCCGCCAACGGCACCCGCTCCCGCGGGCTGCTCTACCTGAGCGCCCAGTTCTACACCGGCCAGCGCGGCCCGGACCGCGAAACTGTGGCTAAGGCTGCGGATTATGCCAACGGCTACTGGGTGACCTATTCCGAGCTATCGGTCTGGCAGGACAACTGCTTCAGCTGCCACACCACCGGCTTCGACATGGCAAAATACGTCGATCATTACGGCTCCACCAGCGGCAATCTCTGGCCGGACGCCAACGGTGACGGCACCCCCGACCACCAGCAGCGCGCTTTCAAGACGCCCCTGGAGGCCGGCTACATTGCCGACTACGGCGTGACCTGCGAAGCCTGCCACGGCCCCGGGAAGAACCACGCCGAGTACCCGTCGAAGAACAACATCATCAACCCGGCCCGGCTGAGCGTCAACCGCCAGAACGACGCCTGCGGCACCTGCCATGCCCGCAACTCCCGCGCCTCCTTCTACAACAGTAGCAGCGGCACGGCGGCGTTCATCAACCCGGACGGCAAGTATATCACCATCAACGGCAACCGCACCGATGCGACCAGGGCGGACAGCTACACCGGAGCGGTAAACCCGGCCGGCGTCGCCTTCCGCTTCGACGCTACCACCTACCGGGTGATGTATCCCGGCGAAAAGCTGACCGACTTTGTGCAGGTCCGCTTCGACACGCTGAGCGATCAGGGCTTGCCGAACATGCACCGCATGCAGTGGCAAGAGATGATGGGTTATACCAAGGCCGCCACTCAGTCTGTCGCCGCAAACGACAGCAGCCGCAGCCTGAAGGGCAGGCTTGTCAGCTGCAACACCTGCCACGACAGCCACAAGTACAACGCCCAGGGCGAGTCGCTAAAGCAGAGCCTGGCCGCCACCTGCGCCGCCTGCCATGCCGGCGCGGTGAACATGACCAGGGCGATGCCGTACATCATCAATGCCGGCGGGACCAACACTGTGGCTTTAAACAACCAGAACGATATCCTGAACTTGCGGACCCATCTCTTTAATGTCAACAGGACGGACCTGGCCCGTTATGCCCTGCGGAACAAAGCTACCGGCGTCTACGACGACACCAAGCTGCCGCCCCATGACGCCTTCTTTGACAACATTGTCATCCCGGGCGATTGGGATCGCGGGCTGCCTGCTTTTGGACAGTAGCATTCACATTACCGGCAAGCAAACAGCGGAGGCGCGCCGCGTCTCCGCTGTTTCATCAGGGGCCGGGTTGCCGGCCCCTGATGAAACAGGCGACAGCTTGACCGGCAAATAAATAAAAAAGAGGTGCGCTCATCAACATGCAGCGGCTGCTGATTAAATTGGCCCTGTTGCTTCTGTTCATTTTGACGGCCTATGGCTGCGCAGGCAATAAGCCGCCTGTCGATCGGGACAGCGGCTACCCGGTAAGGCAGGATACGCCCCTGAATGCGGCGGTATCCTTCCATACCCTGCTCGGCTCGGGAAGCTACGAAGCTTCATACCAACTTCTGACACCCGCATCGCGGCTAAATACCAGCCCCGGCGAAATGGAGCAAATCCAGAATACCGTCCGCCTTGAAGGCTCCCGTGTTTTGAAGGCGGAAGGGGGACCGGTAAAAGGCGGCCTGGCGGTGGTAGCTCTTTTGCGCAGCCATAAGTTTGAAGGAGTTAAAGGAGAAGTAATCCTTGCCTCGCTGGAGATTTTAAAGCGGGACGGAAGCAGGTGGTACGTCGCCCGCGAGATGGACGAATTCGACCAGGGGCAGACCCGGGATTTGCTTGAAATGCTCATCCCTTTCGAGGAAAAACTGCTGGAAAGTGAAGATTTTTTTGCCGGCTTAACCCCGGAGCAGCGGGCCTCCGCCATGAAACAGCTCGACGGCTTCCTGGCCGGCCACAGGATGATGCTGAATGAAATGATCCTGTACCAGGAGGGTTCAAAATAAGATTTAAAGAAACTGTGAAACAAGAAGGTATAATATAGAAACACGGCAGGGCAGGAATTGCGCGGTCTTTGTTTAATTAACCGGTAGATTATCTTGAAGGGAAACATGAGGTCATGATTGGCGATTTTTTTCGCAACAACATGTTAATCATGCTCGTGATTTATGCCATTTTATTTTTCATGATGGGCCAGGCTGTCATCCTGAAACTTAACCGCCGCAGCCGGCTCAAAATGGCAAAGAGCCTGTGGCTGCTGGCGGGTTACGGCTTCAGCCACGGCATCAATGAACTGGTTGTTATTGTGATGCGGGTAAAGGAAGCGTCGCTCTCCCCGGAGACGACGCGCGTGCTGCATAACACCGAACTTGGATTTAAGGCTCTCTCTTTTATGTTTATTTTCTGGCTGGGCATCTGCTTGCTGACCGATTATTTTGAGCGGTTTAGGCCGCTGAAGTGGGCCGGGGTTGCAGTGAGCGCCTGCTGGGGCGCCCTGGCGGTATTTGCCCTCACCACCGGGGAAAGTGCGCGGTATCTTGCCGTTGCCGACAACCTGGCCCGGTATATGTTTGCCCTGCCGGGTTTCCTGATGTCCGGAGCCGGACTGTGGCGGCAGGTCAGGGAAATCGAGCGATTCTCCATCCCCTCATTGGTAACAAATTTGAAAGGCCTGTCTGTGACCTTTTTCTTTGGAGCATTTATCGTGGGCGCCATCGCCAATGAGCCTGTTTTGTGGCCGGCCAGAATTGTAAACCGGCATTCTTTTTTTGATTTCGTGGGGGTGCCGACAATCTTTTTTCGCTCTATTTTTTTGATTCTGACCACCTATTTTGTGATCCGAATCGTGCATGTCTTTAAAGTAGAACGGGAATACAGGCTGGAAGAAGCCCTCCGGCGCCAGGTTCTTTTACGCGAGCGCGAGAGAATCGGCAGAGAGCTGCACGACGGGATCATCCAATCAATTTACGGTGTCGGTCTTAAGCTCGAACAGGTTTCGCTCCTGTCGGAAAAGAAACCCGCAGAGGCCAGGGCGCAGCTGAACGCCAGCAAAGAAGATTTAAACCGCGTCATCCAGGATATTAGAGATTATATCCAGGAGCTGCAGCCCGAGGACTTCTCCTGCGTTTCCATCAGGGAAGGCATCAGCGAACTGGTGCGGGAGTACCGGGAAAGCGGTATTGTACAGATTGAGCTGAATTTCCAGGGACAGCAAGGTGAAGAGCTGAATATTATCCAGATTAACAATATCCTGCAAATCCTCAGGGAACTTCTAACCAATGCGGTAAAGCATTCCCATGCCGCGAAAGTTCAGGTTTTGATCGGCTTTGGCTCCAGCGAAATGGTTATCCGTTACCACGACGACGGGGTCGGTTTTGACCCGGCCATTCTGGAAAAAGAGAATCTCAGGGGCGAGAAACAGGGCCTGCGAAATGTCTTCTACCGGGTAGGGATGATGCAGGGGACGGTATTTTTCCATACGGCGCCCTGGCAGGGTTCATCATTTGAAATTACGGTACCGTATAAGAAACTGAATTATGCCGGCGGCGTATTTGCCGACGCCCCGGGCTGCTTCATCCAACCGGCGTCAACTACATCCATCACGGGGAGCGATTAAAAAGTGATCCGAGTCCTTATTGTCGATGACCATGCCGTAGTCCGGATGGGTTTAAAGGCTTTGCTTGAGTTGCAGGACAATTTCCGGGTGGTTGGAGAAGCGGCTACCGGCGAGGAAGCCCTGAAAATAGCGGCAGACTCGCTTCCTGACGTTGTGATCATGGATATCCGGATGCCCGGCGTAAACGGGATCGAAGCATGCCGGGGTATATTGTCCGCCCTGCCGCAGGCAAAGGTGATTATGCTGACTTCATATGCCGAGGATGAAGCCATTTACGCTTCGATACTGGCCGGCGCCTCGGGCTACATCTTGAAACAGATCGACAACGCCAAACTTATTGAAGCGATCGAGCGGGTGGCCAGGGGAGAATCGTTGCTGGATCCCCATATTACCGGAAAAGTCCTGGCCAAACTGAAAAGCTTTGCCGCGGAAAAGCAAAACGAAACCAGGTTAAGTGAAACTGAAAAGTTAATTTTGCAGCTCATAGCGGAAGGCAAGACGAACAAGGAAATAAGCGAAACGGTTTTTCTGGCGGAAAAAACAGTCCGCAATTATGTGTCTAAAATATTCGATAAGTTAAACCTGAAGAACCGGGCTGCAGCGGCAGTGTATGCAACCAAACAGAAGCCCCAGTTTAAGGATTACACTGATTGACCGGCCTGCAACGTCTTCCCCCACCCAACGGCAATCGATATAAAGAAAACGGCGCAGATTCAAATCTATTCGAGGCGGCGCAGAAGGCGCACCAACCCGCCGCAAAAAACGGCCGCACGGCAACCGGATTTATCTTTTTAACTCTTCAAGATTACGATAAAGCTCCAGCGCTTGCGGATTCGCGATCGCTTCCCTGTTAGGGACATCTTCCCCGTGGATGATCTTTTTGACCGCCAGCTCCACCTTTTTATGATTAATCGTATACGGTATTTCGCCGATCGGGATGATCCTGGCGGGAACATGACGCGGCGAGGCGTTTTCTTTCAGCGCGGCGCTGATTTTTTTCTTTAGCTCCTCTGAAAATTGCTCCCCTTTCGCCATTTTGACAAATAGGATGACCCGCTCATCACCTTCAAATTTTTGCCCCACCACCAGGCTGTCGTCTATTTCCGGGAAAGCCTCCACCAAACGGTATATTTCCGCCGTTCCGATGCGCACCCCCCCCGGGTTGAGTGTGGCGTCAGAGCGGCCGTAAACGATTACACCCCCGGTATCAGTGATTTCGATATAATCGCCGTGACGCCAGACATTGGGATAGGTGTCAAAGTACGCGGACCGGTATTTTTGGCGATCCGGATCGTTCCAAAAGCAGACCGGCATGGATGGAAAGGGAGCGGTGCAGACCAGCTCCGCCTTCTGGTTAAAGACCGGGTTTCCTTCCGGATCAAAGGCTTCTACCTTCATGCCCAGGGACCGGCACTGCAGTTCCCCGGCGTAAACAGGCAGAGTGGGATTGCCGGCGGCGAAATTGGAAATGATATCAGTGCCGCCTGAAATGGAAGAAAGGCAGAGGTCTTGCTTGATCTCGCGATAGACGAACTTGAAACTTTCCACTGAGAGCGGGGAGCCGGTCGAAAGGATGCTCTTTAATTGTTTTAAATTATACTCCCGGCCCGGTTTTACGCCGCTTTGCTCGAGAAGAGCCAGGTACCTGGCGCTGGCGCCAAAAATGGTGATGCCAACTTCCTCCGCCAGTTGAAACAGCGTGCCGGGATGCGGATAAAAAGGCGACCCGTCGTACAAGACAATAGTGGAACCGGCGGCCAGGGAGTTAACCAGCCAGTTCCACATCATCCACCCGCAGGTAGTAAAGTAAAAGATGGTGTCGTCCTTTTTCAAGTCGGTATGGAGGATCAGCTCTTTCAAAAGCTGGATTAAAGTGCCCCCGGCGCCATGGACAATCCCCTTTGGCGCGCCCGTAGTGCCCGAAGAGTAGAGGATGTACACGGGGTGATCAAAGGGCAACTGCGCAAACTCGATCTCCAGCCCTTGCCTGGGAGAAATAAACTGCCGGTAAGAAACGGCATTGGGGTATCCTTTTAAATTAATTTCAGCTTCGGTATAAGGAACTACTACTACCCGCTCTAAAGACGGTATCCGGCTGGCGATGGCATTGATTTTGGCCATGGTATTAAATGGCATTCCATTGTAGGTATAGCCGTTTACGGTCACGAGGACTTTCGGCCGGATCTGAGCGAAACGATCCAAGGCCCCCCTGGTCCCAAATTCCGGGGAACACGATGACCAGACAGCCCCGATACTGGTGGCAGCCAGCATGGCGATCACGGTCTCGATGATATTGGGCATAAAACCGGCAACCCGGTCACCCGCCACGACACCCATCTCCTTTAACGAATGGCTGAACCGGGCTACCTGGTCATATAGCTCTTCATACGTAATCCGCCGCAGCTGTGCATCCGCTTCGCCTTTCGCAATGATCGCAGTTTTTGCGTCACGGCGGCGCAGTAAATTTTCGGCAAAATTGAGTCTTGCCCCTTCGAACCACCGGGAGTGAAACATTTGGTCCGGGTTGCTGAGCACCCGGCCGTAACTTTTCGAAAACTTGATCCCGCCATATTCCCACATTAACGCCCAAAAGCGGGGAATGTCCGCGATTGACCATGCGTAAAGATCGTTATATGTCGGGAAAGCCTGCCCGGTTCTTTCACTGACAAAATCGGTAAATTTTGTGATGTTGGCCTCTTTCTTTCTCGCTTCATCAGGCACCCATAACGGCAGTTTTTCCAAATCGAGCGGGCCTCCTTTTCTGTCTTGAAGCTATAGGTTAAGGTAATTTCGTTTTATTCTCAATAATACCTTTGTTATAAAGTAATAATCTTTTGCTATATTGTTGTTTGTTCTTCATAATATGGCTTCCTTTTTTGTCTGATTGCAAATCATCCGGGGCCAGTTTTTTTCAAAAATAAAAGCACAAGGCTGAGGCTATCAAGGCTATCCCTGTGCTCTTACAGCTTATTTTCCCGGGATCAGTAAAGAGACAAAAAAACCTGCACCAACTCCGGATCAAACTGGGTGCCGGCGCAGCGCTTCAATTCATCCACCGCTTCTTGATGTGACCTGGCTTTGCTGTAGGGCCTGTCTTTGGTCATGGCATCATAGGCATCCGCTATCGCCAGGATGCGGCATTCCACGGGGATCTCTTCGCCCTTTATGCCCAGAGGGTAACCGCTTCCGTCCCACCGCTCGTGGTGCTTTAAGATAAAATCGGCCACGCCTGACAGGTCCGTGCAGGAAAGGGCGATGCGGTACCCCTTTTCCGGGTGCTGGCGCATCGTTTTCCATTCTTCCCGGGTAAGCGATTCTCTTTTAAACAAGATTTCATCCGGTATGCCCACTTTTCCCAGGTCGTGAACCTGGGCCAAGAGGGCCAGGTCAGAAAGTTGGCCGGTAGAAAGGTTTATTTTTTCGCCAACTTTCCGGCAAAGTTCCTCCAACTTAAGCGCATGGCCTTCGGTGATAAAGTCTTTTTCTTCCAAGGCCACCAGGAGCGCATGAAGATTCTTATTACGGGCCTTGGTGCTGTGATAAAGCTTGTCGCGGTACATCAGATCATCGGCCCGTTTATAAAGCTCCTTGATCGCAATATCCTCAGTATCAGAAGTGGCCAGGCCCAGGGATAAACCGAGAGGCAGCCTGGCCTTTTTCCGGTGTTGATCGATGTTTTCCCTAATCCGGGCGGCAATGCTTTCCGCGGTTTCTGCATCGGTGCGCGGCAGGATGACGCTGAACTCATCGCCTCCCACCCGGGCCAGGATGTCTGAACTCCGCAGGGACTTTTTCAATATGGCGGCGGCGTCTTTCAACATTTGATCTCCTTTGTCATGGCCCATGGTGTCATTGACTAACTTCAATTCGTCCAAATCGGCAGTGATAATGCTCAGCGGATACTCCCTGCTGATACTTAAACGGTTAAGCTCCTCTTCAAAAAAAGTCCGGTTGTAGAGGCCGGTAAGGTGATCATGGAGGCTTAAATATTTCAGGCGCTCTTCAAAGTGGATCCGCTCGGTAATATCCCGGGCCACCCCTCTGAAGCCGGTGATCGCACCGTCCTTGTCTTTGATCAACGAGATCGACAACTCCCCGTAGGTGGGAGTGCCGTCTTTGCGGATCATCTCCATCGTAAAACCACGGTCAGGCTCGCCGGTTAAAAAGACCTGGTGAAAGGTGTTATAGGCGGCGGCAGGGTTCCGATAGAGATCTTTGTAGTTCATCCCCAAAAGCTCTTCCGGGGCATAACCGATCAACCGGCCGGCGGCATCGTTGCAAAATATGATATTCCCGGCCAGGTCCGCCTCGTAATAACCTTCTTCAATGGAAGCCAAAATCTCCCGGTATCTTTCTTCCGATTTACGCAAAGCATCTTCAACATGTTTCGCCTCGGTAATATCGCGGAGTATAGCTAGCGCCCTCTCTTCTCCGCAAAGCACCAGACGGCTTTCAAAATGACGCAGTTTACCGCCAAGTTCAACGCTAAATTCGAAAAGCTGGGGCTGCCTGCCGGTAAAAACAAGGTTTAAACCGGTCATGATCGTTTGGGCCAGCCGGGGATGCAAGACATCCGAAACATGATGGTTTAAAAACAATTCGGGCGAAAAGAACAGCTTTTCCGGATCGTTTACGTTATAATCCAAAAATACACCGTCCCGGTTAAATATAAGCATGAGATCAGGTATGGCATCAAGCAAGGCGCGATTACGCGCCTCGCTCTCCCGCAGGTTCGCCTCCACCCGCTTGCGTGCGGTGATGTCAGTATAAATACCGTATCCGCCGGTAAATTCACCGTCGATGATAATCGGCACGCCTTTGACCAAAACTTCAATCGGTAAACCGTCTTTGCTGTAGCGGGTTGCTTCCGCCTCTACTTTTTTCCCTGATATGACAGCTTCAGTATAACCCCGGTTGGAGCTGTTCGCTTTCCCCATCTCCATAACGCGATCGACATCCAGGCCTTTGATCTCCGCGAGTTCATACCCGAAAAGTTCAACAAACCTTTGATTTATGTCGACCACACAATGGTTCCGGTCAAAAAGAACGATCGCTTCCGTTGAGTTTTTAAACAAGGCTTCCAGCCGCTGGACGATTTCCTCTTGTCCCATCAGATAACTCCATTTTTATAATAAATTGATATTTAATTCTACAAAGGGAGCCTTTTTCCTCTATTATCCAACACAAAAGCAAGAAATGGACAAAGTCCCAGATGAACGGTGAGTAAAGCAAAGAAACGGTTCTTCCGCTTCCTGTCACTTTCGGCACCGGACTGTTTCTAGATGCTTCCTTTGCCGGAGCAGGATTATGGAAGGCGGTTGAAGAATAACAATTTGCTGCCGACTACATCCTAACGACGGCTCCCGTTACGGTTAAAGGTGCCGCTTGTGGCGGAGGAGAAATTACCGTGAAATACGTTGTCATTCTGGGAGACGGGATGGCGGATTACCCCGTTGAAGAGCTTGGCCGTAAAACCCCGCTCCAATACGCCCGACTGCCGGCGGCTGATGATCTGGCCAGGCGCGGCATTCTGGGCATGGTCAAAACGATCCCCGAAGGCATGCCCCCGGGCAGCGATACCGCCAATCTGGCGGTGCTCGGGTATAACCCCCGGCAATACTTTACCGGCCGTTCACCCTTTGAAGCCATTGCTATGGGCGTGGCGATGCAGGATGGCGACATTTCTTTCCGGTGCAACCTGGTAACGCTGTCCGGCGAGGCGCGGTATGACGCGAAAACGATGATCGACTACAGCGCCGGTGAAATCTCTTCGGCCGAGTCAAAAGAGCTGATTGAGTCGGTCAACGAGCACCTGGGCACGGCGGCGATCCGTTTTTATCCCGGGGTCAGTTACCGGCACCTGATGATCTGGTCCGGCGGCCCGGAAAGGTGGAGGTTGACCCCGCCCCACGATATTCTCGGCCAAAGAATAAAACCGTACCTACCGGAAGGCGAAAAAGGTTTCGTTCTGGAACAGATGATGCGCCAAAGCGGCCGGTTCCTGCGGCGGCACGCGATAAACCGCAAGCGGGTTGACCGGGGTTTAAGGCCCGCCAATTCAATCTGGATCTGGGGTGAAGGGAAAAAGCCGCTGCTGCCGGATTTTGAGCAGAAATACGGGCTGAAAGGCACAATCGTTGCCGCCGTTGACCTGGTGAAGGGGATCGCCATTTGCGCCGGCATGGAAGTGGCAACGGTTGAGGGGGCCACCGGAAACATCAATACCAACTTTACCGGGAAAGCGGAAGCCGCGCTGGACGCCCTCGCGGCCGGCCGGGATTTCGTCTACATCCATATTGAAGCGCCCGATGAGTGCAGCCATCACTGTGACGTGGCAAACAAGGTCAGGGCAATTGAACTGATCGACCAAAAGATTGTGCGGGTAATCAAAGAAACGCTTGACCGGCGAGGCGAAGCTTACCGGATCATGTTCCTGACCGACCACGCCACGCCGCTGTCCTTGCGGACCCATACCGCTGACCCGGTCCCCTTTTTGATTTATCAGAACAACGGGGCAAAAGACAATCCCCGCCAGTCTTTCGACGAGATCTGCGCGGCCGGGACAGGGCTGTACCTGGCCGAAGGCCACGCGCTGATGGAGCTCTTCCTCAAAGGGCGGGGATGAGTTGTGAACCAGGCTAAAAAGGTGAAGCGGTAAGAGCAATAGAGCAAGAGAGAGAGAGAGAGAGAGAGAACAAACAAACAAATAAATAAATAAAAGGAAAGAAAGAGAAAGAGAAAGAGAAAAGAAAGCAACGGAGAAAGAGAGGTGCCGGAATCCTGGAGCATCATTCCGATCCCAAAGTAAACGCTGTCGCCGCCAAATTTGATACTGAGACCTTCCCCCGCTTGCTCGGCGTTAAGCTTTTGGAGGTCACCCCCGGCTGCGCCAGAGTAGAAATGAAGTTAACCGGCGATATGCTAAATTTCCACGGCATCGCCCACGGCGGCGCGATCTTCTCCCTCGCCGACACGGCCTTTGCGATCGCCTCCAATTCGCGCGGCCCGGCGGTGGCGCTGCAGGTCAGCATCAATTTTACCGGCGCGGTGCGGGTGGGCGCCGTCCTGACAGCCACGGCCAGAGAAGAGGCGCTGACCAGAAAAACCGGCATCTACAACATTGTCGTCGAAGACGATCGAGGCGAAACGATCGCGCTTTTCCGGGGGGTTGTCTACCGCGTTAATCAGAAGTCAGAAGCCGGAAGGTAGGGGCGCAGCGTGCTGCGCCCATGAAGAAAACGGTTAGTAACTGCTTAGCCTGCGTTAGCGGTTTCCGGCGAAATGGCATTGTGCCCGAGCGGCAGAAAGGGCCGACGAGGCAAGGCCTTGAGCGGGCCGGCCTGCATGGATGCAGGCCGCTTAAGACATGAGCCATGGATGGCGAATGTCGAGGGCAGCCCGTTGATGAGGCCGCAGGCGAGTCGATGCCCTTTCCCGCGAGCAGCTGACATTGCGCCGGAAACCGCTAACGCACATACGTGTGTCAAGCAGCCTGAGTAG